>LIQL01000074.1 GCA_001418405.1 Streptomyces diastatochromogenes | reverse complement strand
CTTCCCCGCTTCCCCCACTTCCCCGCTTCCCTGCTTCCCCGTTTCCCCACCAGGAGTTCACGCATGACCGCCGTCACCACCCCCTTCGGCTTCTCCAGCACGGCCGCGGAGGTCGCCCAGGGCGTCGACCTCACCGGACGCCGCGTGCTGGTCACCGGCGCCTCCTCCGGCCTCGGCGCGGAAACGGCCCGCGTCCTCGCCGCTCAGGGGGCGGCCGTCACCCTGGCCGTCCGTGACACCGCGGCGGGCGAACGCGTCGCCAAGGCCATCACCGAGGCCACCGGCAACCAGGACCTGCGCGTCGCCCACCTCGACCTCGCCGACCCGGCGTCCGTCACCGCCTTCACCACGGCCTGGCAGGGCCCACTGCACGTCCTCGTGAACAACGCGGGCGTCATGGCCAGCCCCGAGCGGTACACGGCCCAGGGCTGGGAATGGCAGTTCGCCACCAACCACCTGGGCCACTTCGCCCTCGCCACGGGCCTGCACGACGCCCTCGCCGCCGACGGCCCCGCCCGCATCGTCGTCGTCAGCTCCAGCGGCCACCAACTGTCCCCCGTCGTGTGGGACGACATCCACTTCGCCTTCCGCCCCTACGACCCCTGGCTCGCCTACGGCCAGTCCAAGACCGCCAACGTCCACTTCGCCGTGGAGGCCACCCGCCGCTGGGCCCAGGACGGGATCACCGCCAACGCCGTGATGCCCGGCGCCATCCACACCAACCTCCAACGCCACACCGAAGGCGGCCGCGGCAGCGGCAGCGTCCCCACCGAACTCATCAAAACAGTCGGCCAGGGAGCCGCCACGTCCGTACTCCTCGCCACCTCACCCCTGCTGGACGGCATCGGCGGCCGCTACTTCACCGACTGCAACGAATCCCCGGTCCTGGACCGCCGCGGCGCACCCCTCCAGGGCGTGGCCCGCTACGCCCTCGACCCCGCGGGAGCCCGACGCCTGTGGACCCTCTCCGAGCAACTGCTCGCACACGCCGACTGAACCATCGGCCCGCCGGCCTGTCCGGATGGTGGGACGCGTACACGTACGCGTCCGCGAGATCGATGACGGCGAGGGCAAGCAACCCGCCGCGGACCGTCCGACGGGGCATCGGCTCAGCGGTGGCCTGGCGGCGGGCCCGGAGGGTACTGCCGTTCGCCCGGGGCGTGCGCACCGCGGCCGGTCACTGCGGCGGATCCTGCGAGAGGGCGTCGCGGAGTTGTGCTCTGGCGCTGATGCGCAGCTTGGGGAAGATCTTGTGCAGGTGGTAGCCGACGGTGCGGGGCGAGAGGTGCAGGCGGGCCGCGATGTCGCGGTTGGTCAGGCCCTGGGCGGCCAGTTCCGCGATCTGCCGTTCCTGCGCGGTGAGTGCGTCCGCCGCACTCGACGCCGTCGCCGCTGCCCTCGGGGCTCCTGCTGCTCGAAGTTCCGCTGCGGTGCGATCGGCCCAGGGCCGGGCGTCGACCCGCTGGAAGCACTCCAGTGCCGCGTTGAGGTGCGGGCGTGCCTCGGCGCTGCGGCGGCGCCGGCGCAGCCACTCGCCGAAGTCCAGCCGGGTGCGCGCCTTCTCGAAGGGCCAGCAGTCGGTGACGCCGTCGGCCAGGGCGGCCCGGAAGTGGTCCTCGGCCTTCTCGTTCACGCTCAGCAGAGCGGCGGCCCGGTGCAGAACGGCGGCCAGCCGGGGCGACCTGTCGGGTTCCAGGCCGTCTTCGAGGGCCTCCACCACCGTGCGGGCGTCATCCGTCCGGCCCGCGCGGACCGCCGTGGCGGCCAGGTCGCCCAGCAGGTAGGCGGAGGCGTGGTAGTGGACGGGAACGGGCCGGAAGTCGCGGGTGAAGGCGGCGCGCAGCTGCTCGTAGGCGTCGGCGTGGTCACCGGCGACGTACGCGGCCATGCCCAGGGCGTGCCGGTGCCTGACCTGGAGGCTCAGGGATCCGCGCAGGTCCAAGCCCCGTACGGCTTCCATGGCCTGCGTCCGCGCGGTCGCATGGTCCCCCCGCAGTGCGCGCAGGCTGGCCTGCAGGATGCAGGAGCCCAGGGTCACGTTGTCGGCTCCCGCCTCGGTCGCCATGCAGAACGCCTCGTCCGCCGCGTCCTGGGCCGCCGTCCATGCACCGCTCTCGAACAGGGCGAGGGCGAGTGTCTGCGAAACGGTCGCGTTCGTGCCCATGCTGCCGGCGCGGCGTAGGACGTCCATGGTCCGGCCGAGAAGGCGAACGGCCTGCTCGGTCTCGTCCAGGATCCAGGCCGTGCCGCCGAGCGCCGTGAGGTCTTCCATCGACTCCGGTGACACGTCGGCCAGCCCGTTCTGCAAAAGACGCAGGAGTTGGGCCCGTCGACGGTGCGGGTCGACAGCCGCTCGGGTCCAGGCGAAGGCTGCGGGATGGCTGGTTCCGTCGACCAGGGCGCCGATCCGGCGCAGTTCGGCCCGGTGGAACGCCTTCCCTGAGTGGTAGACGGACGTCGCCGCGGTTCCCAGGGTGCCCAGCGCCAGGTCCGGTGCTGACACGGCGGCGCCTTCGGCCACGTCGAACAGGAGCGTCAGTGCGTCGTCGTGACGGAGTGTCACACCGAGTGCCCAACCGCCCAGCAGGGAAGCCTCCGCACGCAGCCGGGCGTCCTCGGTCAGGTCGCCGACCCGGCCGCTGAGCTCGCCGACCCATTGCGGATGGCCGGCGAACATGGCGGCCTGTGCGGCCCCCAGCAGCCGCCGGGCGCGCAGCTCCGCTGCCGGGGTCAGCTGCGCGGCGCGTTCCAGCGCCGAGGCGGCCGCCGCGAATCCACCCCGGGCCCGGGCACGTTCGGCACTCTCCGCCAGGGCGTCGGCGACTTCCGCGTCCTCACCCGTCGCCGCGGTGGCCAGGTGCCAGGCGCGGCGATCCGGTGCGCCGGTGAGAGCGGAGGCCAGCGCCAGATGAGCTTGACGACGTTCGGCGAAGGAGGCCGCGTGGTAGATGGCCGAGCGCACCAATGGGTGGCGGAACAGCACCTGGCCGTCCTCGATCCGCACCAGCCCGACGCGCTCCGCGGGGGCGAGCGCCTGGACGACGTCCGCCGACGGGGCGGCGCGCAGCAGGTCGGCCAGGTGTCCGGTGCCCGCTGCGGCCGCCAAGAGGAGTGTCTCGCGGGTGGGTTCGGGCAGCCCGGGGAGGTCGGCGGCGAACAGGTTCTTCAGACGGGTGGTGGGCGGCAGGGCGGCTCCGCCCTCCTGGTCCGGCCCGGTCCGGCCCCGGGCAAGGGCTCTGGGCAGTTCGATCAGGGCCAGCGGATTGCCGGCGGCCTGCTGGAGGATCTGGGTGCGGGCCCTGCCGCGAGGCGGGGTCGGTTGGGCGTTCAGCAGCAGCCCTGCCGCCGCCCGGCTCAGCGGGCCCACGGTCACCTGCGGGAAGTCCCGGTCGAAGCGGGCGGGCACGGAGTCCTCGCAGGCGGCGAGCAGCATCACCACCGGCTTGCCCTCCAGGCGCCGGGCGAGGAAGCCCAGTACGTCCATCGAGCCGAAGTCCAGCCACTGGGCGTCGTCCACCAGGAGGAGAGGCCGGCGTGCGGCGGCGTCGGCGATCAGGGCGAGCACGCTGATGCACAGCGACAACTGGTCGAGGACCACCTCGTCCGGTGTCGCCGCCGGTCCGAACGCGCGGTCCAGGGCGGCTCGTTGCCGGGCGGGCAGGGTGTCGCCGGGAAGCAGCGGATGCAGCAGCTGGTGGACGCCCGAGAGTCCCAGTCCGGCCTCGCCCTCGCTGCCCCGGACGCGCAGGATCCGCAGTCCGCGGGCCCGCCCCCGCTCGGCGGTCCAGTCGACGAGGGTGCTCTTGCCCGCTCCCGGCTCTCCGGTCAGCACCAGCACCTGGGAACCGGTTCCGTCCACCGCTGCGAGCAGCTCCTCAAGGCGGGAGAGTTCGGTCGATCTGCCCAGGATGCCCGGATCGGCAGGGTAATTGGGGCCTATGTGCACCACGGTCGTACTCCTCCAGCACCGGTGATCACGCGCCGGCCATCCTGCCACCCGCGGTCGGTCGCACGCGCGCGGCCGTCCCCGGCCGGCCGCGGTCCCGGCGCCGGTCAGGACCCGTGACGGCGGACGACCGGTCATGTGACAGAAGCGTGGCGACTTCGCTCCCCCGATGATGAGCACGGCCAGGGAACACGCCCACAGCCGTGGGCAGCCGAGCAGTTCCGGAGTATGTGCATGACGGTCCACCCATCCCGATCGACGGCCGGCCAGGAGGCCGCCCACGGGTACTGCCGCACGGCGGCGTTGCGTCCACTGGGTCGGGACGGTGAGATCGAGCGGATCCTGCGGTGCGTGACGCGACAACCCGGCAGCCCCCAGGCGTTGCTGCTCCTCGGGGAGGAGGGGATCGGGCGGACGACCTTGCTCCGCCACGCCCGGGAAGTCGCCACCGGTGACGGCACGCTCGTCCTGTCGGCGCAGGGCTGGGCCGCGGACCACCGGCACGCGCGCGCCTGTCTGCAGCAACTGCTGGTGCCGGTCCTGGACGACGTGCCCGGCCTGCCCGCCCCACACGGCCGGGTGCTGAGCGCCGCCCTGAGTCCCGCCTCCCACGATGGCGGACCGGACGACGAGCAGGTGCAGACCGCTCTGCTGGCCTTGTTGGATCGACTCGCGGCGTCCGGCCCGGTGTTGGTGTGCGTGGACGACATCCACGCCTGCGACCGCGCCTTCCTCGACGGGCTGTGCGCCGGGATCCGGCTCCTGGCCGGCCGCCCGGTCAGGCTTCTGCTCACCGCGCGCGGCGAGACGCCCCCGCCCAACCTTCCCCCCGGCACGGAGGATCTGCATCTGCGCCCGTTGAGTGCTCTTTCGGCCGCGGCGCTGCTGGATCGACAGCCTGCGCCGCCCACTGGAAGGCGCAGGCTGGAGATCCTGGAGGAAGCCGAAGGCAACCCCTTGGCCTTGGTGGAACTGAGCCGCGGTCTGCCTGCGGCCTCCCGGGCGGGAGGCGGCGCCGACGCACCGATGTGGCGCCCGCTGACGGGACACGCCTTCGCGGCACGACTCGACGTACTGCCCCCGGAGACAGAACGGGCCCTGCTGTACGCCGCGGCCGCCCAGCCCGGGGAGGGCGTCGCCTCCCTCATGGCGGCCCTGGACACCGGCGACCTTGCGGTGTGGGCCCCGGCGGAGGCGGCCGGTCTGGTCTCGCTGGTCGAGGACCGCCTCGTCTTCCGGCATCCGCTGGCACGGTCGGCCGCGTTCTCACGGCATCCGGCGGGTGAGCGGCAGCAGGCCCACCTGGACCTCGCCGCGGCCGTTGCGCGGCCGGAGGGCAGCGCACACCACCTGGCCGCCGCGGCGTTGTGCACCAGCGAGTCGGTGGCCGCCGCGCTTGAGGACTCCGCATGGCGGCACGGGGACACGGTGAGCACCGCGCGCGCCTTGGAGCAGGCGGCCCGGCTCAGCCCACAGCGGCGGGAACACGCGCGGCGTCTGGCCGAAGCCCTGGTGGCGGCGCAGGCGGTGGGGGATCCCGGCTGGGTGAAGGACCTGCACGGCCGGTTCGTCCAGAGCGCGAAAGACCCGGAACTCGTCTGCATCGCCGCCGGTGCCCTGGCATCGGTCCTGTCGCTGGAGTCTTCCCAGCGGGAAGCCTTCGCTCTGCTGGTCGACGCCTCGGAGCACTTTGCGCTGGTCGGCCGCCCCGTCGCGCTCGCGTTGACGGCGGTGGCGGCGGGCATCGCCGTCCAGTCCGGTCTGCCGGAACACCGAACCGGCCTGTCCATGCTGCTCGACCGTGCCCGGCAGCCCGACCAGGTCCGGGAGACCATCCCTGTCCGGGAGCCCCACCGTGCCGACGGGCCTCGGCCTCCGGCGACCGAGCCGGGTGGCCGCCTGGACGGGCCGGCCGTACGACAGGCACTGGACGCGCTGGTCGCCGCGGTGGTCCGGCCACACGCCGCGACACGCTCGCCGGTGGGCCTGGAGGGTACGAAAGGCACGCCGCCGGACGGCCTGAGCGCCCTTGCCTGCCGGGCGGCGCTCCACTCGGCCGCCTACCTCGGGGACGAGGCGGACGTGGGCCTGGGCCAGTTCCGCGAGACCGATGCCCGACTCGGGGCGGTTCGGGCCTTCGGCGTGCGCGGCTGGACGGTCTCCGCCCTCGTGGACACCCTCGTGGGCATCGGGTGGTTCGCCGAGGCCGAGGCCCTGATCCGGGAGGCGACGGCCGAGGCCACCGTGCTGCGCCTGCCGCGCCTCCAGGCGGATCTCCAGGCACAGGACCTGGCCCTGCAGGCACTGCGCGGAACCGTCCCGCCGGAGCCCTGGTTCACCCCCTCGATCTGGCGCGCCGTCTGCCTGGACGAGAACCGAGCCACCCACGCCCGGCTGCTGCGCGCTCGGGGACTGGCCGCCATCGCGCTGGGGCACTGGGACACCGGCTGGCGGCACCTGCGCGAGCTGTTCACCGACGACGGTTCGCCGCTGCACCCCGTCCTGTCGCCCCGGAGCATCGCCGAACTCGCGGTCGCGGCCCAACGCACCGGCCGGACCGACGAGATCGTTCCGGCTCTCACCCGGCTCCGCGCGGGGCAGGGAGACCGCACGAGCACCAGGATGACGCTGCTCCTGCACCATGCCACCGCCCTCGTCGAACCGGACGAGAACGCCGAACGACACTTCCACCTCGCCCTGGTCAACCACGAGGCGGACCGGTGGCCGTGGGAACGCGCCCACGTCCGCCTCAACTACGGCATCTGGCTGCGGCGCTCCAGGCGGACACGCGAGGCGCGTCAGCAGCTGACCACCGTGCTGGAAACCGCCGAGCGCCTGGGCGCGGGCGCCCTCGCCACAGCCGCAGCCCGCGAACTGCGCGCCAGCGGAGCGGCACCCACCCCCGACGCTTCAGGCATGCTGGAGCAACTGACCGGACAACAAAGGCAGATCGTCCGGCTGGCCGCGAGCGGCCTGTCGAATCGGGAGATCGGTGAACAGCTCTTCCTCTCGCCGCGTACCGTGGGCTCCCATCTGTACAACGTCTACCCGAAGCTCGGTGTCAGCCGCCGCCAGCAACTGCGTGACCTCCTTGAGGACAGATGAGGTGGGGGCCGGCCGGTTCCGTACCAACCTGCCGACGAGCGGCGCGGCCCGACCCGAGGAGGGCCGGTGATGCCGGGAGCGTCCGGTGGCCCACCGGGCGGTGACTCCCACACCCCGGTCCTCCTCGACCCCCTGGTGCAGCGGCTCCTCACCGCGTCCGCCGCTCCCCCGTCCCTCGACGACCTCGGCCCGGAGGTCGCGCGGCAGGCGCTCAGGGAGAGCCAGGTGGACCGGTTCGAGGACCTCGACGTGGAAGCGGTCTACCGCGTGGCATCCGTCGGCCCTTCCGGGCTGATCGGCTTCTGGACCGTCCGCCCGACCCGTGCGTCCGGCCCGCTCCCCACCCTGCTGTATCTTCACGGCGGCCGGTGGGCGCTCGGGGACGCACAGACCCACGCCCGCGTCATCGGCGAGCTCGTCGACGGCACGGGCGCGTGCGCCGTCGTCCCCGAGTACAGCCGCACCCCGGAGGCCCGCTACCCCGTGGCGCTGGAGGAGTGCTACGCATTGCTGGCCTGGGTGGTCAACCGGGCCGACGAACTCGGCCTGGACCCGGACCGGTTGGCCGTGGCGGGCGACTGCGCGGGGGCCACGCTGGCCGCCGCCGTGACCATGCTGGCGAAGTCCCGCGGCGGTCCGCGGCTCAGCGCACAACTGCTCTACTACCCGCTCACCGACTCCCGCTGCGACAGCCCCTCACAACGGCAGTTCGCCACCGGATACCTGCTCACCCGCCGGGCGTTGCGCGCGTACTGGGCGCGCTACGTCACGGACCCCGACCTGCGGAAGGAGCCCACCGCGTCACCACTGCAGGCGCTGACCGAGGACCTCGTGGGGCTGCCGCCGGCACTGGTCGTCACCGCCGAGGCCGACGTGGCCCGGGACGAGGGCGAGCAGTACGCGCGCAATCTGCGTACGGCCGGCGTCGAGGCGTCGGCCGTACGGTTCCTCGGCACGATCCACGACTTCGTGGCGCTGCACGCCCTGCACGACAGCGCACCCGCCCGGGCAGCCCTGGTGACCGGCCACGCCTTCCTGCGCGCCCGATTGCGCTGACGGACGCGGAACGGGTCCGGTGACCAGTCGACCGACTGATGCGCCGATCGGCACCGTCACAGCATGCTCACAGCATGTCAACCGTGATCGGCTCCTACGAGGAGAGACGCCGGGCTCCGGCCGCCGACGCGAGCCGGGCCCGGGTGCTGAGCACGCGCTCGGTTCCGCCGCACCAGAGCCTGGACTTCTGGCACGACGCCGTGCTCGCGACGTTGGTGGGAATGGACATCGCCACCGACGGCCCCACCTACGACGCGACCCTGCGCACCGACCACTTGGGGGACCTGCGGATCACCACGGTGGAATGCGATCCGGGACGCGTCCACCGGTCGCCGCGCTTCATCGCCCGCGGCGACGGGCGGGACGTCTTCGTTGCGCTGCAGAGCACCGGTCGGGCCCAGGTCGAACAGGACGGTCGCACAACCGAGTTGAGGGCCGGCGACATCGGCTTCTTCGAGACCGTCCGGCCCTTCCGCACCGCCTTCCCCGAACGCTTCCAGTTGAGGATCTTCGCGGTCCCGCGGATCCTGCTCGGGCGGTCGGAGGCCGACGTCCGGCAGCTCACCGCGCGGGCCGTGCGCCCGAACGGCGGTCTGCCCGCCCTGCTCGCCCCGCTGCTGGATCGGTTGGCGGACACCTCCGAGGCGTACCGGACGCCGGTGGCCGAGCGACTGGCCGGGGGCGTCCTCGACCTGATGGCGGCCACGGCGGCCGACCTGCTGGGCGAGGACCCCGCCGTCCTGCCCGGTGCCGACCGGGTCCTGCTGTTGCGGATCAAGACCTTCATCCGCTGGCGCCTGTCGGACTCCGGCCTGACCCCCCGGGCCGTGGCCGAGGCACACGGCATCTCCGTTCGCTATCTGCACCGGCTGTTCGAGGCCGAGGACACCACCGTGTGCCAGTGGATTCGGCAGCTGCGGCTGCACGAGTGCCGCCGGGAACTCGTCGTGCAGGCACCGGGATCGGTCAGCCTGGGCCAGATCGCGAGACGCTGGGGTTTCAGCAGCCCCGCCCGGTTCAGCAGGGCGTTCCGCAGCGCCTTCGGCCTGTCTCCCACGGACTGGCTCGACCTGGAGCGCGCAAGCCGGGGGACGGGAGCAGCGGCGTGCTGACCGGATCACTGACCACCCCCGGCCAAGGGGTGTCCTTCTCCACCCGTGGCCTCGCTCCAGGGGACCGCGCCGCCGCCTGGGAACGCGCGCTGTCACAGGTCTTCGCGGGAGTCGAGGTCGCTGTGGAGAGAGGCCGCCCGTGGGCGGGCGAGCTGACCGCCGAGCGCCTGGGCGCGCTCCAGATCGCCACCGAGGAGTTCGGCCCGGGAACGATCCGGCGCAGCGCCCGCTCGGTGGCCGCCGACCCCAGCGCCCACATCCTGGTACGCCTGCAACTGGACGGCACCGCACTGCTGATGCAGGACGGCCGCACCGCCGAACTCCGGCCCGGCCGGCTGACGTTCCACGACGCACGGCGCCCGTACCGGATCGTGCTGCCCGCGCGGCAGCGGGCCCGGGTCCTCATGATGCCCCGCGCCCTGCTCCGGCTGGAGGAAGGGCAGCTGTCCGCCCTGACGGCAACCGTGCTGGACGAGTCCGGGGAGGGGGCGGCAGCCTTGCTGCTGCCGCTGCTGCGCGGGCTCGTCGACGAGGTCATGCGAACCCCCTGCGACCAGACGCGACCACCTCGCCCGCATCGCGGCGGAGATCCTGGCCACGCTGGCCCTGGAGCAGGCCGGCAGTCGAACGGCGCCGGCGCTGTGGGAGCGGATCACGGCGTCCGCCCAGGCCCGGTTGCAGGACCCCGGACTCACCCCGCAGAACCTCGCCGACCAGCACGGCATTTCCCTGCGCTACCTGCACCGCCTCTTCCAGCTCCAGGGCACCACCGTCAATGCCTGGGTCCGGACGCGACGGTTGGAGTCGGCGTGCGAGGAACTCGCCCGGACCGGCGCACCCCACAGGTCGATCGCGGTGGTGGCCGCCCGCTGGGGTTTCACCAACCCCTCCCACTTCAGCCGGACGTTCCGCGCCATGTACGGGATGTCGCCGGTGCAGTGGCGCGCTGCGCACCTGGGGACCCGACACCCGGCCGGCCCCGTTCCCGGAAGGGCAAGACCCCGTGCGCTGTCGGCCTGACCGCTCCCGCGCTCGGCGCCTAGCTTGCGCCGTAAGCGGTTCCGACGGAAAGGAACGGAAATGAAGCGCAAAGCGATGGCGCGGATGCTGCTCGCCCTCACGGTGGCACTGAGCGTGGTGGGCTCCGGGGCGCCGTCCTCGGCTCGGGACGCGGCAGCCGCCGCACCGGACTCGACCACGGCGGTGGGACCCCAGTACGACACCACGCACGTCTACGTCACCCCCGGAGCGGTGGACGCGTTCGTCGCCAGCTGGACCGCGACCTTCGGCGGAACGCACACGGACAAGGTCCTGACGACCGTCACACCGACGCCCAGCAAGACCGAGTCGGAACTGGTGATGTCCCCCGTGGGCACCCTGTCCGTCTTCGACTTCCGGACGCCCGCCCCGTACCCGTTCGGCGCCGAACGGACGGGCTGGCTCATGAGCGACTTCGACGAGGGTGTCCGACGGGCACGACAGAGCGGGGCGCAGCTGGTCGTCGCGCCCTTCGACGACCCCGTCGGGCGGGACGCGATCGTGCAGTTCCCGGGCGGCGTCAACGCCCAGCTGTACTGGCACACCACGGCGCCGTCGTACAAGCCCCTGAAGTCCGTGCCGGACAACCGCGTCTACCTGACGGCCGACTCGGTGAACCGGTTCCTCGGCTCCTACCTGCGGTTCACCGGGGGGCGGGTCGTCTCCGATCACCGGGCGGCCAACGGCGGTGACATCGGCCTGCCGAAGGAGACGTATCGCCGGATCGCCATCCGCTCCCCGTTCGGCAACACGGTCGTGAGCGTCACCGACGGGCACCTCCCCTACCCGTTCGGGCGGGAGACCACCGGCTACGGGGTGACGGACCTCGCCGTGACGCTGCGGAAGGCCGAGGCGGCGGGGGCGAAGGTGCTGTGGGGTCCGTACACCGGCCACGGCCGCTCCAATGCCGTGGTGAGGTTCCCCGGCGGTTACGTGGCCGAACTGCATCAGAACGGCGATCACGGGTGACCGACGGCATGAGGTGATCCGCCGGTGGGTGGGCACCACGTGGGGCCCGGGTTCGCACCCATGAGATCGGGGCGATGGGAAGGCTCGCCGGGCTTGCGCGTGCGCATGGCCCGGCGAGCCGGCCGCCACGTGGGCGGCCGGTTTCAGCCCCTGGCGGCCCAGGTGCTCCGCGCCCAGTCGGCGAAGCCGGTCCAGCGGATCTCCGGGTGGGCATCATGGAGTGCGGGGATGTCGACGCGATATCCAGGACCGTTCAGGAACGTCCACATCGCGTGCATGTCCGCGTTGCCGATGGCCGCCAGCGGGACGTACTCGTGTCGGACCTGCCGGCCCAGTGCCTCGCCGAGCGCGGCCGCCATCTGTGCGGGGGTCGGTGCGTCGCTGGCCAGTTCGATGCGTCGTCCGACGTACGGAGCCGGGGTGAGCAGCACTTCCGCCGCGAACGCGCCGAGGTCGGGGCGGGCGAGCTGCTGCAACGGCCGATCGGGCGGCAGCGGCAAGTCGAGGACGCCGTCGTGGATGCGTTCCGTTCCACCGAGTGCGTTGTCGAAGAAGTACGTCGGTCCCAGGATGGTGTACGGCACGTCGCCCGCGGCCAGTTCCGCCTCGATGCGCGCCTTGCTCTCGAAATGCGGTACCCCGCTGTCCTGGTCGGCCCCGGCGACCGAGCTGAACACGAGGTGCGGCACGCGCTCCCGCGCCGCGGCGGCGAGGATCGCCCGCCCCTGTTCCACCTCCGCCTCGACACCGGACTCGAAGGGCGTGGTGAACGCGAAGACACCGGCCACCCCCTTCATGGCCGCGGCGAGCGACTCGGAATCGCTCAGGGAACCCGCGACCACCTCGACGCCCCGGTCGGCCAACTGCCGTGCCGCCCCGCGGTTCGGGTCGCGGACCAGCGCCCTGATCCGGACCCCGCGGACGAGCAGCGCGTCGGTCACGGCGCCCCCCTGTCCGCCCGTCGCGGCAAGCACCAGGATCGGCTCCTGCACCATGTATGAACTCCCTTCCCTGCGGGGCATCGGATCCGCCCGTGGCCCCGACCGTAACCATCCGTCATGTATGACAGCTCAGGACGCAGACTCGCCCGGGACGGGCGCTGGAGGCCATGACCCCGTGCGCGCACAGTCATGACGCTCGTGCGGCGGCTGCCCGAACTGCGCCTCGACCGCGGTCGACCGCCACGGGTCCGGCCGGGCCCGTGGCATCCCGGTCCTCTCCTCCGAGGTGGACGACCGAGACGGGCGGCCGGTCCAGCAGACCGAGGTCCTGGTCCTGTAGGGCGATCACCACCGAGGTCTCCGGCAGCGCCCGGAACAGCGCGGTCAGCAGGGCCTCGGCGGTGGGTCGGTCCAGCCCGGCGGTGGGTTCGTCCAGCAGGAGCACCGGTGGGCGCCGCAGCACCGCGCGCGCGATCGCGAGGCGCCGCCGCTGCCCGTGGGACAGCAGACGCCCGCCGGGGCCCACGGGGGTGCCGAGTGGCAGCGCGGCGAGACCCACCGCCTCCAGTGCGGCCCGCAGCGTGGCGGCGTCGGCCGAGGGTGCGGCCTGCCGGAGGTTGGCCGCCACCGTGTCGTCGGCCAGCCAGTCGTCGGCCTCGACCAGGGTGACCGTCTCGGCGACCACCCGGGCCGGCAGCTCGTGCACGGGCGTGCCGTCGAGGACGACCGTGCCGCGAGGAGCCGGTATCCGCCCGGCGAGCTGTCCGAGCAGCGTCGACTTCCCGCTGCCGTTGGGGCCGGTGACCAGCAGCGGTCCGGCCCCCGACAGAGTCGAGGTGAGGGCCGCCGACGAGCCGGGAAGCGGGAGCCCGACCGTTGCCAGGACCGGTGCGGTCGGCCGCCGCGGACTTGCGAGCGGCTCTTCGGCGGCCAGCGGCGCGAGGCGTCCGGCCGCGTCACCGGCCTCGCTCAGCAGGTTCACCAGCCGGGGCAGCCGCTCCAGCAGCTCCCACCCAGCGGCCATCAACAGCACATCCCCCACCACGACGGCGACCGGTTGCCTCGGCGCCGCGCACAGGGCGGTCACCAGCACCGCTGCCTGGCCCGCGGCGGCCAGCAGGCGCAGTCCCAGCCGGCCCAGGCGTTCGGCACGGGCGGCGGCCCACTCGGCGGATTCGACGGCCGCCATCGCGGTCGTCGCCGACTCTCGTGCCTGCGGTACGGCGTCCAGGCACCTCAGTTCGTCGAAGGCCGCCCGGCTGCCGAGCAGTACGGTACGGAGCGCGGACCTGGCGTCGGCGGCGGTGCGCAGGTGGGCTCGTGTCCGGCGATGGGCCTGCCGGACGCAGGTCAGCCCGGCCGCCCAGACAACCAGCTCGGCCGCCCCCAGGAGCGGCGTCGCCCACAGCAGCAGGATCTCGACCAGGCACGCGGTGGTGACCGCCGCGGTGAGCGGTGCGCAGACGTTCGCGGGCAGACCCGCGACGGTTTCCACGTCCGAGGTGAGCCGGGTGAGCAGTGTCCCGTCGCGTTGCCCGCGCAGTTCACGGGGGGTGAGTCGGGCGGCGCCGCGGGCCAGCCGGGTGCGCAGCGCCACGGTGGTGGTGAGCAACGTCCGGTGGCTGACCAGGCGTTCGAGGTAGCGCAGTCCGGTGCGGGCCAGGGCCAGCGTCCGCACGGCCCCCGAGGGATACATCCAGGACCAGGTGGTGTTGGCCTGGAGGGTGACCACGGCACAGGTGGCCAGGAACCAGCCGGACACGCCGAGGAGTGCGGCACCGCCGAGTTCGGCCGCGACGGCCAGCAGCGTGCCGGTCAGCAGGGCCCGGCGCGGAGCTGCCGTGCGGAGCAGACGCCAGGCGCCGGTCCCGTTCATCGGACCCTTCCGTGGTGCAGGGTGATGACCTCGTCCGCCAGTGGCAGCAGCGCGGGACTGTGAGTGGCGAGCAGGACCGTGCGGTCGCGGGCCAGTGTCCGCAGCGCGGAAAGGACCCGCTGCTCCGCCGCCGGGTCGAGGTGTGCGGTGGGTTCGTCCAGGCACAACAGGGGCGCATCCCGCAACAGGGCCCGAACGAGGGCCAGTTGCTGGGACTGGCCGGAGGACAGTCCGGTGCCGCGTTCGCCGAGCGGGGTGTCCAGCCCCTGCGGGAGCGCTGTCATGAGGTCCTCGAAGCCGAGGGAGGCGGCGGCGTCCAGCAGGTCGTCGTCGCTCGCAGTGGGCCGGGCCAGGAGAAGGTTCTCGCGCAGGGTGCCGGGCAGCAGATGGGCCGGCTGGCCAACCCAGGAGACCCGGCCGGGATCGGCGGGGACGGCCCGACCGTCGAGCACGTGCAGGGCGTGCCCCTCGGACGGGGCGGACAGGCCCGCCGCCACGGCCAGCAGGGTGGACTTGCCCGCCCCGCTCGGTCCGGTGACGGCGAGGCACCGGGCCGGTGCGAGCCGCACACTGATCCGGTCCAGGGCAGGCGCCACGCGGCCCGGATGACGCACCGTCACGGCTGCCAGACGCACCTCCGGAGGTGCCGAGCCACGGGCAGGCCGGAGCGGCGCGACGGAGGGCAGGTCCCGCTCCGCGCGGGCGTCGAGGACGGTACCCAGCAGCTCGGCGGCGGCAGCGGCCTGGGCTCGGGCGTGGTAGCCGGCGGCGAGGTCCCGGGCCGGGGCGAAGTAGGCGGGTACCAGGACGAGGACGAACAGCGCGGCGGACAGGTCCATGCGGTCCGGGACGCCGGGCACATGAAGGTAGTCGAGCAGGACCAGGCCGCAGTAGGTCGCCACCACGGCGAGGGTGCCGGTGATGAGCAGCTCGACCCACGCGGTCGACAGAAAGGCGATCCGCAGCACCTTCTCGGTCCGCCGGGCGACCTCCCGGTCGTCCCGCTCCAGCACGCGGGCCGCCTCGTCGTGTGCGCCGAGCCCGACCAGGGTGGGCAGCCCGCGCAGGTGGTCCAGCAGCCGGGCCTGATGGGTGCGGATCCCGGTCAGCTGGGCGTGGACGGCGCCCTGCGCGCCCAGGCCGATGACCTTCAGGTTGACCGGCAGCAGCGGGGTGGCGGCGAGGACGAGCAGGGCGACGAACCAGCTGCGGCAGGCGAGGGCGGCCAGGACGAGGCCACTGCCGAGCAGCATGGTCGTCCGTGCGGGCACGTACCCGGTGAGCCAGTCGGTCAGCTGGTCCACCTCGCCGTCGACGGCCCGGGCCGGTGCCGCCTCTTCCAGGTCGGTACGGGCCGGGCCGCTGACGGGCAGCGCCGTCTCGATGATCCGGCGGCGCAGTGCCTCACGTACGTCCCGGGCGCCACGAGCGGCTGCCGTGTCGCCCGCGGCCAGCAGGACGGAGCGCAGGGCGACTCCGGCCGCGGTCAGCAGGACGGGCAGCGCCAAGGCCGCCACGGGCAACTCGCCGTGCAGGGCCGACAGGCCGCGTTGCGCGCCCCAGGCGAGCCCGCCCGCCCACAGGACCGTGCCCGACTGGGCCGCGCCGCGCAGGATCCCCGCGCGGCGCAGCTCGGGCCGGCCGATCGCCGCCCAGTCCTTCAGCCTGGCGGCCGCCGGATCGTCGGCCCGGTCCACGGCCAGTTCTTCCAGGAGCACGCTGGTGCCGCTCACGAGGCGGTCTCCGCTCCGGTGGCCGCGTCGAAGTGTCCGGCGCGACCGTCACGGCGGTCGCCGACGATCCAGGCGGCCAGTGCGGTGCAGCCCAGCACCGTTACGCCGATCGGCCCGATCAGGTCGCAGACGCCGCCGAACACGTCCTGGGAGAGGGCGGTGGCCAGGATGCCGAGCACGCAGAGCAGGACGCGTCGCACGCTCGTCCGCAGCAGGCCGGTGGACGTCGGCGCGGCCGGGAGCGAGCGGCTCCGGGTGGGCAACGGCGGTATCGGGATTTCAGCCGGCTCGCTGTACTTGCCGCGGAAACTCCGCCACGCGTAGATGTTGTAGGCCAGGACGAACGGCATGCACAGGCCGACGCCGAGGACCAGGAAGAGCTGGGAGGAGTGCGGGCTCGCTGCCTGATGGACCGTCAGGCCAGGCGGTACCACCACCGGCAGGGAGAGGACGGCGAGTCCCAGCAGCCCGCTTGCGGTCATGGTGGCCACGGCCGCGAACGGCCGCCAGTCGGGACGGCGGCCGAAGCCGTGCCAGGCGACGGCACCGGCCACGGCGGCGACCCCCACGGCGAGGCAGAACAGGCCGGCCCGCACCGGCTGGCCCAGAGAGAACTGCTGCGGGTCGGCGCCCGGCAGCGACAGGCCGAGCACGAGTGCCATGACCACGGTGGCCAGCAGCAGGGACCGTCCGGTGCGTCGGACCCCCGGCCGTGACCACCCTTCTGTCTTGTCCTGCAACCAGGCGGCCCCGGCCAACAGGTAGACGACGACCAGGCCGAGAGCGCACAGGACTCCGTAGGGGCTGAACCAGTCGAAGGCCCCGCCGCGGAAGGCACCGCCGCGCTGGTGCGGGCCGGTGAGCACGGCGCCGAGGACGAGGCCCTGGCACACGGTGGTCGCGAGCGAGGCCCCGCCGAACAGCAGTGCCCAGCCCCGCCGGTAGCGGCCGGCCGCGCTCTGCATCTCCAGACCCAGTCCGCGCAGGATGATCGAGACCAACATGACGATCAGCGGCAGATAGGCGCCGGGCAGCACCACGGCGTAGGCACCGGGCAGACCGGCCCAAAGGACCACGCCGACCAGGATGAGCCAGCTCTCGTTGGCGTCCCAGGCAGTGGCGACGACCTCGCCGTACTGCCGTCGGCGCTCGGGGCCGGCCACCAGGCCGAGCATCCCCACACCGAGGTCGTAGCCGTCGAGGACCACGTACATGCCGAGCGAGAAGAGCACCAGGGCGTAGCTGGCGTACTCAAGCAACGAGGGCCTCCGGGACATCGGGCGAGGCGGGTCCGGTGGGCAGGGCCTCGGGGCCGGCCTTGACGGTACGGACGATGTAGCGGGCCCAGATGGCCAGCAGGGTGACGTAGAGCAGGACGAAGCCGGCGAGTGTGGCGGCGACTTCGGGTGCGCCGAGATGGGAGACCGCGTCCGCGGTGCGCAACTGGCCGTAGACGACCCAGGGTTGGCGGCCCGTCTCGGCGACGATCCAGCCGCCGGTGATGGCGATGATCCCGGCCGGGGTCATCCACACCATCCACCGCAGGAAGCGCGGCGAGTCGTACAGGCGTCGGCGCATCCGCAGGACGACGCCGGCGAAGGCCGTGCCGAACATGAGCAGCGCGGTGCCGTACATGGCGCGGAAGCCGTAGAAGGTGGTCCACATGTCGGGGCGTTCGTCGGGCGGGGTCCGCAGGAGTCCGGGCGTCGTCGTCCTGCCGCTGAGGTCCTGGGCGATGACGGAGCCGAGGTGGGGTATCCCGATGCGGAGTCGGTTCTCGCCCTTGTCGGTGTCGGGGACGACGAGCAGGTTGTAGCCGTTGTTGTCGCTCTTCCAGTTGCCCTCGAACGCCTCCAGCTTGGGCAGTTGGCGTTGTCCCATGAAGACGGCGGTGCCGTCGCCCACGTACAGCTGCACGGGCATCAGCACCCCCAGCACACCGAGGGCGATGGACAGGCAACGGCGAGCCATCGGCTGGGCGGCGGATCGTTTCTTCACCAGGTACCACGCGGAGATCCCGCCGACGAACCAGGCGGCGCTGATCAGCACGGCCAGCAGCATGTGCGGGAAGCGATGGGCGAAGGCGGGGTTGAACAGGATGTCGATCCAGTCCTTCGCCTGGAACTGGCCGTCGACCTTCTCGTAGCCGACCGGGTCCTGCATCCAGCTGTTGGCCGACAGGATCCAGGTGGTGGACAACAGGGTTCCGAAGGCGACCATCCAGCTGGCCAGGGCCATGGTGCGCGGGCGGATCCGCCCGTCCCCGTAGAGCATCAGGCCGATGAAGCCCGCCTCCAGGAAGAAGGCCGTGATCACCTCCATGCCGATGGTGACCCCGATCACCGGGCCGACCGCATGGGCGTACGTCCCCCAGTTCAGGCCGAACTCGAAGGTCATCACCGTGCCCGCGACCACGCCCAGCCCGAAGCCGACGACGAAGATCTTCTTCCAGAACCGGAAGATCTGGAGATACAGCGGGTGTCCGGTGCGGACGTAGACCGTGTACACGACGGCCAGCAACACGGAGAGACCGACGGTGAGCGCGGGAAAGGTCATGTGGAAGATCGCGGTGAGCGCGAACTGCCAGCGGGACAGATCGACGACGTCGGGTGAAGCCATGGACACTCCAGGGAGCAGCGGTTCGACGGGCGTCGGGCGCGAACCGGGAGTCCGGTCCGCGCCCGAGGCGGGGACGTGCCGCATGAACGGAAGGGGGCGCGGCACCCGGAGCGCGATGCGGTCGAGACGGTGCGGGGGAAGCGCCCAGCGCCGCGCGCCTGCCCCGCCGAGCGGATGGTCAGGCGCGCACCAGAGGCGTGTCCACCAGGTGCTCGGCCAGGAACCAGGCTTGTAGCTCGCCGGTGCGGACGATCTGCGAGACCAGCAGGTCGTTGGTGCCGTCGTCGCCCAACTCGGCAGTGCGGGCGGCCGCGTCATGGGCATCCGTGAGGATGCTCTCGTGGGCCTGGAGCAGCCGCGAGAGCATGGCCGGCACCTCCTCCACGCCGTCCGGCGGGCGCGGAATCGAGGTGATCTCGGCGACGTGCCGGAGATCGCCCACGGCGACGCCGCCCAGCGTCTGGACGCGCTCGGCGAGGGCGTCGACGAGTGCCAGCTGTTCTCCTGCGTGCTTGTCCAGGAGCAGGTGCAGCTGGTAGAAGGTCGCGCCCCGCATGCTCCAGTGGTGCTTCTTGTAGAGGCCGTAGAGGACCCGGGTGTTCGCCAGCACCTTGTTCAGGCGCTGCGAGGAGTACATCCGCGCCTCGTAGGACAGGGCGATGGGGAACTGCTTGACGGTCCCGAACTCCTGGATGACCGAGCCCTTCTGATGCAGCCACGGCTGGCTGCTCGTGGGCTTGGAGCTGGTGGTCATGACGTGCCTCCTGCGGTGTGGTGCTGACAACGTGCGCGGTTGACGCTAGGTGCCGGACCGGCGGGCGCGTTGCCTGCGAGTGCACGCTTAGGCGCCCGTCAGCGCACCGGATCCGGGCGGCGGCGGCACGGCAGGTCCGGACGTGGCGTCGAAGGCGTGGGCCACCTCGGGGAGGGTCCCGGGCATGAGCAGTTCACGTGCCTGCTCCTCGTGGCGGCGGTCCGTGGCCGTCAGCCGGACGTGGTGCTGGGCGAGGTGCTCGGCCCAGGAGGCGACCAGGTAGGTCTCGACGAAGCGTTCCGGGGCGTTCCCGTCCTGGTAGAGGCCCCAGCTGAGGGCCCCTGTGCGGCGCCTGGACCGGCCCACACGGTGCATGCGGGCCGTGAACTCGGCCCGGTTCACCGCGGGGATCCGGTAGACGACGGAGACCAGTACCGGACCGTCGGCCTCGCCCGGCTCGAACACCAGGGGAGGTACGGGCCAGTGGTCGGAGGGCGAGGGGTTGATGCCCTCGACATCGTGCAGCGGCCACCGCCGTACGGTGGCGGCGCTGAGCAGCATCGCGGCACCGGCGATCAGGAGACAGCGGCTGATCCCCAGCCAGTCGGCCAGCACTCCCCACAGGGGTGCGGCCAGTGCCTGGCCGCCCTGGAAGACCAGCAGGTAGACGGCGAGCCCGCGGGCCCTGACCCAGCCCGGGAGCCGGGTCTGAACGGCCGCGTTGAGCGTGGACAGCACGGCGATCCAGGCCAGGCCCGCGGGCAGTAGTGCGGCCGTGACCACCCACGGTGCACGGACGGTGGCCAGTACCGCGAGCACCCCGGCGAACACCACGGCACCCGCCGCGAGTGTGCCGTTGACCCCCAGCAGGCGACGCACATGGGGCACCGCGAAGGCTCCCGCCACCGCGCCAGTGCCCACCGCCGCCAGCAGCAGCCCGTATCCGCCCGAGCCGAGGCCCAGCGAGCGGCTCGCGGTCAGGGGCAGCAGTGCCCACAGAGCCGCGCCACCGGGGACGAACAGGAGGGTCCGCAGCAGGACACGGCGTACCCCCGGCGCGTTCCACACGTAGCGCCGCCCGGCATGCAGGGCGGCCAGTAGCCGTTCGTTCCCCGCCGTCGGGGATGTCATCGGCGGTCGCCGCCATACCAGGAGGACGGCCATGATGCCCAGGTAGGAGGCCGCGTTGAAGGCGAAGACCCAGCCCGCGCCCGCCGCCGCGACCACCACCCCGCCGAGTGCCGGACCCACGGCACGGGCCAGGTTCATGTTCACCGCGCCCAACGCCGCTGCCTGGCCGAGCCGTCGGCGCTCCACCAACTCCGGCTGGATCGCCTGCCAGGCCGGGCCCATCAGCGCGGCGCCGCACCCCAGGACGAAGGTCAGGACGAGCAGCACCGTCGACGACAGCGCGTCCGTGAACGCCAGCACGGCCAGCGCGCCGGACGCCACGAGCATCGCGAACTGCGCGGCCAGCAGCACCGAGCGCCGGTCGAAGCGGTCGGCGATCACACCGGCGGGCAGGGCCAGCAGCACGACGGGAAGGCTGGCGGCGGTCTGCACGAGCGTCACCAGCGCGGCCCCGTCCCCGACCAGCAGCCACTGGGCACCCACCGTCTGCATCCAGCTGCCGATGTTGGAGCCCAACTGGGCGATCCACAGCGCGCGGAAGACGCGGGCCGCGAGCGGCGCCCACGGGGAGTCTGCCTCTGCGGGGGCGGGTGACGACGGTGCGCTCTTCATGTGCGTCCAGACCGGGTGTGTGGTGGCGTGGGCGGGTGCGAGCGCAGGGCCCGCCTCCGGTAGGTGCTTGACAGTGAGGGCCAAAGACGTGGCCCCGGAGCGCATCACTCCGCCCGGCGTCCCTTGGGCCCGGCCCGACGGTTCTCAGGACGGTGGCCGGACCCAGGCGGCGTCGGCGCCGGAGAGCCGGTGCGTCACCGCGGAGGTAAGCGCCAAGAGAAGCAGCGCGAGGCCCAGGGCGAGCACGAGATGCCCGTGCAGAAGGAGTTCGGCGCCGACGAACGCGCCGAGCAACATGGCCAGCACGGACAGGATCCGCCGTCCCGGCCTCGGCGCCGCGCCGCCGGCCGGGGTGGAGTCCGCGGCCAGTCCCGTGAGGGTCAGCGTCAGTACGGTCGTGGTGAGGTCGGGTACGCCGAGACGCCGGGCGACCGCGTTCTGCAACCCCATGCCCAGCCCCAGACACACGATCAGCGTGTACTGGACGCCGGTGGTGACCCGGCCGTCGTTGACCGCCGTGACGAGGACGGTGACGGCGACCAGGACCGTCTGCACGGCGGTTGCCGTCCGGAGCAGGTGCCCGCGGTGCGCGGCGAACCGGGTGCCGAGCCTGCCACCGCCCAACGCGCCGAGGAGGAACACCACCAGCGCGACGACGGAGGCGAACGCGGAGAGGTTCGGGGCGCCCGCCAGCGCGAATCCGAGGAACACCACGTTGCCCGTCATGTTGGCGACGAAGACGTGCCCGAGGGCCAGGTAACTCACCGCGTCGACCAGGCCGGTGACCACGGTCAGCGTCAGCAGCAGCGGAGGCAGCGGGCCATGGCGATCGCCCCTGGGCGGCACCAGCGTGCGGGCCGCGTCAGTCAGCAGCTTGCGCATGGTCTTTCCTTTCTGAGCTCTCCGATGCGACGGGCCCACGGTGCAGCACCAGGCGGGTCAGCAACCCGCTGGCGGGGCCGATCACGATCGCGGCGAGGGCGACCCACACCGGCCACGGGGTGATGCCCAGCACGTGGTCGAGGGACCACCGGCCGGGCCCGGTGAGGGCCAGCGCCGCGGAGACGACGACGAGGACCATCGGGTACTCGTAGCCGTCGTTCTGCACCCAGAGGCCCTTGGGCCACTTGACGGTTCCCGCGACCGTCATCACTCCCGTGGCCGCCACCACGGCCAGGGGCGTGAGCAGACCCGCGGCCAGGAGCAGGCCGGCCCCGATCTGACTGGCGCCCGCGACGACGGCCGTCAGCCGGCCGCCGCGGAACCCGTCGGCACGGAACTCCTCGGTTCCGCCCGCCAAGCCGTGGCCCCCCAACCGGTGGCTCACCTTCTGCACTCCGTGGCCGGCGATGAGGAGTCCCGCGACCAGCCGGAGGACCAGCAGTCCAGCATCCATCTCTTCCTACCTGCTCCTGACCTCGTTCTTCTCGCCGACGCGGTGGGGTCAGCCGACGGCGTCGGCGCCGATCACGGCCTGTGCGTAGACCAGACCGAGGCCGTAGGCACCGCCGTGCTGCTTGACGACCTCGGTCACCGGCACATACGTCTCGGTGCGGGCCCAGTCACGCTGCAACTCCAGCAGGACCTGAAGCCAGGTGACCGGGACGGCCCCGGCCTGGATCATGCGCTGCACGGCGTGTTCGTGCGCCTGCGGGCTGACACCGCCGGACGCGTCGGTGACCACGTAGACCTCGTAGCCCTGGGTGAGGGCGGAGAGCGCGGGCAGCACGACGCAGACCTCGGTCCACAGACCGGCTATGACGATCTTCTTCCGACCGGTCGCCTTGACGGCCTCGACGAACGCGGCATCCTCCCAGGCGTTCATCGAGGTGCGGTCGACGATCTTCTGGTCGGGGAAGACGTCCGCCAGCTGCGGCAGGATCGGACCGGAGAAGGACTCGGCGGCCACGGTGCTCAGGACGACCGGCACATCGAACGTCTTCGCCGCCTTGGCCAGGCCCACGGTGGAGTTGATGATCGCGGTGCGGTCACCGCTGCCGGTGCCGAAGAACATCTGCGGCTGGTGGTCCACGAACAGGACCGCGCAGTTGTCAGGCGTCAGCAGGTCGGGACTGGGGGCCGCGGTGACCTTGGCGATGTCGGTCATGTGAGGGTGCCTTTCCATCAGTAGCGGCGCGGACGGATGCCCGCGCCGGGCAGGAAACCGTCCGGTGGACGGTTCGTCGAGTGGTGCCCCGGAACGGGTGGCTCGTGGCGCGGCCTGCCGGGAGCACTAGAGGGCGAAGCAGGGATCGAAGGGCGTGCCGGCGGCGTCCGGGAACAGGCCGCGCCGTACGCGCCACTCCCGATGCTGCTCCGACTCGGCGACGGCCTCGCCGAGCGACTCCGCCTGGCGCACCCCCGCGGGGTGGGGCTCGGACGCCTGGTAGCCGCCGAAGTGCGCCACCGGGCTCCATTCGGGGCTCACGGGCGGCAGTTCCTCGTCGAGGCCCTGGTACTCGCCCGCGGCGTACACGATCCGGCCGCCGGTGACCGTGAGCAGCGACTCGATGTGCGCGATGTCCGGCTCGGGAACGGTGAAGTAGTCGGCGGACAGCACCGCGAGGTCCGCGTAACACCCCGGTCGCAGAACGCCCTTGACGCCCTCCTCGCCGGTCAGCTCGGCGCCCGCCCGGGTGAACATCCGGAGCGCCGTCTGCCGTTCGACCCGATTGCTCCGGGGGCGCAGCACGAGGTCTCCGACGCTGCGGCCGCTCACGAGCCAGTGCAGGGCCACCCAGGGGTTGTACGTGGACACCCGGGTGGCGTCCGTGCCGGCGGCCACGGTCAGCCCGCGCTCCAACATCGCCCGGATCGGCGGAGCGTCGGCGGTCCGGCCCGGGCCGTAGCGGCGCAGGAACGCCTCGCCCTGGAACGACAGCCGGTTCTGGACGGACACGGCACCGCCGAGCGCGGCGACGCGGTCGAGGCTCTCCGGGGAGACGGTCTCGGCGTGGTCGAACAGCCACCGGTTCCCGGCCGGGAAAAGCCCCTCGGCGGCCAGCTTCTCGAAGACCGCGAGATCCCGGCGGATGGTCTCGTCGTAGGTGGCGTGCAGTCGGAACCCCCAGCCGTTCTCCATGAGGAGACGAACCGCCTTCTCGAATTCCGTCTCGTATGCGCCGAGTTCCGGACGCGGCTGGTTGAAGTTCTCGAAGTCCGCCGCGGCCCAGGTGAGGTTCTCGCCCGCGCCGTTGAGCCGCAGCCAGGCGTCCCCGTCCTCGGGACGGACCATGTCGATCCAGCGGGCGAGATCGGCCACCTCCTGACCCGCGGTCTGCGGGAAGAGGTGATAGGCGATGCGAAGTGACAACTGGCCGGCTCTCGCCAGTTCGATGACGGTGCTGTAGTTGTCCGGGAAGTTCTGAAAACCGCCGGCCGCGTCGATCGCCGAGGTCAGACCGAACCTGTTCAGTTCGCGCAGGAAATGACGGGTGGAGACTTTCTGGTCCTGGCCCTCCAACACCGGTGCCTTGGCCAGGGTCGAGTAGAGGACGAGGGCGCTGGGCGCCGCGAGCAGCAGTCCCGTGGGCTCCCCGTCCCGGCCGCGGACGATCTGTCCGCCCGGCGGATCGGGCGTTCCCTTGCCGAATCCGGCCGCCTTCACCGCGGCCCGGTTGAGGACGGCGGACTGGTACAGGTGCAGGACGAACACCGGGGTGTCGGGAGCGGCGGCGTTCAGCTCCGCGACAGTCGGCAGTCGTCGCTCGGCGAACTGCTCGGCCGACCAGCCTCCCACCACCCGCACCCACTGGCCCTTGGGGGTGCGCGCGGCCTGTTCCCGCAGCATGGCCAGGCCCCGGCGCAGCGTGCGAACACCGTCCCAGCGCAGTTCCAGCACGTAGTTGAGCCCGCCCCGAATGACGTGCAGGTGGGCGTCGTTGAGCCCCGGGATCATCCGTCGGCCGAGTGCGTCCACCACCTTCGTGGCGGCTCCGATGTGCGGGGCGACGTCCTTGTCGTCACCGACGACCGTGATGACACCGCGCTTGACGGCGAGCGCCTCGGCCTGCGGGCGGTCCGGGTCCCCCGTGTGGATTCTCGCGTTGCGGACGACGAGTTCTGCGGCTTCGTCGGTGGCCTGGGGAACCAGTCCGCCGACCGGCATTGGAGACACGTGTGCAGGACCCCTTCCGGGACGGGCGACTTCGAGGTCCGCCGCGTGTGGACGCGGCGGACGGGTAACGAGGCGACGTTTTGACCGTTCGCGGTCGAACGGGCGGGCGGGCCACGACCGCCGCGCCGTCACGCTAGGCGCCGTGCAGGCCGTCGGGTGTCCTGTCAGCGCACTGGAACCTTGCTGACAGTGCACGGGACGCGCGGCGGGAGGTGCGGTGCGGGACCGCTGCGTCGACCGTTCGGGCAGCCGGGACCGTGTCACGCGCTGTGGGGAGGAAGCGGCCCCCCGGTGCGTCGGCGGTGCGGCCACTGCGTGCCGGGGCTGCCGGTTGGAGCCCACACCGTTCGACCAGGTCAGCGCCGCGTGCCGGGGTTCTGGGAAGCCCACATGCGTCGCTGCGGCGGCCGATGCACGCTGGTGGTGGAGAGGACTTCTGGCGTGGTCAACCCGCGTGCGCGACGGCAGAGCCTCCCATCGCAGGGGCGTCCCTCGCTGATCGGCAGGCGGCAGTGGGAAGGAAGCGCGATGGAGATCGCAGGATCGACTGCCCTGGTCACGGGGGCCAATCGTGGCATCGGCTACGCGTTCGCCCGCGCGCTCATCGCACGGGGATCGGTGAGGGTCTATGCCGGTGTCCGCGATCCGGCGAGCGTGGGCGACAAGGATCTGACGCCGCTGCGGTTGGACGTCACCGTGAGGGAAGAGGTCGCCGCGGCGGCCGCGGCCGCCGATGACGTCACCATCGTGATCAACAACGCGGGCGTCGGAGGTTTCGCGACCCAGTTGTGGACTGGCTCCTTCGACGGCGCGCGCGAGGCGATGGAGGTCAACTACTTCGGTACCTGGGCCGTGTCCCGTGCCTTCGCGCCGGTCCTGGCGCGTAATGGCGGCGGCGCACTGATCAACATGCTGTCGGCCGCCTCCTGGGCGTCCCGGTCGGACTATCCCGGGTATGCGGCCTCCAAGGCCGCCCAGTGGTCCTTGACGGGCGCACTGCGGGAGGGGCTGCGCGAGCAGGGAACTCTCGTGATCGGTGTCCACGCCGGGTTCGTGGAAACGGATCTCAGTTCCTTCACGGGCGCGCCGAAGATCGGTGCGGATGATGTTGCGGAGCAGACCATGGAGGCACTGGCGAACGACCGGGTCGAAGTCCTTGCCGACGAGCGGACTCGGCAGGTCAAACATGCTCTGTCGCAACCCCTCGAACGGTGAGGAGATGCCACCTCGGCACGACCGCACCGCAGGAGGATTCGTGACTGTTGAGCAGCCTGCGGGGTACGGCTCCCCCGGCCGAGCCCTGCACGGGCAGACCCTCGTCGCCATCGGCGGGAGCGCAGGTATCGGACTGGCGACCGCACGGCTCGCCCGTAACCAGGGCGCCTCAGTCGTCCTGACCGGACGGGACCCGGCACGGCTGCGTGCCGCGGCCCAAGAGTCCGATGCGCTCAGCACCGCGGCCTTCGATGCCCATGACGCGGCGCAGCTGGAGCGGTTCTTCCAGCAGCTGCCGGGGCCGATCGATCACGTGCTGGTCACCGCGGGTGGCCCGTCCTACGGGCGCCTTCTGGACATCGACGCCGAACAGGCACGCCGGGCGATCAGCGACCACATGGTGCTCGCGCTTGAGGTGGCGCGCCACTGCGCCGGCATGGTACGGCCGGGCGGCACGCTGCTGCTGATGGGCGGCACCGGAGCCCGCCGGATCCGGGCTGCTCTCGGTGTCGCCCCCGCAGTCACCGCCGCGTTGCCCGCGTTCACAGCCAGTCTCGCACTTGAGCTCGCGCCGGTCCGGGTGAACCTGATCGCCGCCGGCTTCGTGGACACACCGTTGTCGGCCCGGCTGCTCGGTGACGCACTCGACGCCCGCCGCGAGGAACTGCGCGCCACACTGCCGATCGGCCGCGTGGTCGTACCCGAGGACGTGGCGGCGCTCGCCGTGCACATCATGACCAACACCGCACTCACGGGAGCGACCTATGACGTCGACGGAGGCCAGCAGCTCGTCGGCTGAGCGTCGGTGGCGGTCAGCTGCCGGGCATCGCGGTGGCCCGCGATGGTGTGCTCCGGGCTTGATCGCGGTACGGGGCGAGGGAGGTGGTCAGCGCCGCGAGTACTTCCTGGGGGCCTTTGACGAACGCGGATGTCAGCCGCACGTCCGTCGTTTCCGCAGCGAGAGCAAGAACTACGCGGAGAGAGCGGAGATCGACCGCCTCCGACGGTACGCCGGTGAATACCCCTTCATATAGCCGCCTTCATGCGCGAAAGAGAGGTCGTGCCATGGACGGAATCGCCGACATGGGGGGCACCCAGGGATGGGGCCCCGTACATCCACCTCAGCGTGCTGAACCCGTCTTCGCGGAGGACTGGCAGCGCAAGGCGTTCGCGCTGGCGATCCTCTCCAGCCGCGCCGCAAGCGGCGGCATCAACACGGACGCCTTCCGGCACTCACTGGAGCGCCTGGACCGAGCGCATTACCTCGACGACGGCTATTTCGGGCGCTGGCTCAACGCCGGCGAGCTGATGCTCACCGAGCGCGCCATCCTGGCGCCG
The DNA here is from genome assembly GCA_001418405.1 of Streptomyces diastatochromogenes. Classification (GTDB taxonomy): domain Bacteria; phylum Actinomycetota; class Actinomycetes; order Streptomycetales; family Streptomycetaceae; genus Streptomyces; species Streptomyces albulus_C. The sequence continues at coordinate 17,547 of LIQL01000074.1, read as the reverse complement.
GGCGCGGTCGAGGCACGGGCCCGCAACCTGAGCGGCGAACACGTGCCGGAGCCGCCCGTCACCGAGCCTGTGCTGCCGCACTACGCGCCCACGGCCGAGGGCTCGCTGCGTTCGCTGGACGCCGCCCCCGCTTTCGGCGTCGGCCAGCGCGTCCGCGCCAGGAACGTGTCCGTGCCCGGACACACCCGGCTGCCCGGCTATGTCCGGGGGCACGCTGGAGTGGTGGCGATCATCCAGCCCGCCCACGTCCTGCCGGACACCAATGCTCACTTCATGGGCGAAAACCCGCAATACGCGTACTCGGTGCTGTTCGACTCGCACGAGCTGTGGGGCCCCGACGCCGAACCCTTCACCGTCACCGTGGACGTCTACGAGAGCTATCTGGAGGCCACCGCATGACCACCACCGGCGGCCCCGACGAGAGCCCTTCCGTGGCGCTGCGCACCGAGGCGCTCGAACAACTCCTCACCGAGCGCGGCCTGATCGACCCGAAGGCCATGGACGCGATCATCACCCGTTATGAGACGAGCGTGGGCCCACTCAACGGTGCCAAGGTCGTCGCCAGGGCGTGGACGGATCCCGACTACCGGCGGCGTCTGCTCGAAGACGGCACCGCCGCCATCAAGGAACTGGGCTTCTCGGGACAACAGGGCGAGCACATCGTGGTGGTCGAGAACACTCCGACCGTCCACAACGTCGTGGTGTGCACGCTGTGCTCGTGCTACCCATGGCCGGTCCTCGGCCTACCGCCAAGCTGGTACAAGGACCCCGCCTACCGCGCGCGCGTGGTCAGGGAACCGCGCACGGTGCTGGCCGCAATGGGACTCACACTCGACGACGACGTGCAGATCACCGTCCGGGACTCCACCAGCGAGGTGCGCTGGCTCGTACTGCCCGAACGTCCACCCGGCACCGAGCACCTCACGGAAGACGAACTCGTGCCACTCGTCACCAGGGATGCGATGGTCGGCGTGGCCAAGGCGGCGACACCGTGAGCACGCCGCTGGACAGCGAGGGCCCGGCAGCGCCTCCCCGCTCCAACGGTGAACTGGTATTCGCCGAGCCGTGGGAAAGCCGCGCCTTCGGCATGGCCGTCACCCTGTACGAGGCGGGCGTCTTCAGCTGGCCGGAATTCCAGACCGCGCTGATCGCCCGGATCACCGCCTGGACAGCCGCGCGGGAGCACGACGAGCCATACCACTACTACCGACTATGGCTGGGCGCCCTGGAGGACGTACTCGCCGACCTCAGCGCCGTGTCCGAGGACGAAGTCATCGCACGCGCCCAAGCCATGGCTCAACGCTCCCCGGGGCACGACCACCGCGACGAGGTACCGGCACAGTGATCGACACGGACGAACTAGCCCAGCGGAACGCCGAGTTCGCCGACGGCGGATCATTCGCCGACCTCAAGCTCATGCCCAGCGGCAGACTGACGGTCATCGGATGCGTCGACCCTCGTGTCGACCCGTCCGACGTGCTCAGGCTCAAGCTCGGCGAGGCAGCGGTGATCCGCAACGTCGGAGGGCGGGTCACACCCGCGGCACTCCGGACGCTGGGGATGCTCTCGAAGGTCGTACAGGCCCGCACGGGCGGCCCCGGCCCGGCCGCCAACCACTATGCGGTCCTGCACCACACCGACTGCGGGATCACGGATCTGGCCGCGTTCCCCGAGTTGCTGGCCGATTACTTCGAAGTCCCGGCCGCCGACCTCGACGCCAAGGCGGTCACCGACCCGGTCGCCGCCGTCCGCGTCGACGTGGGAATCCTCAAGCAGGAGCTTCGGGCCGGAGTCCTCGTCTCGGGTCTCGTGTACGACGTGGCCACCGGGCTCATCGACGTCGTCGTCCCGCCCTCGCGAGTGGACGCATGACACCGCGGGTGCCGCTAGGAGGCCGCCGGTACCGCCCGCTGGTTCGGCCCTTCGTAGGATGCGAGCGGTCTGATCAGGGAGTTGTGGGCGAGTTGCTCCGTGATGTGTGCGGTCCAGCCGGTGATGCGGCTCATCACGAAGATCGGGGTGAAGGCGGGGATGTCGAAGCCCATCAGGTGGTAGGCCAGGCCCGCCGGGTAGTCGAGGTTGGGGTGGATGCCTTTGCGGGTGAGCATGGCGTGCCGCAGGGCGGCGTGCAGTGTGGCCTGGCGGGTGACCTCCGGGTCGGCGGCGCGGGCGACCAGGCGGTCCAGGGCGCCCTGCATGATCGGTACTCGGGAGTCGCCGTGCTTGTACACGCGGTGGCCGAAGCCCATGATCTTCCGGTTGGCGGCGAGTGCCCCGTCCAGCCATTCCTCGGCCCGCTGGGGGTCGCCGATCTCCTCCAGCATGTGCATCACGGCCTCGTTGGCCCCACCGTGCAGCGGTCCTTTGAGCGCGCCGATCGCGGCGGTGACCGCGCTGTAGAGGTCGGAGAGCGTGGAGGTCACGACCCTGGCGGTGAACGTCGAGGCGTTGAAGCTGTGTTCGGCGTACAGCACGAGGGAGATCTCGAAGCAGCGGACCACCTCCGGGTCGGGCACGCGGCCGAAGCACATGTGGAAGAAGTTCTGCGCGTACCCGAGGTCGGGGTCCGGAGCGATCGGGGCGAGGCCCCGGCGGCGGCGCTGGTCGGCGGCGACCACGGTGGGCAGTTTCGCGAACAGGGTCAGTGACTTGGCACGGTTCGCGGCGGCGCTGCCGTCGTCCCCGGCGGGGTCCTCGGCGCCGAAGAAGCTGACGGCGGTGCGCAGGACGTCCATCGGGTGGCAGGTCTCGGGCAGCCGGGCGAGGAGTTCCAGGGTGGTGCGGTCCAGGGGACGCAGGGCGCGTTCGCGGGCCTGGAAGTCCCGGAGCTGGGCCGTGTCCGGGAGTTCGCCGTACCAGAGCAGGTAGGCGACTTCTTCGAAGGAGCGGTGGGCGGCGAGGTCCTGGACGGGATAGCCGCGGTAGGTGAGGGAGTTGGTCTCCTGGATGACGGTGGAGATCTCGGTGGTGTCGACGACGACACCGGCGAGACCGCGGTGGATCTCGGGGGCGGTGGCGGGCATGGGTGCCTCCGGTGTGTCAGGTCCCGGGCGGGAGGGTGAAGTCGAAGACGGCCGAGTCGAAGGCCGTGTAGTCGGCGTAGCCGAGGAGTTCGTACAGGCGGGAGCGGGTCTGCATGCGGGGCAACAGGGATGCCTGGGTGCCTTCGGCGGCGAGGGTGCGCAGGCCGTCCTCCGCGGCGCCCATGGCCAGGCGCAGCAGCGTGACCGGGTACAGGGCGATGTTGTAGCCGAGGTTCTCCAGCGTGCGGGTGTCCAGCAGAGGGGTCTTGCCGAACTCGGTCAGGTTGGCCAGCAGCGGGACGTCGATGGCCGTGCGGAACGCCTCGTACTCGGACTCGTCGGCCAGGGCCTCGGGGAAGATCGCGTCGGCGCCGGCGTCGACGTACGCCTTGGCCCGTTCGATCGCCGCGTCGAGCCCCTCGACCGACCGGGCGTCCGTACGGGCCATGAGCACGAAGTCCGGGTCGCGGCGGGCGTCGACGGCGGCGCGGATCCGGCGGGCCATCTCCTCGCGCGCCACGACGGTCTTGCCGTCGAGATGGCCGCAGCGCTTGGGGTTGACCTGGTCCTCCAGGTGCAGGCCGGCCAGGCCGGCGTCCTCCATCAGCTGCGCGGTGCGGGCGGCGTTGAGCGGTTCGCCGAAGCCGGTGTCCGCGTCGATCAGGACGGGCAGGTCGGTGACGCGGGTGGTCTGCTGGGCGCGGGCGGCGATCTCGGTGGCGGTGGTCAGGCCGATGTCCGGCAGGCCGAGGTCGGCGGCGAGGACGGCACCGGAGAGGTAGGCGGCCTCGAAGCCGTGTTCCTGGATCAGCCGGGCGGAGAGCGGGTTGAGCGCGCCGGGCATGCGCAGCAGGCGGCCGGAGGCGAGTTGCTGGCGGAACGCGCGGCGGCGTTCGGCGGGCGTGGTCCGGGTGTGGAGCAGCATCAGAACAGGCCCTTCGGCAGGGTCGCGTCGTAGTCGCTCACGGTCTGCGTGTCGACAGCCGGGAACAACCCGTCGAGGTCGGCCGCGGTGAGTTCGGCGAGGTGTTCGGCCGCGGCGAGGAAGCGGTCCTGGTCGCCGGGGGCCACGGTGCCCTCGGTGAGGGTGCGGAACTTGGCCGCGTAGGCGGGGCGGTCGAAGGGCCGGGCACCGGCCGGGTGCGCGTCGGCGACCGCGAGCTCGTCCTCGATCACCGAACCGTCGTCGAGGGTGATGACCGCGCGGCCGCCGAAGGCACGGCGATCGGGGTCGGGGTCGTGGTAGCGGCTGGTCCACTCCGGGTCCTCGACCGTGCTGATCTTCCGCCACAGCGCGACGGTCTCCGGCCGGGCGGCCCGCTCGGGCGCGTAGGAGCGCTCGTGGTGCCAGGCACCGTCCTCCAGCGCGACGGCGAGGATGTAGGGCACCGAGTGGTCGAGGGTCTCGCGACTGGCGGTGGGGTCGTACTTCTGCGGATCGTTCGCACCGGAACCGATGACATGGTGGGTGTGGTGGCTGGTGTGCAGGACGACGGAGCGGACGTGCTCCAACGGGCCGATCCGCTCCCGCAGTCGGCGCGCCAGGTCGATGACCGCCTGGGCCTGGTACTCGGCGGAGTGTTCCTTGGTGTAGGTGTCGAGGATCGCACGGCGCGGCTCGCCGGGTCCGGGGAGCGTGACGGTGTGGTCGGCGTCGGGGCCGTCCAGCATCCAGGCGAGGAAGCCGTCCTCGCCCTCGTAGATCGGCGACGGGGACGTCTCGCCGCGCATCGCCCGGTCCACCGCCTCGACGGCGGCCTTGCCGGCGAAGGCCGGCGCGTACGCCTTCCAGCTGGAGATCTCGCCCTTGCGGGACTGCCGGGTGGCGGTCGTGGTGTGCACCGCCTGCTGGATGGCCTGGTACACCGTCTCGGTCGGCAGCCGCAGCAGGGCGCCCAGGCCGCCGGCGGTGGCCGCGCTCAGGTGGGCCACGTGGTCGATGCGGTGCGCGTGCAGGCAGATGCCCTTGACCAGGGCGACGTGGATCTCGTAGGCGGCGACGACGGCGCGCAGCAGGTCGGCGCCGGTGCGGCCGGTGTGCTGGGCGACGGCGAGCAGGGGCGGGATGTTGTCGCCGGGGTGGGAGTAGTCGGCGGCCAGGTAGGTGTCGTGGAAGTCGAGTTCGCGGACGGCGGTGCCGTTCGCCCAGGCGGCCCACTCCGGGGAGACCCTGGCATGGGTGCCGAAGACGGAGGCGCCCGGGGCGGTCGCGCGGTGCGCGGTGGCCTGGGCGCGGGCGACGGCGACCGGGCGGCGCAGCAGGGACGCGACGGCCACCGCGGCGTTGTCGATCACCCGGTTGACGGCCATCGCGGCACTGTCGGTGTCCAGCTCGTCGGTGGCGGTGGCGACGGCCGCGAGCTTCCAGGCGAGCTGGTCCTCGCGCCGGAGCCGGTCGGCACTGGGGTGGACACGGACGTGGTACTCGATCACGGGACTCCTCGCGGATACCGGGCGGGCAGGGCTGACACGATCGAGCCTGCCCGGCGGCCACGCGCGGGACCACCGCTCCAATCTGTGGAATCCGTACAGTGCGGAGCTGCGAATCTGCGAAAGGTGCGAATTCTGCGGATGTTAGGTTCGCACGTATCGCTGCTCCGGCACCGACGCCCGGCGGCTCGCGAACAGGAGGTGCGCCATGAGCCGACGATCGGCCGAGCGGAAGGTCTACGCGCACGCGAAGCTGCGCCGGCTGCGGCGCGAGCACGGGATGAACCAGGTCGAGATGGCCCGTGCGCTCGGCATCTCCACCAGCTACGCCAACCAGATCGAACAGAGCCAGCGCCCCCTCACGGCACCCGTGCTGCTGCGGATCGCGGAGGTCTTCGGGGTCGACGCGGAGTTCTTCTCCGACGCCGACGAGGACCGACTCACGGCGGACCTGCGGACCGCGCTCGCCGACGAGGCGTGCGGGGTGGAGCTGCCCCTCCCCGAGGAGATCGCCGAGGCCGCCCGCGACCACCCCGAGGTGGCCCGCGCCCTGGTCGCCCTGCACCACCGCTACCGCGACACGGCCGAACAGGCAGCCGCCCTCGCCTCGCCGGGCCCGGGTGGCAGTGCGTTGTTGCCGACCGGTGAACCGCACGACGAGGTACGGGACTTCTTCTACACCCACCACAACCACTTCGATCCGCTGGACACCGAGGCCGAACGAGTAGCGGAATTCCTTGAGTTGAGGCCGGGACGGGCCGCCGACCCGCTCGACGCACGGCTGGCCGAGCGGCACGGCGTGAAGGTGGTCCAGGCGGCGCCGGGCCGCTCCGGGGACGCCCGGCGCTTCGACCCGGCCACCGGACTGCTGTTCCTGTCCCCCTGGCTCAGCGACGGCCAACGCGCCTTCCAGCTCGCCACCCAGCTGGCGCTACTGGAGCACGCGCCGCTGCTGGACCAACTCGCCGAGGGCGCAAAGGAATTGACCACGCCGGAGTCCGTTGCCCTGGCCCGCATCGGCCTGGCGAACTACTTCGCGGGCGCCCTGCTCATGCCGTACACCGTCTTCCAGGCCACGGCCGACGAGGTGCGTTACGACGTCGAGCTGTTGTCCGCGCGCTTCGGCGTCGGATTCGAGACCGTCTGCCACCGGCTGAGCACCCTGCAACGCACCGGCCGCCGGGGCGTGCCGTTCTCCTTCCTCCGCGTCGACCGGGCCGGCAACATCTCCAAGCGCCAGTCCGCGACCGACTTCCACTTCTCCCGCCTCGGCGGCACCTGCCCGCTGTGGACGGTGTACGAAGCGTTCTCGGCACCGGGACGGATACTGACCCAGGTCGCCGAAATGCCGGACGGCAAACGGTACTTCTGGATCGCCCGGACCGTCACCCGCGGCGGCCTCGGCCACCATGCCCCGCGCGCCGAGTACGCGGTCGCCCTCGGCTGCGAACTGCGCCACGCGCACCGGCTCGTCTACGCCGAGGGCATCGCCCTCGGCGATCCACGGGCCGCCACCCCGATCGGCCTGGGCTGCCGGATCTGCGAACGCCGGGACTGCGCCCAGCGGGCCCGGCCGCCGGCCGGCGGGCGCCTCGCCATCGACCCCGACCGGCGCACCTACGTGCCCTATCCGGTCGAAACCCGTACACCCTGACAGCGGCGGACGGGGCTCACAGGTGCGGTGGGAGATCCCGGTGCCTCCACCGGCAGGCTGCCGCAGGCGTCAGGACCACTACCGCGGTCACCCGGCGGTCTCGTCGCTCTCGACCGGGTAGGGCACGAAGGTGCTGCTGTTCTGGTCGATGAGCAGCGGACGCCCCAGTGGCGGCACAGCTCGTTGGGAGCAGTCGAGGCGTTCGCAGGCGCGGCAGCCCATGCCGATGGGGGTGGCTGCGGAGGTGTTGTCGAGGTCGAGGCCCTCGGAGTAGACGAGCCGATGGGCGTGGCGGAGTTCGCAGCCGAGGCCGATGGCGTAGGTCTTGCCGGGTTCGCCCCAGCCGCCGCGGTGCCGGGTGACGGCCCGCGCGGTCCACAAGTAGCGCTGTCCGTCGGGCATTTCGGCGATCTGGACGTGGATGCGGCCGGGGGTGGCAAACGCCTCGTACACGTTCCACAGCGGGCAGGTGCCGCCGGCCCGGGAGAAGTGGAAGCCGGTCGCCGACTGGCGTTTGGACAGGTTGCCGGCCCGGTCGACGCGGACGAAGGAGAACGGTACGCCGCGCAGTCGGGGACGTTGGAGGGTGCTCAGTCGATGGCAGACGGTCTCGTAGCCGAGACCGAAGCGGTCGGTGAGACGCTCGATGTCGTAGCGCACTTCCTCGGCCGCCGCATGGAACGCGGAATAGGGCAGGACGAGGGCGGCGGCGTAGTAGTTGGCGATCCCGATGCGAGCCAGTGCCTGGGTGGCCGATCCGGGTGGGAAGTCCTCGGTGGCCAGTCGGTCGAGATCCTCGCCGTGCTCCAGCAGTGCGAGCTGGGTGGCCATGCGGAACGCGCGCTGACCGGGCCGCAGTCGAGAGGACAGGTGAAGCGTGCGGCTCCTCTCGTCGTAGCGGTGCAGCCGCGCGCCGGGCTCGGCGGCCAGCTGCACACCGTGTGCCTCGGTGAGTCTTGCGGTGAGGGCACCGATCACCTCCCCCGGTCGGATGCCGATCTCATCGGCCAGGCGCTCGGCCGCGACGTCGATGTCGTGCAGGTAGTTCTGGCGTCGGTAGAAGAAGTCGCGGATTTCCTCGTGGGGTGAGGAGGCGGTCCCCCGATCACGGTCCCGGCCGTCCGCCGCCCCGGCCAGGCGCTCGGACAACTGCTGGTTGCGGCGGCCGAGGTCGAGCAGGACCTTGGCGACGCCAGGCAGCCGGGTGGCCAGGTCACGGAGGTCCGCGGCGGAGATCCGGGCCTCGGTGATCTCCCCGGCGAGCGCTTCACGGAGGTCGGCCATCAGGCGTGTCGTGTCCCGCTCCGAGAAGAACCCCGGGTCGACGCCGAACGCCTCGGTCAGCCTGAGCAGAACGGGCACGGTGAGCGGCCGGGAATCGTGCTCCATCTGGTTCAGATAGCTCGGGGAGATACCCAGCACACGCGCGAGATCCGCCTGGCTCATTCGGCGCTCCTCGCGCAGTCGCCGTAGCCGCGCGCCCGCGTACGTCTTGCTCACCGCGTGTCCTTTGCTGTCCGGGTCCTGGTCAGCGTACGGGACCGGCTCGACCCTGCGACCTTTGCAAGGTTGGCAAAACGGCGAGCGAAGATTCGCAGAAGTTGGCAACCGTCCCTACTTGTTGGCACTCAGTGCCACTGCCAGAGTCTTCATGCGGCCCGTTGGACCTGGACGGCCACCGCCTGTAACCGGGGCCCGATTCACGGCCCTGACGTCGGAGATCCCGGCCACGGCGGTGTCCAACACCGGCAACATTGCTCAGCTCCGCCATCCGGAAGGACAGCGGGCCGCACCCCAGCCCTAGGAAGTACGACACGGCGTGCCACAACTGTGCCGTCCCGGCAGCAGTGTTGGCATCCCCCACGGACGAAGGAGACGGTGACAGTCATGGCAGAAGCGAGGACGCAGGCCATCGAGGAACTGGCCCGGCGCTGGGCCACCGACCCCCGGTGGCAGGGCGTCGAGCGCACCTACGGCGCCGAGGACGTCGTCCGACTGGCCGGCAGCGTCCGCGAGGAGCACACGCTGGCCCGGCGCGGCGCCGAGCGGCTGTGGCGCCAACTCCACGAGCAGGACTACCTCCACGCCCTCGGCGCGCTCACCGGTGGTCAGGCGGTCCAGCAGGTCAAGGCCGGACTCCAGGCCATCTACCTCTCCGGCTGGCAGGTCGCCGCCGACGCCAACCAGGCCGGCCACACCTACCCCGACCAGAGTCTGTACCCGGCCAACTCCGTTCCGCAGGTGGTGCGTCGGATCAACAACGCGCTGCTGCGCGCCGACCAGATCGCCACCGCCGAGAACGCCGGTGACACCACCGACTGGCTCGCCCCGATCGTCGCCGACGCGGAGGCCGGCTTCGGCGGTCCGCTCAACGCCTTCGAGCTGACCAAGGCGATGATCGCGGCGGGCGCCGCCGGCATCCACTACGAGGACCAGCTCGCCTCGGAAAAGAAGTGCGGCCACCTCGGCGGGAAGGTGCTGGTGCCGACCTCCCAGCACATCCGCACCCTCAACGCGGCCCGGCTCGCGGCCGACATCGCCGACACCCCCACCCTCATCGTCGCCCGCACCGACGCCCTCGCGGCGAACCTGCTGACCAGCGACGTCGACGAGCGCGACGCCCGGTTCGTGACCGGCGAGCGCACGGCCGAGGGCTTCTACCGCGTGCAGAACGGCATGGCACCGGTCATCGCCCGCGGCCTGGCCTACGCCCCGTACGCCGACCTGATCTGGGTGGAGACCGGCACCCCGGACCTGGCACAGGCGCGGGAGTTCGCCGAGGCCGTCCACGCCGAGCACCCGGACCAGATGCTCGCCTACAACTGCTCACCGTCCTTCAACTGGAAGGCCGCCCTGGACGACGACCAGATCGCCAAGTTCCAGCGGGAGTTGGGCGCGATGGGCTACAAGTTCCAGTTCATCACGCTGGCCGGCTTCCACTCCCTCAACCACGGCATGTTCGACCTCGCCCGCGGCTACGCCGAGCACGGGATGACCGCCTACGTCGACCTCCAGGAGAAGGAGTTCGCGGCTCAGGCGCAGGGCTTCACCGCGGTGAAGCACCAGCGTGAGGTCGGCACCGGCTACTTCGACCTGGTGTCCACCGCCGTCAACCCGACCTCCTCCACCACCGCCCTGGCCGGCTCCACGGAGGAAGAGCAGTTCCACTAGGCCGCCGGGCCGGACGCCCTCCCGCGTCCGGCCGGCCCTCGGCCGCGCGGAGGACGGGCGACCGTCTCCGCCCCCTCCGCTCCTTTCCCCCAGGAGATCCCGATGTCCATCACCGCACTCACCCAGCAGGTTCGTGTCCTCGCTGCACTCGGCGAGCGGCACGACGAGATCCTCACCCCCGCCGCCCTGGCCTTCGTCGGCCGGCTGGCCGAGGTGTTCGAGCCGCGTCGGCGGGATCTGATGAAGGAACGCCGTCGGCAGGCACTGCGGCTGGCATCGGGCTCTCCGCTCGACTTCCCCCTGGTCACCGCCGCCGTCCGCAACGATCCCTCCTGGCGGGTCGCACCGCCCGCGCCCGGCCTGACCGACCGCCGTGTGGAGATCACCGGCCCACCGGACCTCCGAATGACCGTCAACGCCCTCAACTCCGGCGCGAAGGTGTGGATGGCGGACTTCGAGGACGCGAGCGCACCCTCGTGGGACAACGTCATCGGCGGGCAGCTCAACCTGCTCGACGCCATCGAGCGCCGGATCGACTTCACCACCCCCGAGGGCAAGGAGTACCGGCTCGGCGAGCGGCTCGCCACCATCATGGTCCGCCCACGCGGCTGGCACCTGGACGAGGAGCACCTGGAATGCGCGGGCCGCCCGGTTCCCGCCGCGCTCGTCGACTTCGGCCTGTACTTCTTCCACTGCGCCCAGCGACAGCTCGACGCCGGTCACGGCCCGTACTTCTACCTTCCGAAACTGGAGAACCGCTACGAGGCCCGCCTCTGGAACGACGTCTTCGTCCTCGCCCAGGAACTGCTCGGCATTCCCCGCGGCACCATCCGCGCCACCGTCCTCATCGAGACGATCACCGCCGCGTTCGAGATGGAAGAGATCCTCTACGAACTGCGCGAGCACAGCGCCGGACTCAACGCCGGCCGCTGGGACTACCTGTTCAGCATGATCAAGACGTTCGGGCACCGCACGGACTTCCTCCTGCCCGACCGCGCCAAGGTCACGATGACCGCCCCCTTCCTGCGGGCCTACACCGAACTGCTCGTGCGCACCTGCCACCGGCGCGGGGCGCACGCCATCGGCGGCATGGCCGCGCAGGTGCCGAGCAAGGACCCGGCCGTGAACGAGGCCGCGCTCGCCAAGGTCCGCCTCGACAAGGAGCGGGAGACGGAGGACGGCTTCGACGGGTCCTGGGTGGCCCATCCCGCCCTCGTCCCCGTGTGCCGCGCGGTCTTCGACGGCGTCCTGGGCGACCGCCCCCACCAACTCGACCGCACCCGCGACGACGTCGACGTGACCTCAGCCGACCTGCTGTCGGTGCGGCGGATCAGCGGACCGCCGACCGCGGACGGGGTGCGCACCAACATCTCCGTCTCCTTGCGGTACTACGCGGCCTGGCTGCGCGGGCAGGGCGCGGTCGCGCTCGACGGGCTGATGGAGGACGCGGCCACCGCGGAGATCGCCCGCGTGCAGATCTGGCAGTGGCTCCGACACCGGGTCATCGACCGTCGGACCGTGGAACGGGTCCTCGACGAGGAGGCCGCCGCGCTCGGGGCCGAGTACCCGTGGGCGCCCGTCGACGACATTCGCGCCCTCTTCGAGCGGAACACGCTGACCGGCGAGCTACCGATGTTCTTCACCCCGGATGCCTACACCCGCCACCTCGTGCGGCGGACGGAGGTCCGGGCATGAGCGCGGTCGTCGAACGCGTCGGCGTCGTCGGCGGCGGGCAGATGGGTGCCGGGATCGCCGAGGTGTGTGCGCGCGCCGGGCTGGACACCGTGGTCTGCGAGGCGAACGCGACCGCTGCGCGCACCGCCCGGGACCGGATCAGTGCCTCACTCGACCGGGCAGTGCGGCGCGGAAAACTGGAACAGGCGGCGGCACGGGACGCGCTCGCACGGATGGTGTTCACCAGCAGTCTGGACGACCTGGCCGACCGACAGCTCGTCATCGAGGCGGTGGTCGAGAACCCGGACGCCAAAACCGAGGTGTTCGCCGCCCTCGACAAGATCGTCGAGGATCCGGCAGCCGTCCTGGCCACCAACACCTCCTCCCTCCCGATCATGCGGCTCGGCATGTCGACCCTCCGCGCGGACCGGGTTGTCGGCCTGCACTTCTTCAATCCGGTCCCCGTGATGCCGCTGGTCGAGGTGGTGACCTCGCTGCACACCTCGGCCGAGACCACCGCCGCGGTCGAGGACTTCGCCACCCGCACGCTCGGCAAGACGGTCGTCCGTTCCCAGGACCGCGCCGGCTTCGTCGTCAACGCCCTGCTGATCCCCTACCTCCTCTCCGCCATCCGCATGGCGGAATCCGGATTCGCCACCGCCGCCGACATCGACACCGCCATGGAACTGGGCTGCGCCCACCCGATGGGACCGCTCGAACTCGCCGACCTGATCGGCCTGGACACCGTCGCCTCGATCGCGCAGTCCCTGTACGCCGAGTTCCGCGAACCCCTCTACGCCCCGCCGCCGCTGCTCCAGCGCATGGTGGAGGCAGGACTTCTCGGCCGTAAGACAGGCCGGGGGTTCCACCCTTACGAGCAGGAGTGATGACCTGCTGGGACACGGGCTGAGGGGGCCGCACCGCCACCGGGGATGAGGGTCTTCGGTGAGCGGGAACGACCGCCGTCATCCGCACTGGGTCCGAGGTACCGGACCCGGGAAGCGACGGCCAGTAGCTGTCCTCCGAGAAGGAGGGCGTGCCCGCGAGCCCGACGAGGTTGAGCGCGGCGATCAGGTGGAGGAAGGAGCCCGAGACGGTGGTGCCGACCACGCCGAAGCGCCGTGGGCGTCCGAGTTCTCGTTCACGAGGGTTCCGGCAACGGCGAAGACAGTGCCCCGGCGACCAGAAGCCGGGCCAGCTCGGTCTTGGTGGCGAAGGCACTCCGTCGGGCACCTTCGCTACCCGGCAACTCTTGGTGGGGCCGGCGGTGCCTGAGTACTGCCCGTTGCACCCCGGCCGAGGTCGCTCCCTGCTTGAGCCACGCAGGTCAACCCGTCGACGGCGGTGAGTGCGACGGCGATGTGCGCTTACCCGGATATCCCAAAAAGTATGAAACACGCCTTCCAGATCCGTTTTCGTGTGGGCTGCTGGTCCTACGCTGGCGCCCGTGACCTCCGGGCTTGGCCTCCGCCTTTCACGTGCCGCTGTCTTCGCGACAGTGTGCGTGGCGGCATCGGCTCTGGGGCACGCGCTGATGTCCGGTCAGACCGTGCCCGCTCGGGTGGTGGCGTACGCGTTCGCCGCGACCACGGTGGGCGCGTGGTGGCTCACCGGAAGGGAACGCGGCGCGCTCGTGGTCACCGGCGCCACCGTGGCTGCGCAGTTCGTGCTGCACACGGTGTTCAACCTGTCGCAGTTGCTGCCGGCGCCATCCGCGATGTCCGCATCGATGGCCGCGCACCGCGGCATGGCCGGCATGGGCGGGATGTCCGACTCCGTGGACATGGCGGCCACCGGACACTCCTGGTCCCTCGGCATGGGGCTCGCGCATGGCCTGGCCGCGCTGGTCTGCGGGGTGTGGCTGTGGTGCGGTGAGGCGGCGGCGTTCCGCCTGGGCCGGTCGTTGGCCTCCTCCGTCTTCGCACCGCTCCGACGTGCTCGACGGTCGTTCGCCCACGTCGGCCCGGCCTCCCCCACACGTCCCGGGGCCGCTCACGGTCCCGTTCGGCGTCTGTGTGCGTGGCCGCTGCGCTACGCCGTCCTCCGCAGGGGTCCACCGGCACTTCCCGTCTGCCGCTGACCGCTCGTCCCCGCACGCGGGTCGATGAGCAGATCGCCGACGTGCACGGATGTCCGCGCGCCGGCTCAATACCAGCTGACAGCTGGGCGGCGCCGGGACCACTGCCGGATCGAACCATTATTCCGGGCGGTTTCGCTCGTCATTCCGGGTTGGCGGCAACAGCCGAAGACCCAGAACTACCGGGCCGGGAATATTCGCCTGTTGCGCACCATGGGTGTTCCTCTGGGGAGTCGCAGGGCGAAACCGTCTGTGGAGATCTTGGAAGGCGAATCGCCAGATGCCGAAATCGAGAAGAAGCATGCCGTCATTCACTTTCGCTCTGCGTCAGCTCAACCGTCATGGGCTTCTTGCTCTGCGCTTGTCCCTCGGGACCGTCTACGTATGGTTCGGGGCCCTCAAGGCAGCTGACTCCACCCCCGTGGGCAAGCTCGTTCGCGATGCCGTACCGTTCACCACCCCGACCTGGTTCGTCTCTGCGGTGGGCATCGTGGAGATCGTCGTAGGTCTCTGGTTCCTGTACGGACGTCGTCTCAAGTGGTTGCTGCCCCTGTTCGCCACCCACATGCTCAGCACCTTCAGCGTTCTGGTCTTCCTCCCGGGGGTCGCCTTCCAGTACGCCAATCCTTGGCAGCTGAGCATGACGGGCGAATTCGTCGTCAAGAACCTCGTCCTGCTCAGCGCCGGGCTCTTCCTGTGCAGCCACCCGGACACGTCCCGGGGACCCGAGCAGGAAATGAGGACAGCTGTGCGCGCACTCAGGGTGTGAACTACCGGCTACTCCTCAGGGCCTTGTCCCATCCTGCTTTCACCGGCATGCGCCGCCACCACGTGGGCCCGATGCCGTGAACCGGCACCGCCACCTGCGTTCTCGGCCCATACCGCGGCGGCCAAGTGTCGATCCCGCCGGGCCCGGGGCCGCACAGCAGCGGATCGGCCCGGGCCGCGGCCTGGAGCGCCTGAGCGACGGGTGCCAGCTTGATCGTTGGCACCCGTCGGCCGGTCCCGTCAGTCCTGCTCGAAGTGACTGGGACGGCCGTCGCACTCGACCAGGCGGCCCGACTCGGCGGCCTTCGCCCGGGGCATGAGGGTCCAGGTGCCGTCGGTGCGGCGAAGGGCTGTCGAGTGCCAGGGGGTGGTCCAGGCATCGGGCGCGTCCAGCAGGCGGATGCCGAACTTGCGGGCGCCGATGGGCTGGGGGTGGATGGACAGGCGTACGGAGCGGGGGTGGTGGTCGGCGATCAGGTCGCCCCAGGCGCGGCTGCGCTGGATGACGCCGTACGCGCGCTGCCGGCACTCGCGCTGGAGGGCGGAGCGGGTGCCCGCGTGGTCGGCGGTGTCCTCGACGAGGAAGCGGGTGATGCCGCGGTAGAGGGCGAGGGTGTTGTCGTCGGCGCGGACCTCGGCGCGCAGGGCCTCCAGTGTGGGGGCGTAGCTCTTGTGGAGGTGGGCGCGTTTGGTGTCGTGCGGGAGGTCGCCGAACACGTCGCGCAGGTCGAACACGGAGAGTCCGGTCAGGCCCACGTGGTCTATGAGGGTGCGGAGTTCGTCGGCGTAGGCGTCGATGTGCTCGTCGGGGACGCGGACGAGGTCGCCGAAGGCGTGTCCGTCGGAGCAGACGACCATGCGGGCGCCGGGCGGATGGATCCGCTCGATCTCGGTGCAGAGGGTGTTGAGGAAGTCGAGGGAGAGACGTTCTCCCTGGTCGGGGAGGTGGCCGAGGACTTTGGCGGGGTTGGGGGACTTGCAGGGGAAGCCGGGCAGGGTGAACGTGACGGGGGCGTCGTCGCGTACGAAGTCGGCGATCCGACGCAGTTGGTGCGGAAACCTCTCGGCGGGGGCGGGGCCCCGGTCGGTTGTCCGGTGGTGCGGTAGGAGCAGGTTCAGGATCGCGATGCTGCGTGTCGTGGGGTGGGTGTCCGGCGCGGTTGTCGGCGGCATGTCGTTCCTCCGGAAGGCGTGCGGGCATGACGGCATGGCGCCGTGGCGAGGGGCGGCCAGGCGCGGTCAGGCGGATGGGGTGTCGGATCAGCCGGGTCCGGGGCGAGCGGTGTGGCCGGCCCCGGTCAGCCGAAAGCCGGCGTCACCGGCGTGTCGGAGGCGTTTCAACGGCGTCGGTCGTAGCCCACGGGCAGGTGGTTGGTGCCGCGGCCGAGGACGGCGGGGATCCACTCGATGTCCTCGTCCCTGATGGCGAGGTGGAGGCCGGGGAGTCGGGTGAGCAGGGCGTCCAGGGCGACCTGGAGTTCGGTGCGGGCCAGGGCGGCGCCGGGACAGAAGTGGATGCCGTGGCCGAAGGCGAGGTGCGGGTTGGGGGTGCGGTCGAGGTCGAGGGTGTCGGGGTCGGGGAAGCGGCGCGGGTCGCGGTTGGCGGCGCACAGCGAGACGATCACGGAGTCGCCGGCCGGGATGTCGGTGCCGTGCAGGTTGTCGTCCTGGTCGAGGAAGCGCCAGGTGGTCAGTTCGAAGGCGCTGTCGTAGCGGAGGAGTTCCTCGACGGCGCGGGGCAGCAGGTCGGGTTCGTCGCGCAGGCGGGCGAGCTGGTCGGGGTGGCGGAAGAGGGCGATCAGTGCGGTGGTGATCTGGTTGGTGACCGGTTCCTGTCCGGCGACGAGGAGCTGGAAGATCATGGAGTCCAGTTCCTCCTGCGACAGTTCGCGGCGGTCCCGGGCGACGACGAGGCGGCTGAGGAGGTCGTCGTCCCAGTGTTCGCGCTTGTGGGCGACGACCTCGGCGATGTAGCTCTGCAGGCCGTGCAGCCGGGCCTCGTAGAGCGGCCGTCCGGGGTCGGTGGGGCCGACGGGCTGGACGACCTTGCCCCAGTCGCGGTCGAAGCGGGCGGCCAGATGGTGCGGGAGGCCGATGACTTCGGCGAGGACCTGGAACGGGAAGTGTGCGGCGAAGCCTGCGACGAGGTCGGCGGGGCCGGATTCGGGGAGTGCGTCGATGAGGGCGTCGGCCAGTTCCTGGAAGCGGGGGCGCAGGCTCTCGATGCGGCGGGGTGTGAAGGCGTCGGTGACGAAGCGCCGCATGCGGGTGTGCCGGGGCGGGTCCCGGTGGAGGAGGTGGACCTGGAGCTGGGAGTGCTGGGGTTCGGGCATGATCGAGGCGCGGGCGCGCCAGCGCTCGTTGCCGCGGTCGTGGTTCTTGCCGAGGCGGTCGTCGTTGAGGGCGGCGTGGGCCGCGTCGTAGCCGGTGACGAGCCAGGCTTGTACGCCGCTGGGGAAGAGCACGCGGTGGACGGGGCCGGCCTCGCGCATCCGCTCGTAGAGCGGGTAGGGGTTGCTCTTGTAGGGGCAGCCCGTCAGCGGGACCGGGTCGGGCAGCGGCTCGGGCCGGGGCTTCGGCTCCGCGGCCGGCAGGGGTGGCTCTTGGATGGTCATACGGGGGCTCCTCAGAGGGCGAGTTCGGGTCGGTGGTGGTCCAGCCACAGGGCCAGGTCGACGACCCGTTCGAGGCGGAGGCGGTGGCCCCACACCAGTTGGTCGGGCGGGGTGTCGAGGGCGGGCTTGAGGCGG
>LIQL01000739.1 GCA_001418405.1 Streptomyces diastatochromogenes | reverse complement strand
CGGACGGCGCGCGGCCGGCGAGGTCCGCGTCGCCGGCCGCGCGCCGTCCGCACCCACCACCGGCCCCGACCCGCACCGCGTCCTCATCCCGCAGCAGGCATACGTGTTCACCGGCACGGTGCGCGAGAACCTGCTGTACCTCTGCCCCGACGGTGCGCCGCCCCGCGCGCTGGAGGCGTCCTTGGACGCCGTCGGCCTCGGCCCGCTCGTGGACCGGCTGGGCGGGCTGGACGCCCCGCTCGACCCGACCGCGCTGTCCCAGGGGGAACGCCAACTGCTCGCCCTGGGCCGGGCCCACCTCTCCCCGGCACCCCTGGTACTCCTCGACGAAGCCACCTGCCACCTCGACCCGGCCGCCGAGGAACGCGCCGAACGCGCCTTCCGCGACCGCCCCGGCACCCTCGTGGTCGTCGCCCACCGGATCAGCTCCGCTCGGCGGGCCGACCGCATCCTGGTCCTGGACGGCACCCGCACCGCCCTCGGCACGCACGCCGACCTGCTGCGCCGCTCGCCGCTCTACCGCGACCTGGCGGGCGGCTGGGACCCGCAGTGCCCGGAGCGACCCCCGACCGGGGCCCGCCTCGCGTGACGGCGCGGTCGCCAGGTCACCGCCCTACACCCAGCCCGCCGCCTGGGAGATGCGCAGCGCGTCGACGCGGTTGCGGGCGCCGGTCTTGCGGTTGATGGCCGCCATGTAATTGCGCACCGTGCCCTTGCTCAGATAGAGCTCGCCCGCTATCTCCGGCACGCCGGCCCCCTTGGCGACCAGCCGCAGCACCGCCAACTCGCGGGCGGTCAGCGGAATGTCGGCGGTGTTGAGCAGGTCGCGGGCCAGGGAGTGGTCGAGGTAGCGCTCGCCCGCCGCGACCTGGCGCACCGCGTGGCGCAGGCGGTCCGGCGGCGCGTCCTTGTTCACGAACCCGCGGGCCTTGGCCGCCAGGGCCCGTTGCAGCACGCCCGGCCGGCAGGCGCTGGCGAGGACGAGCAGGGCGCAGTCCGGGCCGCCGGGCGGCCCGGCCGTCGGGATCGGGTCGACGCCGTCACCGTCCACCACGCACACCTGCGGACGGAAGGACCGGGCGGTGCCGGACGCACTGCTCCAGCAGGCGGCCACCGCCTCGATGTCCCTCTCGTCGCGCAGCAGCGAGGCGAACGCCGAGCGCAACAGCCGCGTCTCATGAACCACCAAGACCCGGATCACCTGTGTCCCTTCGGGGCGTTCGACTCTGGATGCACGGCTGCGATTCTCACCGGCCACGCCCGGCGGCGGGCGGTTTCCGGCCCGTCTGACCGGAAAAGGCAGTTCGCGACCGTATTGACGCACTGCCCAATACATGCCGGACATAGCGGGATCGCACAACGTCCCCCGTCCGCCGCCCTTGATCCGTCCCGCCCGCCGACCGGCCGTCCGCCGTGGACACCGCGCACGCCCCCCGACCGCCACCGGCCCACGACGGTTCCGCCTCCGTCCGACGCCCGCTCCGTAGGAACCGCACAGTGCCCCCGGTACCCCGGACGCGGCCCGGGCCACCAACCGACGGCGTATTCCTGCCACCGCGCACCCGCTCCGGCGGACCGGCCGCACGGTCGCCGACGACGCCCCGTCACCGCGACGGAGCAATGCCGCGTGATCTTCGGGCCGCTGGTTCGTTCTCGCGGTGATCCCGGCATCGGGCCGGGACCGGTAGAGGAAGGAAGTTCCGTCGTGGGCAAGGCATTGCATGTGGTCGCGGGCACTCTGGGAGCCGGTGCGCTGCTGCTGTCGGTGGCGGGCACGGCCAGCGCCTCGGGCGGCGGCGACCGGTTCATCGAGAACGTCCACTGCACCCCGTCGTTCAGCCTCAGCCTGCTGTTCCCGCCGACGGACGGCTGCCGCTCGGACGTCGCCATCGACAACCACAAGAGGATCACCAAGGTCGTCCAGCGCGCCGGGGGCAACATCAACGGCACCGACGTGGACGGCCGCAGACGCGGTCGCTGACACCGCACCCCGCACGACACCGCACCCC
>LIQL01000738.1:1145-2367 GCA_001418405.1 Streptomyces diastatochromogenes | reverse complement strand
GCGCTTCGAGGTGCCGACCACCGCGGGCCCTGTTTCGCTGGTAGCAGCGGCTCACCGGGCGGGCGCCGGGTTCGACGCGCCACCGGGGACGCCGGGTATCGGCACGGGACGAGAAGGAACGGTCATGGGATCGGACGAGACACGCGAACGCCTTCAGCACATGCGCGAGAAGGCCCGGGAACTGGCCGACGCCGCGGAGCGCACCAGTGACCCCAAGGAACGGCAGCGGCTCCAGGAGAAGTCCCGCCGCCTGGAGAGCCGGAGCGAGCAGGAGAGCGCCATGCGGAGCGGCGACATCTACCCGTCGCAGTGAGCGGTCGCCCGGCGCGGTCCCGTCCCGGTGGGCACGGGACCCGCCGGGCCGCCGGTGTGCGCGCGACGGTGGAACCGGTCCGGGACGAACGGTGCCGCAGGGCGGCCGGGCTCCCGGAGGGCTGACGGCGCCGCCGACGCGACGGAGGAGGACGAGATGGACCAGCCCAGCCGTTCACCGGTGGCGACCGGGCCAGAGCGGGTCTTCTCCGATCTGCGCGCGGTGGCGGCGCGGGTGCGGGACCGGCTGTCCTGGGAGGAGCCCGAGTCCGCGGTGGCGCTGCCCGCCGAGGAGCGGGCGGCCGGGCGGATCGCCCAGTGCGCCCGGCAGGAGCGCACCCGGGTGCTGTTGGCCGGCGCCGGCGGCCTGGAGAAGCTCGCCCGGGGACGGGCCGACGACATCGGCGACGACGAGTCGTTCGGGATGGCGGCGCTGGTCCTGCTCGAAGGGCGCCCGGCGCTCCCCGTGCGGCGGCAGGACTTCGCCCCGCAGGAGGGTGACTGGGCGGTGCTGGAGGTCCACCGGACGGCGATCCGACAGTCCCTGGTCCGGGTCGGCCGGGTGGAGGTCTCCGGGCACCTGAGTCTGGACTGGCTGGGGACGGGGTTCCTGGTCGGGCCGGAGACGGTGATGACCAACCGGCACGTGGCGGTGGAGTTCGCCCGCTGCGCTGGCGGGGGCTGGGTCTTCCGGCAGGGCCTGGGTGCCGCCCTCGACGTGGGCGAGGAGTGCGCGGGCGGTCCGGAGCCGCTCGACGGCGGTCCGTCGTACGAGGTCGTCGAGGTCCTGGGGATCCACGAGGAGGTCGATCTGGCCCTGTTGCGGATCGCGCCGTACCTCGGCGGCAGTGCGCTGCCCCCGCCCCTGGCGGTCGCCGCGGACGCGCCGCCGGACCTGCCGGGGCGGCCG
>LIQL01000738.1:0-1124 GCA_001418405.1 Streptomyces diastatochromogenes | reverse complement strand
GAACCGGAGTCCATGCGGCGGATCTTCCTGGACGTCTACGGCGTCAAGCGGCTCCAGCCGGGGACGGCGACCGGTCTGGCGGCGGACGGGAGCGTGCTGCGGCACGACTGCTCCACCTTGGGCGACACCAGCGGTGCGCCGGTCATCGACCTCGTCGACCACCGCGTGCTGGGGCTGCACTGCGGCGGTCGCTACGGGCGGGGCAACTACGCGGTGCCGCTGTGGCAGTTGGTGGAGGATCCGCTGTTGGTGCGGGGCGGGGTCAACTTCGTGTGAGCGCCGTCGACGGGCCGCCGGGACCGGGGGCGTCGCTGCGCACCCGGTCCCGGCGGGGGTCAGCCCGACGGCGTCGCCTGACGCCCCGTCACTTCTCGACGAACTCGGTGGTGTAGGTCTTGTTCAGGTCGATGGTGGCGTTCTTGAGGGTGGGGTTGAACGCCTTGAGGACGCGCTCGACGGTGGCCGGGCCGTCCGCCGGCATCACCCCGTCCTTGGTGAACATCGGCAGGGTGTCCTTGATGGCCTGCACGTAGAGTTCCTTGCCGCCCTGCGCGTAGTCCGCCGGCATCTTCTCCGCGATCTGCTCGGGGGTGTGCGTGGACATCCACTTGAGGGTCTTGACGAAGGCGTTGGCGAGCTTCTGGACGGTGTCCTTGTGGCTGTTCACCCAGTCCGTGTTCATGTAGAGGCTGGAGGACGGGTAGGGGCCGCCCAGCGCCTCCTTGGAGCCCTCCGGGGTGCGCATGTCGATGAGCACCTTGCCGATCTTCTTGTTGACGACCTGGGCGACGGTCGGGTCGGTCGTCATGCCGCCCTGGATGGAACCCTGCTCCAGCGCCGACAGGAAGGTCTGGCCGGCACCGACGGCGACCGGGGTGAACTCGTTGACCTGGACGCCGTTCTTGACCGCCAGGTACTTGGTGAGGAAGTCGGTGGACGAGCCCAGGCCGGTGACGCCCAGCTTCTTGCCCTTGAAGTCCTTGGCCGACGTCAGCTCGGACGCGGCCTTGTTGGCGACCACCTCCACCTCGCCGGGCGCGTGGGCGAGCTGCACCACCGACTCGACCTGCTTGTTCTTCGCCTGGAGGTCGAGGGTGTGGTCGTAGAAGCCGACGACGCCCTGG
>LIQL01000737.1 GCA_001418405.1 Streptomyces diastatochromogenes | reverse complement strand
GGTCAGGGGGCGGTCGGGGGATTCTCGGGGTGCTCCGGCGCGAGCGGCGCACCCCCGGTGGGCATCAGAAGAACGTGCGGACGAAATCGACGACCGTCCCGTCCCGCTCGACCAGCGGGATCAACTGCCACTTGTCGAAGGAGGTGCAGGGGTGCGACAGGCCGAGGGCGACCCAGTCGCCGACCTCCAGGTCCCCGGCGTGCTCGGTCCGCACCCAGGCGTGCTGGTCGGACAGGCCGGTGACGGTGAGGCCGGCCGCCGGGCGCAGGGTGCCGTCCCGGCCGGAGCGCACGGCCTGCGGCTGCGGCAGGTGGAGGTCGTACGCGGCGTCCCGCTTGCCGGCGTTGAGGAACGCCTGCTCCGGGGTGGGGCGGGAGACGACCTGCGCCCAGAGGCGGAAGGCCGGCTCCAGCGCGCCCTCTTCCGGGACGCGGTTGAAGGGCGTGAGGTGGCGGTAGTGCCCGTCGTCGTGCGAGACGTACGCGCCCGAGCGCAGCAGCTTCAGGACGGGCGCGGAGAGCGCGGGGAGGTCCGCGAAGACCTCGGCGACCGCGTCGAACCACGCGCTGCCGCCGGCGCTGACCACGATCTCGTCGAGGTCGGCGAAGCGGCCGGCGGCGTCGAGGTCGGCGGCCAGCGCGACCAGCCGGCGCAGCCACGCCGTGACCCGCTCGTGGTCCGCGTCGGGCACCTCGCCCTCGTAGCCGGCCACGCCGACCAGGCGGAGGGTGTCCACGCCGGCGATCGCATCGGCCAGTTCGCGGCACTCGGCCTCGGTGCGGGCGCCGGTGCGGGCCCCGTCGCCGGCGCCCAGTTCGATGACGACGTCCACCGGGCGGGTCGCCTCGGCGGCGCGCAGGGCGGTGTCCATCAGCTCGATGCCGCGCACCGAGTCGACGTAGCAGATGAAGCGGAAGTCGGGGTCGGCGGCGAGTTCGCCGGCCAGCCAGCGCAGTCCGGCGTCGTCGACGACCTCGTTGGCGAGGAAGATCCGCTGGATGCCGAAGTCGCGGTAGACGCGCGCCTGGTGGGGGACGGCCGCGGTGATCCCCCAGGCGCCGTGCGCCAGTTGGCGTTCGAAGAGCTGCGGGGCCATGGAGGTCTTGCCGTGCGGGGCGAAGGCCAGGCCGTGCCGGGCGGCGTAGGTCTCCAGGAGGGCGAGGTTGTGCTCGACCGACTCGGCGGAGAGGGCCAGTACGGGGGTGGTGAAGCCGCCGGTGAAGAGGTTGCGGCGTTCGGCGGCCAGCGCGCCGACGGTGCGTCCGGCGGCGTCCGGGGGGAGCCCCTTGAAGCGGTGATCGACCTTCTCGTCCGCGAGGTTCTTGAGTTCCTGCGCGAGCCGCTCGCCGGCCATGGAGCCTCCTCGAAGAGCGTGTTGCACCCTCTGCAACACCCATTGCGCATATCGCTTACAGCTGTCTAACATCCGAGCCATCGCCCGGTCAATGGTGGGAAAACGCCAGGGCCGACCGGGTGGAACACGCCGCGGGCAGACCGGAAACCCCACGTCACACCGCCCGGAAAGCGGCCCCGCCCGCGGCCGGCGCACCCTCCCGCGGACCCTTCGAGGGGCCCGCGCGGCAGAGCGGACGGCCAGGGACGGCACAGCGAAGGAGCGCAACCGATCGTGACCAGGTCCTCGAACGTCAGCGACCCGCCCGTCCCGGCGGCCGGCGCGGCCCCGGACGTCGACGTCGTCTGCCTCGGCGAGTCCATGGTCACCTTCCTGCCCACCGTCCCCGGGCCGCTCGCCGACGTCCCGGCCTTCGAGCGCGCCATCGGCGGCGCGGAGTCCAACGTCGCCTGCGCCCTCGCCCGCGCCGGCCACCCGACCCGCTGGATCTCCGCCGTCGGCGCCGACGGCTTCGGCGACCACCTGGTCCGGGAGATCGCCGGCCACGGCGTCGACACCAGCGCGGTCCGCCGCGACCCCACCCGCCCCACCGGCATCTACTTCCGCACCGCCGGCGACCGGGCCACCGCCGCCCACGAGGTCGCCTACTACCGTGCCGGCTCCGCCGCCTCCGCGATGGCCGCGGACACCATGGACCTGGCCGCCCTCCGCTCCGGCCGGGTGCTGCACCTCTCCGGCATCACCGCCGCGCTCTCCGCGGACTGCCTGGGCCTGCTGCGCGCCCTCATGGCCCGCCCGGACGACCGCGCCCGCCCGCTGGTCTCGTTCGACGTCAACCACCGTCCGCACCTGTGGTCCGGCGCGCGCGGCCCGGAGGTCCTCCTGGACCTGGCGCGCGCCGGACCACAGGTGCGGACGGTGGTTGACGTCGAACGAGACCAGCGGGCGGGCGCGGTCGTCCGGGCGGGCCATGAGGGCGCGCAGCAGGCCCAGGCAGTCCGCGGAGAGCGCGGCGGTGATGCCGGAGAGGTGCAGCACCCGGCCGGAGCGGAGGGCGGCCAGGTCCATGGTGTCCGCGGCCATCGCGGAGGCGGCGGAGCCGGCACGGTAGTAGGCGACCTCGTGGGCGGCGGTGGCC
>LIQL01000736.1 GCA_001418405.1 Streptomyces diastatochromogenes | reverse complement strand
GGCGCGGCGGTGCGGGACGCGGTGGCGCGGTACCAGCGGACCTACGGGGTGCACGGGGATCCGGACGGCGTCTACGGGCCCGCGACCCGCGCGTCCTTGGAGGCGCGCACCCCGCAGCCGTGACCGATCGGTGAGGCCCACCGGGGCCGGTGGACGCGCCCGGTTCGGCGTCCGCGTCCGTGCGGCGCGCGCCGTCGGAGGGCTCCTCGGAGGGCGACATGTCCCCCGGACCGTGACGAATCCCATGCCGTTCGGAGGCGGGAGCGGTTGTCGGTGGCCCGCACCTCTTTGTATCGTGAGAAAACAAAGTGGTTCCGCCCGCACTCCCTGACCGGCGGGCGGGACCGCTTGTGTCCTTCCGCCCCCTGACAGCGCAGCTGCCAGCCCCACCGCGCCCAGGAGCCCGCCGATGCCGGCCACCACCACGCTCATAACCCGCGCCCTGCTGCTGGACATGGACTCGACCATCGTGAACTCCGAGGCCGTCGTGGAGCGCTGTTGGCGGCGCTGGGCGGTCGAACAGGGACTGCCGGCCGAGGACGTGCTCCAGGTCGTCCACGGGCGCCAGGGCTGGGCCACGATGGCGGCGTTGCTGCCGGACCGCCCGATGGAGCAGAACCTGGCCGACAACCGGCGGATGCTGGAGCAGGAGACCGCCGACGTCGAGGGCGTGGTGCCGGTGCCCGGCGCCCCCGCCTTCATGGCCGCCCTCGCCCGGCTGCCGCACGCCCTGGTGACCTCCGCCGACATCGCACTGGCCGAGGCCCGCATGGGCGCGGCCGCGCTGCCCATGCCGCAGGTGCGGATCACCGCGGAGTCGGTGAGCGCCAGCAAGCCGGACCCGGAGGGCTTCCTCAAGGGCGCCGCCGAGCTGGGCTTCGCGCCCGAGGACTGCCTGGTCTTCGAGGACTCCGAGGCGGGCATCGAGGCCGGCCGGGCCGCCGGGATGCGGGTCGTCGGGGTCGGCGAGCGGGCCGCCCGGTTCGCCCCCACCGCGCACGTCCGCGACCTCACCCAGATCCGCGTCGAGGCGCTGGTGGACGGCGGGATCGCGGTCCGCATCAGCGCCTGAGACCCGCACCGGCACCCCTGTCCGGCCCGGACGGCCGCAAGCCGCCGGGCCGTCGGCGTGCCCGGGGTCGGCGCCGGGAAGCGCCGGCGGCGTCAGCGCCCCGTCGGCACGCGGTGGATCCGTCCGCGGGCGATCAGCTCCAGCACCACCGCGCACGCGACCACCTGCACGGCCAGGAGCGCGACCAGGACGAAGAGTTGGACCGCGCCGGCCTGCACGGGCGAGGCACCGCCCAGCAGCATGCCGACGAACGCCCCGGGGAGGGTGACCAGCCCGACCGTCCGGGTCTGGTCGAGGCCCGGCAGCAGGGCGTCCGACGCGGCGGGCCGGGCCACCTCCATCCGCGCCTCCCGGTCCAGTAGCCCGAGGGCCAGTCCGGCCTCGAACTCCCCGCGCCGCAGTTCCAGTTGGTCCAGTGCCCGACGCCCGGCGAGGACGGTCGCGGTCAGCGCGCCGCCGATCAGGATGCCCGCGACGGGGATCACGGCGAGCCCGCGCGGCGGCAGCAGGCCGGTGAGCAGCAGCACCCCGACGACGGGGAGGACGCCGGCGGCGATCGGCACCGCGGCCCACCACCAGGTGCGGTTGGCGGTGATCCGCCGGCCCGCCGTGCGGACCGCCACCGCGCACATCAGGAGCAGGAAGCACAGCAAGGCGGGCAGGACGTGCACGACCCAGCCGATGAGGAAGGAGACGGCGGCGAGTTGCACCGCCGCGCGCAGGCCGGCGAGGGCGATCGCCCGGGCGTGGCCGAGTCGGGCCAGCGCGGCGACGGCCACCGCGGCGAGCAGGAGGACGGCGAGGACGACGCCGAGGGCGGGATTGACCGGCAGCAGCACCCGACCACTGTAGGGGGACGCCAAACCCTTGAAGTGACGTGCACATGTCGCCACGCTGTCACCCGGAGCCCATGCGCCGGCAACCCCACGCGCCCACCATGGGCCCGAGCGCACGTCAACTTCCCCCCATCCCAAGGGAGTTCCGATGCCACTGGGCTACGCGCGTCGCGTGTCCTTCATCGCGGCCACGACCGCCGCCCTGACCTGCACCCTCATCCTGAGCGGACCGCCCGCCCAGGCCGCCCCGCCCGCTCCGCCGAGCGCCGCCACCGCGCGGACCTACCTCGGGCAGATCAAGGAGCAGGCCGAGGGCCCCCAAGACGGCTACAGCCGCGACAAGTTCCCGCACTGGATCGACCAGGGCAACAGCTGCAACACCCGCGAGGTGGTGCTCAAGCGCGACGGCAGGAACGTCCAGCAGGACGGCAGCTGCGCCGCGGTGAGCGGCACCTGGGTCTCCGCCTACGACGGGGCGACCTGGACCCAGGCGTCCGATCTGGACATCGACCACGTCGTCCCGCTGTCGGAGGCGTGGAAGTCCGGCGCCGCCCAGTGGACCACCGCGCGCCGCCAGGAGTTCGCCAACGACCTGACGCACTCCCAACTGATCGCCGTCACCGACAACGTCAACCAGGCCAAGGGCGACAAGGACCCGGCCGAGTGGCTGCCGCCGAAGGCGTCGTACCACTGCGAGTACGCCCGGATGTGGGTGTGGGTCAAGCACACCTACGGGCTGACCGCGGACCAGGCGGAGAAGGCCGCGCTGAAGAAGATCCTGGACGGCTGCTGAGCCATCGGGCGGGGCACCGGGCACGGCGCCGCGGACGGTTGCGGAGGGTCGCGGAGGGTTTTGGGCGGGTTCCCGGCCCGATGCGTCCGTTGCCGGTGAAGCGCCGATGCGGTGCGGTTCGCCGCCACCGGCGCCCCGCCCACCTGGGATTCCGGCCGAATCTTTTGCGCACCCGGGTGCCGTGGCGGCGAACCGCACCGCA
>LIQL01000735.1:7338-7587 GCA_001418405.1 Streptomyces diastatochromogenes | reverse complement strand
ACCCCGCCCCACCGACCACTCGCCCGCAAGGCCCCCCACCACAAAACCGAGGGCGGCACCTCCGCACAGGTGCCGCCCTCGTGGGGTTCCGGAGCAGGTGGCGGGCTTGAGGGTCGAAGGGCGTGCCCGCCGCCGGTTCCGGGGGTGTGGGGGCTCGCGCCCCGGGGGTCAGCGGCTGTCGCTGCCCTGGGACTCGGCCGCCGCGCGGCCCGCTTCCAGTCGTGCGACCGGGATGCGGAACGGCGAGCA
>LIQL01000735.1:0-7321 GCA_001418405.1 Streptomyces diastatochromogenes | reverse complement strand
GGCCGCCGCGGCGCTGCGGACCAGGGAGCCCACGCCGTCCTTGTCGATGGTCTCGAAGGGGCTGACGCCGAAGATGCCCTTCTCCAGGTACGCGGTGAAGAAGCTGGCCTCCACGTCGTCCCGGGAGAAGCCCCAGACGGTCTGGGTGAGGTCGTTGGTGCCGAAGGAGAAGAAGTCCGCGGACTCGGCGATCTGACCGGCCGTGAGGGCGGCCCGGGGCAGCTCGATCATGGTGCCGAGGGTGAGCTTGAGGCTGACGCCGCGGGCCTGCTCGACCTCGGCGATGACCTGCTCGGCCTCCTCGCGGACGATCTCCAGCTCCTGCACGGTGCCGACCAGCGGGATCATGATCTCCGCCCGCGGGTCGCCCTTGGCGTTCTTGCGCTCGGCGGCGGCCTCGGCGATGGCCCGCACCTGCATGGCGAACAGGCCGGGGATGACCAGGCCCAGGCGGACGCCGCGCAGGCCCAGCATCGGGTTCTGCTCGTGCAGCTTGTGCACGGCCTGGAGCAGGCGCAGGTCGTTCTCGTGCGGCTCCTTGCGGGCCTCGGCGAGCGCGACCCGCACCGACAGGTCGGTGATGTCGGGCAGGAACTCGTGCAGCGGCGGGTCCAGCAGGCGGACGGTCACCGGCAGGCCGTCCATCGCCTCGAACAGCTCGATGAAGTCGGCCTTCTGGAGCGGCAGCAGCTCGGCGAGGGCGGCTTCCTTGTCGGCGTCGCTGTCGGCCAGGATCAGGCGCTCGACCATCTCCCGGCGCTCGCCGAGGAACATGTGCTCGGTGCGGCACAGGCCGATGCCCTGGGCACCGAACCGGCGGGCGCGGGCGGCGTCCTCGGCGTTGTCGGCGTTGGCCCGCACGCGCAGCCGGCGCACCCGGTCCGCGTACGCCATGACCCGGTGGACGGCCTTGACCAGCTCGTCGGCGTCCTCGGCACCGGCGTGCATCCGGCCCTCGAAGTACTCGACGACCGGGGACGGCACGACCGGGACCTCACCGACGTAGACCTTGCCGGTGGAGCCGTCGATGGAGACGACGTCCCCCTCCTCGATGACGGTGCCGTCCTTGGTGGTCAGCTTGCGGGTCTTGGTGTCGACCTCCAGTTCCTCGGCGCCGCAGACGCAGGTCTTGCCCATGCCGCGGGCGACGACGGCGGCGTGCGAGGTCTTGCCGCCGCGCGAGGTGAGGATGCCCTCGGCGGCGATCATGCCGTTGAGGTCGTCGGGGTTGGTCTCGCGGCGGATCAGGATGACCTTCTCGCCGGAGCGCGACCACTTGACGGCCGTGTAGGAGTCGAAGACGGCCTTGCCGACCGCCGCGCCCGGGGAGGCGGCGATGCCGCGGCCGATCAGCTCGGACTTCGCGTCCAGGTCGAAGCGGGGGAACATCAGCTGCGCCAGCTGGCCGCCGGTGACCCGCTGGAGCGCCTCGGCCTCGTCGATCAGGCCCTGGTCGACGAGCTGGGTGGCGATCCGGAAGGCGGCACCGGCGGTGCGCTTGCCGACCCGGGTCTGGAGCATCCACAGCTTGCCGCGCTCGATGGTGAACTCGATGTCGCACAGGTCCTTGTAGTGCGTTTCGAGCGTCTCCATGATCTGCATCAACTCGTCGTACGACGCCTGGTCGATCGACTCCAGGTCCGCGAGCGGGACCGTGTTGCGGATGCCGGCGACGACGTCCTCGCCCTGCGCGTTCTGCAGGTAGTCGCCGTAGACGCCCTGGTGGCCGCTGGCCGGGTCGCGGGTGAAGGCGACGCCGGTGCCGGAGTCGGGGCCGAGGTTGCCGAAGACCATGGAGCAGACGTTGACCGCGGTGCCGAGGTCGCCGGGGATGCGCTCCTGGCGGCGGTAGAGCTTGGCGCGGTCGGTGTTCCAGGAGTCGAAGACCGCACGGACGGCGAGGTCCATCTGCTCGCGCGGGTCCTGCGGGAAGTCCCGGCCGGTCTCCTTGGTGACGATCTGCTGGAAGCGCTCGACCAGCGTCTTGAGGTCGGCGGCGTCCAGGTCGACGTCGACAGTGACGCCCTTGGTGTGCTTGGCGTCCTCCAGGGCCTCCTCGAAGAGGTCGCCGTCGACGCCGAGCACGGTCTTGCCGAACATCTGGATCAGGCGGCGGTAGGAGTCCCACGCGAACCGCTCGTCGCCGGCCTGCGCGGCGAGGCCGGAAACCGACGCATCGGAGAGGCCGATGTTGAGGACGGTGTCCATCATGCCGGGCATGGAGAACTTCGCCCCGGAACGCACCGAAACGAGCAGGGGGTCGTCGGCCTGGCCGAGCTTCTTGCCCATCTTCCGCTCAAGGGCGTCGAGGTGGTCGGAGACCTCGGCACGGAGTGCCGCGGGCTCGCTGCCGCTCTCCAGGTAGACCTTGCAGGCCTCCGTGGTGATCGTGAAGCCGGGCGGGACGGGAAGTCCCAGGTTGGTCATCTCCGCGAGGTTGGCGCCCTTGCCACCGAGGAGGTCTTTGAGGTCCTTGTTGCCCTCGGTGAAGTCGTAGACGAACTTCACGGAAGAAGACGCGCTTACGTGGGGATCTTGTGTTTCCGGCACGGGTCTGACTCCTCGCCGACGGGCTGCCCTGACGGCGAGGAACATACCCAGATCGAAGGCGTATGGGTACGTCCACTTGGTCGACATACGTGCGTAACCCGGCGTCCGCCAGTAGATCGAATGTGATCATGCATTTCGACCATCGTTTACTACCTGAATGCATCACTGCGCTCCGCAGTCATCAAGGCCGGAACCATTACGGAGCGCGCACTTTCACTTGATGGATTGAACGGATGCCGAGTGGCACCGGGTGCCACCTTTGCGAGAGGTGGAGCCCACCTTTCAGTGCTCATATGAGCGCAACCCCTATCAGGGGTGGCGAGAATCACGCGCTCATGTGTGACGCCGGCCCATCATTTGGACCCTCTTCCGCGATGTGATCAAGGAACGCGACGACCGGATCACGGGCCCTTTTCCGCACCGCGGACAGATCGGCGCACTATTCGGCCACCTGCCGCCGCGGATCGACGCCGGCGCGCACCACGAGCGCCGGACCGCCCCCGGCGCACCGGGCTCGCAGCGCCCCGGTCATCAGCTCCGGACGGCGCCGCACGCCCCACGACCGGCCGAGGGCGAACATCGGCGGGGGGACCTCGCTGCGGGCCAGCTCACGGGCACCGGACGGCACCCGTCAGCGCCCTCGTGGAACGGGAACCACGGCTCGGGCCCCACCCGTTCCGGAACGTCGGTGGGCGTCCGGCTCCGGCCCCGTTCGACGCGGGGCCGGTTCGAGGCCCCCGCCCGGCGCGGCGGCCGGCGCCTGCGCACCGAGGCGGTCGCCGGCACCGCCGTCCGGGCGCTGCCGGCGGCGCGCAGCAGCGCCCGGATCCACGCGGTACGGCGGGTAGCCGACCAGGGCACGCCCGGCGGCAGTATCAGGCCATAGTTCGCCGCCGGCGGGAACGCCGCTACGACGTCCGGGGTCGTATACCGGCGGACGTCGGGAGCCCTCGCCCGTGACGGCTCCGGTCAGCCGCCGGAGGTGTCCAGCTCGGCGTCCTCACCGACGCCGGCGCAGTCGTACGGGTCGCGCAGCCAGCCGTCCGGGAGCACCACGCGGTTGTTGCCGGAGGTCCGGCCGCGCGGGCCGTCGGCGCCGACCGGCCAGGGCTGGTCGAGGTCGAGCTCGTGCAGCCCCTCGGAGAGTTCGGCCAGCGACGAGCTGATCGCCAGCCGCTTGCGCATCTCGGAGCCGACCGCGAAGCCCTTGAGGTACCAGGCGACGTGCTTGCGGAAATCGATCACGCCGCGGGCCTCGTCGCCCAGCCACTCGCCGAGCAGGGTGGCGTGCCGCACCATCACGGCCGCGACCTCGCGCAGGTCGGGGGCCTTGGGGGCGCCGGTGCCCTCGAAGGCGGCGACCAGGTCGCCGAAGAGCCAGGGCCGCCCCAGGCAGCCGCGGCCGACCACGACGCCGTCGCAGCCGGTCTGGCGCATCATCCGCGCCGCGTCGTCGGCCGACCAGATGTCGCCGTTGCCGAGCACCGGGATCTCCGGGACGTGCTCCTTCAGGCGGGCGATGGCGTCCCAGTCGGCGGTGCCGCCGTAGTGCTGGGCGGTGGTGCGGCCGTGCAGCGCGATGGCGGTGACGCCCTCCTCGACGGCGATCCGGCCGGCGTCGAGGAAGGTGAGGTGGTCGTCGTCGATGCCCTTGCGCATCTTCATCGTCACCGGCAGCGCACCGGCGCCGGTGACCGCCTCGCGGAGGATGGCGCGCAGCAGGGGCCGCTTGTACGGCAGGGCGGAGCCGCCGCCCTTGCGGGTCACCTTGGGGACCGGGCAGCCGAAGTTGAGGTCGATGTGGTCGGCCAGGTCCTCTTCGACGATCATGCGCACGGCCTTGCCGACCGTGACCGGGTCGACGCCGTACAGCTGGATCGACCGCGGACGCTCGCTGGCGTCGAAGTGGATCAGCTGCATGGTCTTCTCGTTGCGCTCGACCAGGGCCCGGGTGGTGATCATCTCGCTGACGAAGAGGCCCTTGCCGCCGCTGAACTCCCGGCACAGCGTCCGGAACGGGGCGTTGGTGATGCCGGCCATGGGTGCCAGGACCACGGGGGGCTGCACCGTGTGCGGGCCAATCTGCAGCGAACTCATGGCCCCCATTGTCCCGCACCCGGCCGGGCACCCCGCCGCGGGCCGTCCGGCCCGGATCGTTGTAGCGTTCAACCATGCCTGACCTCAGCCGTCGGCGGCGTCTGCTCGTCCTGGCGATCTGCTGTATGAGCCTGCTGATCGTCAGCCTCGACAACACCGTCCTCAACGTCGCCCTGCCCTCGATGCAGCACGAACTGGGCGCGTCGATCTCCGGGATGCAGTGGACGATCGACGCCTACACCCTGGTGCTGGCCTCGCTGCTGATGCTCGCCGGCTCGACCGCGGACCGCCTGGGCCGGCGCCGGGTCTTCACCGCCGGTCTGGTGGTCTTCTCCCTCGGCTCGCTGCTGTGCAGCCTGGCGCCCGACCTGGGGTGGCTGGTGGCGTTCCGGATGGTGCAGGCGATCGGCGGCTCGATGCTCAACCCGGTCGCCATGTCGATCATCACCAACACCTTCACCGACCCCCGGGAGCGGGCCCGCGCCATCGGGGTGTGGGGCGGGGTGGTCGGCATCAGCATGGCCGCCGGGCCGGTGATCGGCGGGCTGCTGGTGCAGAGCGTCGGCTGGCGCTCGATCTTCTGGATCAACGTCCCGATCGGCGCCCTGGCGCTCTTCCTCACCTTCCGTTACGTGCCCGAGTCCCGCGCCCCGCGCCCGCGCCGGGTCGATCCGGTGGGCCAGCTGCTGGTGATCGCGCTGCTCGGCTCGCTGACGTACGCGATCATCGAGGCCCCGGAGACCGGCTGGACCTCGGCGGAGATCCTGGCGTTCACGGTGGTGGCCCTGGTCTCCCTGGTCACCCTGATCGGCTACGAGCGGCGCCGCCGGGAACCACTGATCGACCTGCGGTTCTTCCACAGCGCGCCGTTCGCCGGCGCGACGGTGATAGCGGTCTGCGCGTTCGCCGCGCTGAGCGGCTTCCTGTTCGTCAACACCCTCTACCTCCAGAACATCCGCGGCCTGTCCGCCCTGAACGCCGGCCTGTACATGCTGCCGATGGCGGGCATGACGCTGGTCTGCGCGCCGCTGTCCGGGCGGCTGGTCGCCAGTCGGGGCGCGCGGCTGCCGCTGCTGCTGGCCGGCTGCGCGATGGCGACCAGCGGCGCCCTCTTCGCGGCCTTCAACACCGCGTCGGCGACCGGTCTGCTGTTCACCGGATACGTCCTGTTCGGCATCGGATTCGGCCTGGTCAACGCCCCGATCACCAACACCGCGGTGTCCGGCATGCCCCGCACCCAGGCGGGCGTCGCGGCGGCCGTGGCCTCCACCAGCCGGCAGGTCGGCGGGTCGCTGGGGGTCGCGGTGATCGGCGCCGTACTGGCGGGCGGGGCGCACGCCGGCGCCACCCGCCCCGAGTTCCTGGCCGCGGCCCACCCGGCCTGGTGGATCATCACGGGCTGCGGCGGCGCCATCTTCTTCCTCGGCGCGCTCACCACCGGCCGCTGGGCCGCCGCCACCGCCCGGCGCACCGCCGCGCTCTTCCCGGACGAGGCGCCGCAGGACCACCACCGGGCGCGCGCCGGTTCGTGACGGGCGCCGGGCTCCGGGCTCCGGCTACGCCGACGGCGCGTCGGCTCCCGCGGCCTCCGGCCGGGCTCCGGGCCGCTTCCGCGCCAGTTCCGCCAGCTCCGTCAGGCGCGCCCGGGACGTGTCGTCCACCGGCGTGTACGTGAGCACCTTCGGGCCGGGGTTGGGGCCCGTCCACAGGTTGGTGCCGGTCAGCTGGAGGACGCCGACGACCGGGTGCCGGAACACCTTGACCGCGCTGGTCGCCCGCTCGACCTCGTGCTCGGCCCACAGCGCGCGGAACTCCGGCGACGCCTCCGTCAACCGGGCCACCAGCGCCTTCCACCCCGGCTCCGCGATGTGCTCGGCCATCGAGGCCCGGAACTTCGCGGTCATCGTGCGGACCGTGGCCTCCCGGTCGACCAGGCTCGCCCGCCAGCCGGGGTGGGTGAACGCCAGCCACATGCAGTTGCGGTCCTCGTCGGGCAGCGCGTCCAGGTCGCACAGCAACTGCCCGTACGTGGCGTTGTAGGCGAGGATGTCGAACCGGCTGTTCTGGACGACGGCCGGATACGGCTCCAGCCCGTCGAGGATGTCCCGCAGCGCCCGGGAGACGCCGGTGCACTCCTTGCCCGGCAGCGGATCGACCGCCCCGGCCAGGGCGAAGAGGTGGCTGCGCTCGGCGCGGTCCAGTTGCAGGGCCCGGGCGACCGCGTCCAGCACCTGCGGGGAGACGTGGATGTCCCGGCCCTGCTCCAACCACGTGTACCAGGTGACGCCCACGGCTCCGAGGTGCGCGACCTCCTCGCGGCGCAGCCCCGGCGTGCGGCGGCGGCTGCCGCGCGGCAGCCCGACCTGCTCGGGGGTGATCCGCTCGCGCCGGCTGCGCAGGAACGCCGCCAGCTCGGCCCGTCGGACCGCGTCGTCGGCCCGGTGCCCGGCGCCGCCCGCCGGCCGCGGCCCCTTCGGCCTGGTCGTCCCGCTCGTGCGCGCCGCCCCGGCGAACTCGGTCACGTCCACTGTCATGGGACCAGCGTGCCCCAGACCGCAGCCGGTTGCCAGGTAGCACCAATACCAGGATAAGGACACTCTGGTACCTGGTTGAGCGGCGCACGATGCTCGTCTGCGTGAGCGAAACCCCGATAGCGTCCCCCGCCCCACCGGCC
>LIQL01000734.1 GCA_001418405.1 Streptomyces diastatochromogenes | reverse complement strand
TCCCCCCACCGCGCCGTCTTCCCCGGTGCCCATCCGTACGCCCATCCGTACGCCCCCTCCTCGTCGCGGCCTCACCTCCCGGACGGCAGACGCTTGTGCCACCGCAGCGGGGTGACCTCGATGACCTTCGTCGGGTCGCCGTCCCACGCCACCGGCAGTCCGACGGCGGCCAACGCGGCCGTCACCGCCCGCCCGATCGCGGCACTGTCCGCCCCGGAGTCCGGGTACGCGCCGTAACGTATCGACAGGCCGTGCCCGTCCGCCGCGGCCGCGGTGTCCTGGTAGTGGAAGAAGACGAAGCCCCGGTCGCCCTCGGCCCGTTCACCGGCCACCTCGCTCAGGGCGCAGCTGCCGCAACAGGTGAAGTTCATCAGGGCGGTGAGCCCCTGCGAGGCCAGCGCGCCGAACGCCCGCGCCACCCGGTCCGGATCGGTCTGCGCGGGCCACTGCGCCTGCTCGGCGAGCCGCTCCTGCCACAGCTGCGCCACGATCCGCCGCGCCTGTTCCACGGTGACCGGTGTCTCGTCGGGGTCGAAGGCGTCGCACACCCCCTGCGCGACCTCCTCGGCCGTCCAGAAGCCGGTCCGGATGTCGGTGCGGGCCCGCTCCTCGGCCGCCGCCCGGGTCTGCGCATCCAGACCGGGCGTGGAGTACAGGTCCGCCGGCCGCCAGTCGAGCGCGGTCTGCCAGGACTCCGTGCCGCGCGCCCAGGCGAGGAAGACCTCGGCGACCGCGCCGGCGTCGGCGCACTCGGCCCGGAAGTGCCGGTCCGGCCCGCCGTCGCGGTGCTCCACGGCGAACGGCCCGGCGCCCTCCCGCCAGGTCTGGAGGAAGACCTGGTCCGCGCCGGGGATCCGCTCGGCGACCGCGAAGTGGTCGTCGTCGTCGCCGATCCGCCGTAGCAGCGCGGCCAGTTCGTCCGCGGACGGCCGGGCGAGGGCCGGTCCGGACTCGGTCTGCACGGTGATCGCAAGCATGACTCCAGCGTGCCATCCCGCACTGACAACCCGCCCCGACCGCCGGCCCCGACCGCCCGCCCTGACCGCCGGTGCCGCCCGGCCGCCACCCGGCCCGGACGCGCGGACGGGGCCGGACCCGCCGGTCCGGCCCCGTCCGTTCCCGCGCTCCGGCGGGCGGTGGGTCACACCTGCGCGCGCCGCTCCAGCTCCGTGCAGCAGGTGTCCACGATCAGCCGCGTCACCACGTACGGGTCGACGTTGGCGTTGGGCCGCCGGTCCTCGATGTAGCCCTTCTTCTCGACCTCGACCTGCCACGGGATGCGCACCGACGCACCGCGGTCGGAGGCCCCGTAGGAGTACGCGTTCCAGGGCGCCGTCTCGTGGGCGCCGGTCAGCCGCTCCTCGATGCCGGTGCCGTACTGGCTGACGTGCTCCATCGGCTTGTCGCCCTCGCCCAGCGCCTCGCAGGCGGTGATGATCGGGTCGTACCCCTCGCGCATCGCACGGGTGGAGAAGTTGGTGTGCGCGCCCGCGCCGTTCCAGTCGCCCCGGGCCGGCTTGGCGTCCAGGGAGGCGGTGACGCCGTGCTCCTCCGCCGTGCGGTGCAGCAGCCAGCGCGCCACCCACATGTGGTCCGAGACCACCAGCGGCGCCAGCGCGCCCACCTGGAACTCCCACTGGCCCGGCATCACCTCGGCGTTGATGCCGGACAGGCCGAGACCGGCGGCCAGGCAACGGTCCAGGTGCGTCTCGACGATCTCCCGGCCGAAGATCTCGCCGGCGCCGACCCCGCAGTAGTAGCCGCCCTGGGGGGCCGGGAAGCCGCCGCCCTCGGGGAAGCCCAGCGGACGGTCGCCCTTGAGGAAGGTGTACTCCTGCTCGATGCCGAAGATCGGCTCCTGCGCGGCGAAGCGCTCCGCCACCGGGCGCAGCAGGGCCCGGGTGTTGGAGGAGTGCGGCGTGAGGTCGGTGTTGAGCACCTCGCACAGCACCAGCAGGTGCTCGCCGCCGCGGATCGGGTCCGGGCAGCTGAACACCGGGTCGAGCACGAGGTCCGAGGAGTGGCCTTCGGCCTGGTTGGTGCTGGACCCGTCGAAGCCCCAGCGCGGCAGCGAGCCGGCGTCCGCAAGGATCTTGGTCTTGGAGCGGAGCTTGGGGGTGGGCTGGGTGCCGTCGATCCAGATGTACTCGGCCTTGATGCTCACGGGGGTCCTCTTATACGGGTCGGTGCGGGTACGCGTGCGGGCGTACCGGAGCACTCTCGCAACAGGCCGTTTCCCGTCCGTTGCCCGTATGTGAACCACAGGTTACCCACTCGGACATCCTCTGATTCCGTGACGATTCGCCATAAATC
Organism: Streptomyces diastatochromogenes; assembly: GCA_001418405.1. GTDB lineage: Bacteria > Actinomycetota > Actinomycetes > Streptomycetales > Streptomycetaceae > Streptomyces > Streptomyces albulus_C. The sequence continues at coordinate 214 of LIQL01000734.1, read as the reverse complement.
GCCTGGCATTCCTGTCTCTGCCGCGAGGTCGCTCCACCCGCCGACGGCCCCGCGCACCCAAGTGCGCTCCCCGGCGCCCCAGTTCGCCGGCGCCCCCGTCCGCGGCGCGACCGCCCTTATGCCGGCCGCCGCATGACCACATGGCGCATTTGGTCATGGATCACACTTCCGACCCCGCCTAACGTCACAAGTGACCGTTTCCCCACTCCACCCC
>LIQL01000733.1 GCA_001418405.1 Streptomyces diastatochromogenes | reverse complement strand
GTCCTGCACACCACCCCCGCAGGCCCGTCACCGCCACCCAACAGCCCCGCGCAGCGGCCCCGCGCCGCAGGCGCAACGGCAAAAACCCCACGGCGGGGAAAGCCGACAACGCCCGCGCCGCCAGGCGCAAACGGCAACCACCACGGCGGGACAGCCGAAAACGTGGGATCAAGCCGAGCGCAGCTCCTGCCGCTGGCGGCCCAGGCCGTCGATTTCAAGTTCCACCACGTCGCCGGCCCGAAGGTACGGCTTGGGTTCGGGTTGGCCCATCGCCACTCCGGCCGGGGTGCCGGTGTTGATGACGTCGCCCGGGTAGAGCGTCATGAACTGGCTTACGTAGCGGACCACTTCGGCCACCGGGAAGATCTGTTCGGCGGTCGTGCCGTCCTGCTTCAGTTCGCCGTTGACCCAGAGTCGGACGCCCAGTGCCTGGGGGTCGGGTACCTCGTCGGCGGTGACCAGCCACGGGCCGAGCGGGTTGAACGTCTCGCAGTTCTTGCCCTTGTCCCATTGGCCGCCGCGCTCGATCTGGAAGGCCCGCTCGGAGACGTCGTGTGCCACCGTGTAGCCGGCCACGGCCGCCAGTGCCTGCTCGTCGGTCTCCAGGTAGCGGGCGGTCCGGCCGATGACGACGGCCAGTTCGACCTCCCAGTCGGTCTTCACGCTGCCGCGCGGCACGAGGACCGTGTCGTCGGGGCCGACGACGGTGTCCGGGGCCTTCATGAAGATGATCGGCTCCTCGGGGGTGGCCGCCCCGGTCTCCCTTGCGTGGTCGTGGTAGTTCAGCCCGATGCACACGACCTTGCCGATCCGGGCGACGGGCGGGCCGACGCGGAGTCCGGTGGCGTCCAGTACGGGCAGGTCGCCGGCGGCCGCGGCGGACCGCACCCGGGCCAGCGCGGCGTCGTCCGCGAGCAGGGCGCCGTCGACGTCCGGGACCAGGCCCGACAGGTCTCGCAGCACGCCGGCCTCGTCGAGCAGCGCCGGGCGTTCCGCCCCCACCTTTCCGACACGCAGCAGCTTCATCGGTACAACTCCCGTGGTCGAAGGGTCGGCCTGGGAGGGGTTCTCGCAGGCCGGCCGATGGGGGACGGCCATCGAGCGATTTGGCCGATCCTCCAAGAAGGTGGTCCACTCCGCAAGACCCCGTTCACGGACTGGACCGTTACTGAGGGGTAATAACGATTGGGTCGGTGCCGGCGGCGCGGTGGTCCGGGTCGGCCGGCCGGTCCGACGCGCCCGGCCGGGCCGCGGCGTTGGCCCGGGCGCGGGCCGCCTGCTGCCGCGCGGCACGCGTCTTGGGGCCGCTCCGGCGCGCGGGCCGCGGGGTCTGCGCCGCCGGTTCCGGGGCCGTCGCCGGCTCGGGCGCCGCCGCGGGCCGGCGGTCGCGGTGCAGCAGGGCCCGCTCGCACGCCGTCCAGGTCGTGCTGGTCACCACGTAGAGCGCGGCGGCCAACGGCACCACCGCCACGGTGATCAGCGTGCCGAAGGACAGCAGCGGCATCAGCTTGTTCAGCGCACCCAGGCCGGGCGCGGCGGTGCCCGCCGCGGGCGTCGGGGCCGCGTCCGCCGCCGCCCTGGCCCGCCGGTAGTTCCAGGTGGCGACGGCCGCGATCAGGGCGAACAGCGCGAGGTAGACCAGGCCGTGCGGCCCGACCGGCCCGCCGTCGGCGAGCGCCTGGCGCCAGGAGCCGCCCAGCGGCGCGCCCAGCAGAGTGTGGTCGAGCAGCGTGCCGTTCCCAGTGGAGAAGAGGTGGTACATCACGAAGAAGACCGGGAGTTGGAGCAGCGTCGGCAGGCACCCGGCCAGCGGCGAGGAGCCGGAGTCGGCGTACAGGTCGGCCGTCGCCTGTTGGAGCCGCTCCCGGTCGCCGCGGTGCTTGCGCTGGAGGGCGGCGAGTTGCGGGGCGAGGGCGGCGCGGGCCTTTTCGCCCCGGGCCGCCGCGCGGGCCAGCGGGTGCAGGGCGGCGCGCACGCCGAGGGTGAACAGGATGATGGCGGCCGCGGTGGCCGCGGTGCCGAAGAGCGGTTCGATGGCCTGGGCGCCGCGCTCCAGCGCAGCACCGAGCAGGTCGAAAACGGACATGGGTGAGCCCTCCACGGGTCTCGTCGTGCCGAACGGGAGATACGGCGTGACGGACCGCGCGGGCGCGCACCGGCGCAGCAGCGGGGGAGATCAGGACACGCATCGGGCGACTGCCGGGCGTGCGGGGAGTGCGCCGGAGCGGCTACGCGGCCGCCGGGAGGGGGCGGCCGGGTGCTCGCGGGCGCGGACGGCCGGCGGCGTCGGGATCGCGCTGGGGCAGGAACGCCGTGCGGCGTTCACGGTCGCGGATGGCCGTGCGTATGCGGCCCGGTGGGACCGGGCGGGCGGCGGCGGCCAGGGCGAGGGCGCTGCACAGCAGCAGCACCGCGGCGGTGGTCGCGGCGGCGGCGAGGGTCGTCGTCAGACCGCTCTGCGCGAGCAGGAGTCCGGCCAGCAGGAAGAACAGCGCGCTGGTGTAGAGCCGCCAGGCATCGGCGATGCGGTACATCCGGCGTCCCCCTTCCCGCGCTCCCCCGCGCCTCGTCGGTCCTCGGCCACCGGCCGGCGGTGCGAACCGCCTCGCGTACCAGGGTAACCGCACGCACGAGCGAGGGCGACAACCCGTTCGAGGGGTTCTGCGCGGCGGTCAACGGCGGTCCGCGGGGCGGGAGGTGGCGGGACCCGGCGGGAGCGGGTCGGCCGCCGCGGCGCGGGGCCGCGGCGGCCGTCCGTCAGCGCGGGGCGCCCGCGGCGGTCCCGGCCCGGGGGAACTCGTCCTCCAGGGCGAGGACTTCGGCGTCCGGCCGGTCGTCGGCCCGTTCCCGCGGGCCGAGCCAGGTCACCGCCAACGTCACCACGACGTTCACCGCGAGTCCGACGATGCCGGCGTTCACGCCCCAGATCGGGTCGTGGCCGCCGAAGACCAGGACGCACACCAGGGCGAAGCCCGCGGCCAGGCCGCTGACCGCCGCATACATCGTCAACCGCCGCCACACCAGGCCCAACAGCAGCATCGGCACCAGCTGCGCCATGCCCTCGTAGGAGATCAGGGAGAGTCGGACCAAGGTGGTGGGTGCGGTGTAGGTGAGCAGCAGCGCGAGCGCCCCGGCGACCACCACGACCAGCTGCGACCAGGTCTTCTGCCGGGACGCCAGGCGGGGCACCGCCCCCAGCACGCTCCTGCCCCACATCGTGCCGATGACCAGCATGAAGACGGCCATCGGCACGATCGAGGAGAGCGCCGCGGCGACCCCGATCACGCCGACCGCCCAGGCCGGCAGCGAATCCACGACCAGTTTGAACAGCGCCAGGTTGGACCCGGCGCCGGTCAGCCCCGGGACGACGAACAGCGCCGCCAGCCCCAGCAGCATCGGCACGAACAACAGCACGTTGTAGAACGGCAGGTACATCGCGTTGCGGCGGAGCGCGTCGGCGTTGCGGGCGCCCAGGTAGCCGGCCACGGTCGTCGGGAAGATCACCACCGTCAGGGAGTTGATCACGGTGGTGGTCACGAACCAGGACTGGCCCAGGCCGCCGGAGGCGTGTCCCGGGAAGGTCAGCCACTGCGGCTTCTCGGCGACGATCCGGTCCAGGAAGGGGCCGTAGCCGCCGAAGTAGTGCAGCGGCACGTACACGGCGAGGAACCCGAGGGTGACGATGACCAGCACGTCCTTGAGGACCGACACCCAGGCGCTGCCGCGCAGTCCGCTGACGACGACGAAGCCGGTGGTGACCGCGAAGCCGATGAAGTAGGCCCAGTTGAGGCTGATCGTGCCGTAGGAGATGGTCGAGACGACCACGCCCATGCCGGTGATCTGGAGCTGGATGTACGGCAGCAGGCAGACCGTGGCGAGGACCGCGACGGCGGCGCCGAGCCAGGGCCGGCGGTAGCGGTGGGCGATGATGTCGGTGATGCCGACCAGCCCGTGTCGGCGGGCGTAGGCCCACAGCATCGGGCCGACGACGTAACCGATCGCGTAGCCGCAGGACATGTAGGCCAGGACGTAGAGCACCGGTGCGCCGAAGTTGTAGCCCCAACCGGCCGCGCCGAGGTAGCTGAAGCTGGTGTAGCTCTCACCGGCCATCAGCACCCAGATGAAGACGGTGCCCAGGCTGCGCCCGCCCACCGACCACTCGGCGAGGCCCGCCCCGGAGCCGTTTCCGCCGCGCCGGCCGCGGACCGCGAGCAGACCCAGGACGACGGTCAGCACCATGAACGCGGCGAAGATCGTGGTGGAGACGGTGGCGTTCACGCGCGGCCCCCGCTCGGTGCGTCGGCCCGGCCGTGGCCCCGCCGGCGGTCGCCGCGGCGGGCCAGCCACACCGACACCGGGGTCAGCAGGGTCGCGAGCAGCATCCAGAAGAAGAGGAACGGCAGGCCGAGGACGGTCGGCGTGACCCGGTTGACGAACGGCAGCACCACCAAAAACAGCACATACGGCAGCAGCAGCCAGAGCAGCGCGGGGCGCTTTCGGGATCCCGGGGGCGGGCCGCCGGGGGACTGGTTTCGCACGTGGGGAGAGCCTAGGCGACCGGCCGGTGGGCCGGTGCGGGGCCTCGGCGGTCGGCGGCGGTCCGCGCTCACCGCGGCTGCGCCGTCCGCAGCTCGGCCCAGACGACCAGGCGGTAGGTGGAGGTGTACTCGGGCGTGCAGGTGGTCAGGGTGAGGTACGCGCCCGGGGCGGTGAAGCCGTGGCCGGGGTGGACGGTGCTGCGGGGAACGGGCGCCAGCACGCCGGTGTCGCCCGGCGTGGTCTCGGGCAGCGTCGCGCGCACCACGTAGGTGGCGCGCAGCCGGGCGGTGTCGACGACGACGGTGTCGCCGGGGCGCAGCCGGTCCAGGTGGCGGAACGGCTCGCCGTGGGTGTTGCGGTGGCCGGCCAGCGCGGTGTTGCCCGGCTCGCCGGGCTGTGCGGTGCCCGGGTAGTGGCCGACGTAGCCGCGGTTGAGGACGGCGGTGCGGTCGATGCCCTCGGCGACCGGGGCGGTCAGGC
>LIQL01000732.1 GCA_001418405.1 Streptomyces diastatochromogenes | reverse complement strand
GTGCCGGCGGGCGGTGTGGGCGACGCGGTGCTGGAGTTGCCGGGGTGGACGCGGGGCTTCGCGTGGGTGGGCGGCTTTCCGGTGGGACGGTACTGGTCGGTGGGGCCGCAGCGCGGGCTGTTCGTACCGGGCCCGGTGCTGCGGGAGGGGGAGAACGAGGTGTTGGTGTTGGAGCTGGAAGGCCCAGACGGCGCGGAAGGCCCAGACGGCGCGGACGGCGCGGACGGCGCGGCGGGGGCGCCGCGGCTGGTGCCGTGAGGCGGGCGGGCCGGGGCGTGCGCCGCCCCGGCCCGCCGGCTCCTCACGCCTCGGTGATCTGGAAGGAGTCGAGGACGAATTCGGCGGTGCCGTCGGTGCCGGTCTTGCGCAGCCCGACCCAGGCTTCGCCGCGTTCGGGCGCGGTGAACTCGTAGCTGAGCGTGGCGGGTTCGACGGCCACGGGCAGGGGTTGGCGGGTGAGTTCGCGGGCCGCGGGCTCGTCGACGGCGGTGATCCACGCGTACTGGCCGGCCTGCTCGTTCTCGTAGCGGAAGGTGACGCGGTAGCGGCGGCCTGGGACGAAGCGGGCGGTGTGCGGGACGGTGCGGTAGACGAGACCGGTGTTCTCGCCGCGCGACTTGAGGGACTGGCCGCCGTCGACGACGTCGTCGATCGCCTTGCCGTTCCAGCCGCGCTGGGTGTACGGGGCGTGGCGTTGGGCGAGGTGGGTGCGCGGGTCGGTGGAGCCGCCGGCGTCGCCCTTGACGAAGGGGCCCCAGCCCTGCGGGACGTGCTCGAAGTCCTCGAAGAGGAGGGTGCCCGGCCGGGCGGTGCGGGGCGCGGGCACGACGCGGACGTTGTCGAAGCGGACCCGGGCCGCGCCGGCGGCGGCGCTGAGGGTGAGGGTGGCCGGGCCGCCGCCGTCGGGGACGGTGAAGCGGGTGGTCATGCGCTGGAAGCGGGTGCCGGTCTTGCGGTCGGCGGCGACGTAATTGCCGGCGGTGGAGGTCTCGGTCCAGTTGGTGGCGGTGACGCCGTCCGCGGTGCGGACCGTGAGGGCGGCGCGGCGCCGCTCCCCCGCCGTGGCGCCGACCTCGACCTGGACGGAGGCGGCGTAGTCGCCGGGGGCGAGCCGGGCCAGCCGCTGGGCGACGGTGGCGGCGGCGCCGGCGTCGATGACGAGTTCGTGGTCACCGCGGTCGTTGGGTCGGACGGCGGCCGGGCCGGTGGTCTCCCAGGCGGCGAGGTCGCCGGCGTGGAATCCGGGGTCGACCAGGGGCGTGCCCTCCCCCCAGTGGGGGTCGGGCTGGGCGGGGGCCTTGGTGCGGTAGACGACGTAGGCGGT
>LIQL01000731.1 GCA_001418405.1 Streptomyces diastatochromogenes | reverse complement strand
GGGCTCCACGCTCGTCCCCCGCCACTGAGCGCCAGCGCCCCTCCCACCCCGGGACCGGGGGAGAGGGGCGGCCCGCCGGCACCGCGGCGCACGACCCGCGGACCGCGCGCACACCGACCCCGCACCTAGAACACCGGCACCCCGTCCCGCGTCAGCCTCCACTCCACCGAAGCGAACGCCGCCGGATCGATCACCCCGCTCGCCTCCACCCACGTGATGATCAGATTCCGGATCTCCTCCGACGTCGACCACACCTGCTCGGCCGACGCCACGTGCGGGAAGCCGCCACCACCACTCGCCCGGTAGTTGTTCACCGCCAACACGAACCGCGCCGCATCCGCCACCGGCTTCCCGTCGAACGTCAGCTTCCCGATCCGCTGACCCGCCGGCTTCGCGATGTCGATCTCGTACCCGACCCCGCGCACCGCGTCGTAGTTGTAATCCGGCGTCCCGTCCGCATTGGTGATCCGCGCCGGATCCACCGGACCGCCCGGCGCCGTCTGCACGTAGTACCGCGCCGAGAACTCCAGGTACGCGCGCAACTGCTTCCCCGTCAGCACCCGTGCCTCCAGGGTGTTGTCGAACGGATACAGCGCCGCCATCGACCGGATCGACACGTCCCCCGCCGGCACGTTCGCCGTCCGCGAGAAGCACGACGCCTGCGACACCACCGGCAGCCCCGCGTGCGCCGACCCGGCGAGCGCCTTGCGCACCGCCTCCGCCTGCACGAACGCGATGAAGTCCAGCACCGGCGCGTCCTTCACCGGCGCCTCGGCCGCCGACATCGCGACCGTCGACTTCCCGATCACCCGGTTCACGTACGTCACGACCTTGGCGTGCGCCGACCGCAGCATCTGCGTGATCCGCGGATCCTCCACCACCGCGTTGGTGTTGAGCACCTTCGACGCCACCGACGCCACCGCCCAACGCCCCCGACGCCACTCCACCTCCACGTCGAAGCACGTCAGCCGCTGCCCCCACTTCAACGGCTCCGACAGCACCACCTCCCGGCCCGTCGCCTTGTTCACCACCCGCCGCTCCGGGATCTCCACATGCGCGTGCCCCACCAGGATCGCGTCGATCCCCGGCACCTGCTCCGCCACCAACACCGCCGCGTTCTCCACGTACGGCAACTGGTCCCCGTACGACGACGTGCCGCTGGTCCCCGAATGCGCCGCCACGACCACCACGTCGGCACCCATCGACCGCAGCTTGGGCACCCACTTCGCGGCCTGCTCCACCAGCCCCGGGAACGCCAGCTTCCCCTGCACGTTCGCCTTGTCCCAGATCGCGATGCCCGGATTCGTCAGGCCCAGCACCGCCACCCGCACGTCCCGGCCGCGCGCCGTCCGCATCCGCTTGATCACATACGGCCGGAACGCCGGCCGCAGCGTCTTCGCGTCCACCGCGTTCGCCCCCAACAGCGGAAAGCGGCAACTCTCCTCGAACTTCCGCAACACCGGAATCCCGTAATTGAATTCGTGATTCCCCAGCGCCGCCGCGTCGTAGCCGATCGCATTCATCGCCCGCGCCATCGGATGCACCGGACCGCGCGGACCCGTGATCGGATCCACCTTCGCGTAGTAGTACGCCAACTGCGTGCCCTGGATGGTGTCGCCCGCATCGATCAGCAGGGTGTTCTCCCGCCCCTTCGCGCGGCGGACGTCGTGCACCAGCGTGGAGATCTTCGCCAGGCCGACGTCGTTGTGGTCCTTGTCGTCGAACTCCGCGTCGGTGGCGTAGTCCCAGTTGAAGACGTTCCCGTGCAGATCCGTCGTCCCCATCACCGTGAACGCGTAGCGGTCCCGCCCGCGGCCCGGACCGTCCGCACCGCCC
>LIQL01000730.1:309-1343 GCA_001418405.1 Streptomyces diastatochromogenes | reverse complement strand
CGCCCGGTCGACGTCGGCCCGCGCGGCGTGCGGGACCCGGCCGATGACCCGTTCGGTGTGCGGCGAGACGACCTCGATCGTGTCCGGTCCGGCCGGATCGACCCACTCACCGCCTATGTAGAGCTTTCCGTGCTCGACGAGGTCGCCCATTGCTGTCCGCCTCCCGACGGTCTCGACGGATTGCGCTCCCGACGGACCACGATTTCTGACGGTCCATCAGGATTGCGGTTCCAGCAGAACTGATACCAGTTCCACCCGGTGGAGTCCACGCCCACCGCCGAATCCCAACTCCCCTCGCCGGCGCGGGAGGGGACGGTAGCCATGGCACCGCAGGTGATCGACCACAAGGGCGGGGTGTGGAGCATCGCCGTCCCCATCCCGGACAACCCCCTCGGCCACACCCTCGTCCACCTCCTGGAGACCGACCGCGGACCGGTCCTGATCGACACCGGCTGGGACGACCCGGACTCCTGGGACACCCTCACCGCCGGCATCACCGCCTGCGGCTTCGACCCCGCCGACGTCCACGGGGTGGTGATCACCCACCACCACCCCGACCACCACGGGCTCTCCGCCACGGTGCGGGAGACCTCCGGCGCGTGGATCGCCATGCACGCCGCGGACACCGCGGTGGTCCGGCGCAGCCGCGCGGCCGAACCGGGGCAGTGGCTCGACTACGTGCTCGTCAAGCTCACCACGGCCGGGGCGCCGGACGACCACCTGGAGCCGCTGCGGGCCGCCCGCGCCGCCGGGCGCGGCCGCAAGCTGCCCGGACGGCGGGCCGCCCTGCCGGACCGGGCCATCGAGCCCGGCGAACTCCTCGACCTGGCCGGCCGCCGCGTCCGGGCGATCTGGACGCCGGGCCACACCCCCGGCCACGTCTGCCTCCACCTGGAGGAGACGCACCCCGCCCAGCAGGGCGCGCCCGCCACGGCCCGCCCCACCGGCTTCGGCCGGCTCTTCTCCGGCGACCACCTCCTGCCCGGCATCACCCCGCACATCGGCCTGTACGAGGACCCCGACGACGTCGCCCC
>LIQL01000730.1:0-220 GCA_001418405.1 Streptomyces diastatochromogenes | reverse complement strand
CGCGTCCGGGAGCTGATCGCCCACCACGAGGAGCGGCTGACCGACCTCCGCACGCTGCTGCGCGAACCGCTCACCGCCTGGCAGCTCGCCACGTCCATGCAGTGGAACCGCCCCTGGGCCGAGATCCCCGCCGGCTCCCGCACCATCGCCGTCTCCGAGGCCGAGGCCCACCTGCGCCACCTGGTCAAACGGGGGCACGTCGAGCCGGTCGCCGGCTCGA
>LIQL01000073.1 GCA_001418405.1 Streptomyces diastatochromogenes | reverse complement strand
GGAGGCCGGGGAGCGGTACGCCGCCGCCGGCGCCTTCGACCCGGCCGCGACGCGGGCCGCCCTGGCCGCGCTGGACGCGCCGGTGCTGCTCCTCGCGGGCGCCCTGGACAGCGGCCCGCTGCCCCGCGTCGCCGAGGAGATCGCCGCGCTGCTGCCGGGCGCCGCCCTGACCGTCCAGCCGGGGGCCGGTCACTACCCCTGGCTCGACGCCCCGGAACGCTTCACCCGGACCGTCGCGGCATTCCTCCGTGCGGCGGAGGTCCCGGCGTAGGCCGACCCTCTCCCTGGGCCGGCCGGCACCGCGCCGGCCTCCTAGCACGACAGGGCGGCGCCCCCGGGTCATCCGGGGCCGCCGCCCTGTTCAGCTCATGCCCGGCGGCCGGTCATCGGCCGCCGCCCCGAGGGGCGCCGGGCTCAGCTGCAGCCGCTGGTCGAGCCGCAGCCCTCGCAGAGGTAGCAGCTGCCGGCCCGCTGCATCTTGGTGCCGCAGGAGAAGCACAGCGGCGCGTCGGCGTTGATGCCCAGCTGCATCTCCACCAGCTCGGCGTTGGTGTGCGCCTGCTTGGGAGCCGGTGCTGCGGCCTCCTCGACGGCCTTCGCCACCGGCGCGGCCTCCTTCGGCGGCTCGATCTGCCGCGGCGCGGACTGGGCCAGGCCCTCCACGTCGACCTCGTCCTCGGGCAGCTCGTACGAGCCGGTCTCCAGGTGGCGCTGACGCTCCTCGACGGAGTGGATGCCGAGGGCCGAGCGGGTCTCGAACGGCAGGAAGTCCAGCGCCAGGCGGCGGAAGATGTAGTCGACGATCGACTGCGCCATCCGCACGTCCGGGTCGTCCGTCATGCCGGCCGGCTCGAAGCGCATGTTGACGAACTTCGCGACGTAGGTCTCCAGCGGCACGCCGTACTGGAGGCCGACCGACACCGCGATGGAGAAGGCGTCCATCATGCCCGCGAGGGTCGAGCCCTGCTTGGACATCTTCAGGAAGACCTCACCGAGACCGTCGTCCGGGTAGGAGTTGGCGGTCATGTAGCCCTCGGCACCGCCGACCGTGAAGGACGTGGTGATCCCCGGGCGCCCCTTGGGGAGGCGCTTGCGGACCGGGCGGTACTCGACGACCTTCTTCTCCGCGGTCTGCGCGACGGCCTCGGGCTTCTTCTCCTCCTCCTTCTTCTTGGCGGAGAGGGGCTGACCGACCTTGCAGTTGTCGCGGTAGATCGCGAGGGCCTTCAGGCCGAGCTTCCAGCCCTGGAAGTAGACGTCCTCGATCTCCTCGACGGTGGCGGTCTCCGGGACGTTGACCGTCTTGGAGATCGCACCGGACAGGAACGGCTGGGCCGCGGCCATCATGCGGACGTGGCCCATCGGGGAGATGGAGCGCTCGCCCATGGCGCAGTCGAAGACCTCGTAGTGCTCCAGCTTGAGGCCGGGGGCGTCGACGACGTTGCCGTGGTCGGCGATGTGGGCGACGATCGCCTCGACCTGCTCGGGCTGGTAGCCGAGCCGCTTCAGCGCCTTGGGGACCGTGTTGTTCACGATCTGCATGGAGCCGCCGCCGACCAGCTTCTTGAACTTGACGAGCGCCAGGTCCGGCTCGACGCCGGTGGTGTCGCAGTCCATCATCAGGCCGATGGTGCCGGTCGGGGCCAGCACCGACGCCTGGGCGTTGCGGAAGCCGTTCTTCTCGCCGAGGCGCAGCACGTCCTGCCACGCCTCGGTCGCCGCGGCCCACACCGGGGTGTCCAGGTCGTCCATGCGCACCGCGACGCCGTTGGCGTCGGAGTGCTGCTTCATGACGCGCTTGTGGGCGTCGGCGTTGCGGGCGTAGCCGTCGTACGGGCCGACGACCGAGGCCAGCTCGGCGGAGCGCTTGTAGGAGGTGCCGGTCATCAGCGAGGTGATGGCACCGGCCAGCGCGCGGCCGCCGTCGGAGTCGTAGGCGTGACCGGTGGCCATCAGCAGCGCGCCGAGGTTGGCGTAGCCGATGCCCAGCTGGCGGAAGGCGCGGGTGGTCTCACCGATCTTCTCGGTGGGGAAGTCCGCGAAGCAGATCGAGATGTCCATGGCCGTGATGACCAGCTCGACGACCTTGGCGAACCGCGCGGCGTCGAAGGACTGGTTGCCCTTGTCGTCGTCGCGGAGGAACTTCAGGAGGTTGAGCGAGGCGAGGTTGCACGAGGAGTTGTCCAGGTGCATGTACTCGCTGCACGGGTTGGACGCGGTGATCCGGCCCGTCTCCGGCGAGGTGTGCCAGTGGTTGATGGTGTCGTCGTACTGGATGCCGGGGTCGGCGCAGGCCCAGGCTGCCTCGGCCATCTTGCGGAACAGGCCCTTGGCGTCGACCTCCTCGATGACCTCGCCGCTCATCCGGCCGCGCAGGCCGAACTTCGAGCCGGACTCGACGGCCTTCATGAACTCGTCGTTCACGCGGACCGAGTTGTTGGCGTTCTGGTACTGGACGGACGTGATGTCGTCGCCGCCCAGGTCCATGTCGAAGCCCGCGTCGCGCAGCGCGCGGATCTTCTCCTCTTCCTTGACCTTGGTCTCGATGAACGCCTCGACGTCGGGGTGGTCGACGTCCAGGACGACCATCTTGGCCGCGCGGCGGGTGGCGCCGCCCGACTTGATGGTGCCGGCGGAGGCGTCGGCACCGCGCATGAAGGAGACCGGGCCGGAGGCGTTGCCGCCGGAGGACAGCAGCTCCTTGGAGGAGCGGATGCGGGAGAGGTTCAGGCCGGCGCCGGAGCCGCCCTTGAAGATCATCCCCTCTTCCTTGTACCAGTCCAGGATCGACTCCATGGAGTCGTCCACGGAGAGGATGAAGCAGGCGCTGACCTGCTGCGGCTGCTGGGTGCCGACGTTGAACCAGACCGGGGAGTTGAAGCTGAAGACCTGGTGGAGCAGGGCGTAGGCCAGCTCGTGCTCGAAGATCTCGGCGTCGTCCGCGGAGGCGAAGTAGCCGTGGTCCTCGCCGCCCTTGCGGTACGTCTTGACCACGCGGTCGATGAGCTGCCTCAGGCTCGACTCACGGGCCGGGGAGCCCACCGCGCCGCGGAAGTACTTGCTCGTGACGATGTTGACCGCGTTCACCGACCAGAAGTCGGGGAACTCGACGCCACGCTGCTCGAAGTTGACCGAGCCGTCGCGCCAGTTGGTCATGACGACGTCACGGCGCGCCCACTCAACCTCGTCGTACGGATGCACGCCGGGGGTGGTGTGGATGCGCTCGATGCGCAGACCCTTGCTCGCCTTGCTGCCCTTGGCGCGGGAGCCTCGTGCCGGGCCGCTCGTCGTCTCTGTCATTCCGCCTCCCTATACGGGCAAACGCCCATATGTGCACACAAATTCCGTGGCACGGTGTATGTCTTGCCGGAACCGGGGCGCCCTGCTCTCGCCCCGGTTCAGGATTGGATGCGTGCCGAACTCAGTCGGCAGCGGTGGCGGGCACGGGAACGGCCGGGTCGCCGGCCTCCTCGTCACTCCCGCCGTGCGCGGGCGGCCCCTGCTCGCGCTGCTCACGCAGCTCGGCGATGGCCGCCTCGAAGTCTTCAAGCGAGTCGAACGCCCGGTAGACGGACGCGAAGCGCAGGTACGCGACGAGGTCGAGTTCCTGCAGCGGGCCCAGTATGGCGAGCCCGACGTCATGGGTGGTCAGCTCGGCGCTGCCGGTGGCGCGCACCGCCTCCTCGACCCGCTGGCCGAGCTTGGCGAGGGCGTCCTCGGTGACCGGCCGCCCCTGGCACGCCTTGCGCACCCCGGCGATGACCTTGGTGCGACTGAAGGGCTCGGTGACCCCGCTCCGCTTGATCACCATCAGCGACGCCGTCTCGACGGTCGTGAAACGGCGGGAGCAGTCGGGGCACTGGCGACGCCGACGGATCGACGTCCCGTCGTCCGTGGTGCGGCTGTCGACGACCCGGCTGTCCGGGTGCCTGCAGAAGGGGCAGTGCATGGCTCCACCCTCCTCACCCTCGGAAACGGACGCACGCCAAAGAGAACCGGCGTACGGCGACTGACCTCCGGCCGGTCCGTACGGGCCCTTCGGAGCAGCCACAAGCATAGGCGATCCTTGGGGCCCGACAGACCCGACACCACAACTTGTAGGAGGCCGAACGCATCTAAGCACTACATGTGGTGTCGGGGCGCTTATATCTGCCTACCGCGTGTCGCGGCGGCGGCGGGCCGGCGGGCCGTCCACGAGAGTACGGGAAGCCACCCGGCGCGGGGACCGGAGGGGCGGGGATGACACAATCGGCGAGGCCGCGGAGAAGCTCCGCCGCGGTGCCGCTCGCAGCTTTTCGGGACGGGTTCCGGCCGGCATTCCGCAGTGGATTCCGGACGGGAATCCGGGGCAGGACGTCCCGGAGGCCCGAATTGCCATTCGGCCATACACCTCGCTGCTTGATCAGGTCAGCCAATCGCGGAATTTTTCACTCGAACGTGTGTTTGGCGCAACCTTTCGAAAGCAACTACCGTTGGCTAACTAGGGAGAACATTTCGAGAGGGGCCGACGTGACCACCACCGCAGACAGCGCGACCATCACCGCACAAAGCCACTCCCCGAGCCGATTCGAGCAACCGCAAAGGGCACCGCGGCCGATGGACGACACCACGTCGGACTCCGAAGAGCACAAGCCGACCCGCTCGCTCCCGGGGCGCCCCCCGGGTATTCGCGCCGACAGTTCCGGACTCACCGACCGCCAGCGCCGCGTGATCGAAGTGATCCGGGATTCGGTGCAGCGGCGCGGATATCCACCGTCGATGCGGGAGATCGGGCAGGCCGTCGGACTTTCCAGCACCTCGTCCGTCGCCCACCAGCTGATGGCGCTGGAGCGGAAGGGCTTCCTCCGCCGTGACCCGCACCGCCCGCGGGCGTACGAGGTGCGCGCCTCGGACCAGCCCACGAGCGCGGCGACCGAGACCGCCGGCAAGCCCGCGGCGTCCTACGTCCCGTTGGTCGGCCGGATCGCGGCCGGCGGCCCGATCCTCGCCGAGGAGTCCGTCGAGGACGTCTTCCCCCTCCCCCGCCAGTTGGTCGGCGACGGTGAGCTGTTCGTGCTGAAGGTCGTCGGCGACTCCATGATCGAGGCCGCGATCTGCGACGGCGACTGGGTCACCGTCCGCCGCCAGCCGGTCGCCGAGAACGGCGACATCGTCGCCGCGATGCTCGACGGCGAGGCGACCGTCAAGCGCTTCAAGCGCGAGGACGGCCACGTCTGGCTGCTGCCGCACAACGCCGCGTACCAGCCCATCCCCGGTGACGAGGCGACGATCCTCGGCAAGGTGGTCGCGGTGCTGCGCCGGGTCTGACCGCCCGGCCCCCACGACCGAGCCCCGGGACGGAACCACTGCGCCGGTTCCGTCCCGGGGCTCTGTGCTGCCCCGACGAGCCCGCTACTCCCCCGCCGCGTCCTCGCCCGCCGCGTCCTCGCCCACTGCGGCCTTGGCCGCCTGGTCGATGCGGGCCAGTGAACCGCGGACCAGATTGCGGTCGGTGGTGTACCAGAAGTCCGGCATGGACTTGCGGAGGAAGGAGCCGTAGCGGGCCCGCTCGACCCGCGGGTCCAGCACCGCCACCACGCCGCGGTCCCCCGTGGCCCGCACCAGACGGCCCGCCCCCTGGGCCATCAACAGCGCGGCATGGGTCGCCGCGACCGCCATGAAGCCGTTGCCGCCGGCCTCCTCCACCGACTTCTGCCGGGCGCTCATCAACGGATCGTCCGGCCGCGGGAAGGGCACCCGGTCCATGACCACCAGCTGGCAGTTCGGCCCCGGCACGTCCACGCCCTGCCACAGCGACAGGGTCCCGAACAGGCACGTCCTGGCGTCCGCCGCGAACGTCCGGATCAGCTCGCCGAGGGTCTCCTCGCCCTGGAGCAGGACCGGGACGTCGAGCCGGCCGCGCATCGCCTCCGCCGCGGCCTGGGCGCCCCGCATCGACGAGAAGAGCCCCAGCGTCCGACCGCCGGCCGCCTCGATCAGCTCGGCGAGTTCGTCGAGCATGTCGTCGCGGCTGCCCTCCCGGCCGGGCTGGGCGAGGTGCTTGGCGACGTAGAGGATGCCCTGCTTGCCGTAGTCGAAGGGCGAGCCGACGTCGAGGCCCTTCCACACCGGCTCGTCCTCGCGTGCGGTGCCCTCCGGGCCCAGGCCCAGCGAGGCGGCCACGCCGTTGAAGTCACCGCCCAGCTTGAGGGTGGCGGAGGTCAGCACCACCGAACGGTCGGTGAAGAGCTTCTCCCGCAGCAGGCCGGAGACCGACAGCGGCGCCACCCGCAGCGACGCGCCGAACCGGTCGTGGCGCTCGTACCAGACCACGTCGTACTCGGAGCCGTTCACGATCCGCTCGGCGACGTCGTGGACGTTCTCCACCGCGGCCAGGGCCTGCTTGCGGACCGCGTCCTCGTCCTGGACGGACTTGTCGCGGGTCGAACCGAGGGCGACGATCACCGTGCGGGCCGCGTCCCGCAGCGCCATCAGGCAGTACCCCAGGTCCTCGGGGACCTCCTCCAGTCGGCCGGGCAGGGCCAGCTCCATCAGGCGCTCGAAGGTGTCCGAAGCGGTCTGGAGCTGATCGGCGACCTTCTCGTTGACCAACTTGGCGGCGCGCCGGACCGCCCGGCCGACCTGGCCGGGGGTGAGCTCGCCGGTGGCCACGCCGGTGACCCGGGAGACCAGCTCGTGCGCCTCGTCGATGATCAGGACCTCGTGCTGCGGCAGGATCGGGGCGCCCTCGATGGCGTCGATCGCCAGCAGCGCGTGGTTGGTGATCACCACGTCGGCGAGTTTGGCCCGCTCCCGGGCCGCCTCGGCGAAGCACTCCGCGCCGTAGGCGCACTTCGAGGCGCCCAGGCACTCCCGGGAGGCGACCGAGACCTGGCCCCAGGCGCGGTCGGAGACGCCGGGGGTCAGGTCGTCGCGGTCGCCGGTCTCGGTCTCGTCCGCCCAGTCGCGCAGCCGCAGCAGGTCCTTGCCGAGCTTGCTGGTCGGCGTCGCCTGCTCGAAGACGTCGAAGAGGCCGTCCTCCTCTTCCTGCGGGACGCCCTCGTGGAGGCGGTGCAGGCAGAGGTAGTTCGAGCGGCCCTTGAGCATCGCGAACTGCGGCCGGCGGCGCAGCTGGGGATGGAGCGCCTCGACCGTCCGCGGCAGATCGCGCTCGACGAGCTGGCGCTGGAGGGCCAAGGTGGCCGTGGCCACCACCACCCGCTCGCCGTGGGCCAGCGCCGGCACCAGATAGCCGAGGGACTTTCCGGTGCCGGTGCCGGCCTGGACCAGCAGGTGGGCCTGGTCGTCCACGGCGTCGGCGACAGCCTCGGCCATGGCCACCTGGCCGGGCCGCTCGGTGCCGCCGACGGCGGAGACGGCGGCGTGGAGCAGATCGGGGAGAGAGGGCTTCGTCATAGCGTCTGCAAGCCTACGCGGGACCACCGACAGCACGCGGCGGTCACGCGGCGTACAGGGGTCACGGACCGTACAGGGGATTGGGGACGCTGCCGTGGACGGCGGCGTGCGGGCGGTCGCGGCGGTCGCGGTAGCCGTCCACGTGCAGCCGGTTGCGGTTCAGACACAGCCGCTCGATCTCCGGGGTGAGCAGGTCGAAGGTCTCCTGCCGCGCCTTGAGGTGTGGGAAGCGCTCGTGGTGGCGCAGGATCTCCGCCCGTACGAGCGACCAGAACTCCTCCTCGGGCACGCCCAGTTGGTCCTCGCACAGTGGCGCGAGGTAGCGGAAGACGCCGACGAAGAGGCCGGAGTGGATGAACTGGGTGAGGAACGCGGGGGGTTCGGTCAGCAGCACCGCCCGCACGTCGTCCGGCATGGCGTCGTGCTCGGGGAGCGGTTGGGCGCTGGTGTTCACGTCGTCGACGAAGTCCTTCATCGCCAGGCGGGTGGGGACGTCGTCCTCGTCGAAGACGACGATGGCGTTCTCGCCGTGCGGGGAGAAGACCGTGCCGTACTGGTAGAGGAAGTGCAGCAGCGGCGGCAGCAGGGCGGTGAACAGGTGGGCCAGCCAGGTCCGCGCGGGCAGGCCGGACCGGTGCACCAGCTCCGCGGTCAGCGCCCGGCCGGTCGGGTCGGTCTGGAGGAGGGAGGCCAGGGTGCGGGCCCGCTCCCCCGGGTCGAGGTGGTCGGCGAGCGGTTCCCGCCAGATGCAGCCGAGCAGTTCCTTGTACTGGTAGGGGACGCCGGGCAGCCGGTCGTAGAGGGGGTGCTCGACGGTGACGGAGGCGGTCTCGCCGAGCAGGATCACCCGGGTCTCGTCGCGCAGATACGTATCGCCGTCGCGCAGGCCGTGCACCCAGCCGGTGACGGCGGGGGCGGCGAGGGTGCGCTCGATGGGCAGGCCGCGCCAGACCAGGGTGTTGAGGATGGACAGCGGGAGCTTGACGGTGCGGGCGTGGGGGCGGGTGAGGTTGAGGAAGGTGCGGATCGACTGCTGCGGGAGCCGGAGGTCGTCGTCGGCGGGGAGCGGGACGAGGGAGCCGTCGGCGAGCTGCGGGGCGAAGAGCGGGGCGATGGTCTCGTCCCACTGCCAGGGGTGGACGGGGAGGTAGAGGTAGTCGGCGGGGTCGTGGCCCGCGTCGGTGAGGGTGGTGGCGAAGGCGTGCCGGAGGGCGGGCGCGAGCTCCTCGCGGTAGAGGCGGTCGGGGGTGGCCAGGGC
>LIQL01000729.1 GCA_001418405.1 Streptomyces diastatochromogenes | reverse complement strand
CGGGGGCTCCGGTGCCGAAGAGGTGGACGCAGACGCCGCGGGCGCCGTCGCGGACCAGCGGCAGGCACAGGAAGCCGAGCGGGTGGCGGACCGCGCGTAACTCCCGCTTGCCGCAGGCGATGTCCTCCAGGGCGCCGGTGACGCTGGCGCGGGGCGCCTCCCGCGGGGTGCCGGGCCGGAGCAGTCGGTCGAGCGTGTCGTAGTCCATGAGCCGCGCCCGAGGCGTCTCACCTCCGGTAGGGGTCCTCAGCGTGCAGGGCTTTCTCGACGATCTCCGCGACGTCGGCGTCGCTGAACACCGAGGGCAGGGGCAGGTCGACGTCGTCGAAGACCGCGCGGACCTCGTCGACGGTCGGTTCGTCCCCCAGCGGGGCGACGCCGCGCAGGTCGAGGCGGACGGCCTGTTCGCGGCTCTGGTGCAACTCGGTGACGTAGTAGTCGTAGAGCGGTTGGTCGCGGGCGACGAGGAGGTTGACGCGGTTCGGGTCGTCCTGGGTGATGATCAGGCAGGTCTCGGAGAGGTCGAAGCGGAGGGTGGGGACGCCCGAGGAGAGGTGGACGCTGATCTCCAGGGTGTCGAGCCGCTGGCGGAACCAGCAGGCGGCCAGGACCGTGGCGTACGCCTCCTTGCGGGTGCGGTCGGCGGTCCAGGCGTGCGCGGCGTCGTCGTTGTGGCGGCGGGCGAAGGTCTGTCGGAAGCGGGCGTAGGCGGCGCAGGTCTGTTCCTCCGCCGGGTTGATTATGTCGATCTTGATGCTGAGTTGGGCGCGTTGGCGGGTGGCGGCCTCGACGCACCGGGGCAGCGTGACGGCCCGCAGGTAGGTGCCGGTGCCGCCCTTGAAGTACCAGCGGTTGGTCTGCGCGCGGGCCCGCTCCAGCGCGTCGCCGACCTGGTCCCCCGACAGGGAGCGGACCATCGCGAGGTCCTCCAGGGCGCGCCGGGTGTCCGCGTACGCCTCTTGTATGTCGGACTTGCGGCGCAGCCGTTCGGTCATCGAGCCGACCGCGAGCGTGCCGAGCACCAGCAGCGTCGCACCGGACGAGACCTTGTCGCTGATGACGTCGCCGAGGACGTCCATCAGGCCGATGGTCAGGCCGAGCCCCACGGCGATGAGTCCGTCCAGGTTCCTGATCGCCCAGGCGACGACGAACTCCACCCGCCCCACACGGTGTTCCACGTTGAGTCCCCCTCCCCGTTCCCTGCATCGTAGGAGGAACGGGAGGGCTCTGGCCAGGGCTACCCGACGGTCGGAAGATCCCTCCGGGGTACGGGAGTTGCGGGGCCGGACCGGGGCGCGCGAGGACCTCCCGGGCCGCGCGCCGGGGGCCGCCGCGCACGCCGCGGCCGGTCCTTTCGCGCCACCGGTGCGCGCAGTCGACGGAAAACCGTCGCACGCGCGTCCTTGCCAGCGGACAGCGGCGGATTTACATTCAACTCGCCGGTAACACCCGGGGTAACACCCGTAGTTCGGCACCAACGACGCTGCGGCGCCCTCTGGCGCCGCGTGCCCGCACCGCCCCGCCGCGTACGACGCACCCGATGCCCAGCCGGCGTGCACGGTTCGCCGCCGCGGCCCCGCACCTCCGCACGGCCCCGCCCCACCCCACGCGCGGCGGCGCCGTGCCCTGCACGCGGAGCCCGCTACGCCCCCCACACGTTCGACAGCGCGGCCCACCGGACTCTTCGAAGGGGACACGACGTGAAGGACGCACACGGCAGACACGTCACGGGACGCATCAGCTGGCGGCGGTTCGCCGTGCTGACCGTCCCGGCCGTCGCCGGTACCGCAGCCTTGGGCATCGCCCTGGCCAACGGGGCCCTGGCGGCCTCGTTCGCGGTCTCCGGACAGCAGTTCAAGGTGTCCGCGGACAGCCTCACGGGCGACGGCTTCGCCCAGTACGGCAGCGTGGACGCCAATGCCCGCGGCGACCTCCTGCCCGTCGCCGTCACCGCCATCAAATCCGCCGAACTGCACCACCTGTGCCAGTCGGTCGTCACCCACCTGCCGGTCCTCGGCGACATCTCGCTCAAGCTGACGGCGGGCAGCAGCACGCCCGTGCGGGCCACCGACCTCTTCGTGGACGCCACCCAGCTGTCCGGCGACGCGTCCTTCCACCACATCGAGATCGGCCGGGACGCCTCGACGCTCACCAAGGGGCCGGCCGACGCCCAGGGCCTCCAGGACCTCTTCGCGCAGCAGGCCGACGACGTCTCCATCAACCACCTGCGGCAGACCGCCTGGGCGACCAACGCCGGCACGTTCCGGCTCTCCGGCCTCAGCATGAAGGTCTCCAAGGGCACGAAGGAATGCTTCTGAGATGGGCGCCGCCCGAGCCCTGGCCGGCTGGCGGCGCTGGCGCCGGGGCCGTCCCTTCTGGGGCGGGCTGGCGGCGGTGCTGGCCGGGGCGGAGATCTGCGCCCTGCCGCTGGCCCCGCTGAAGATCATGCTCCAACAGGGCATCGCCGGCGTCCCGTCCGTCCTGATGGGCCTGGTGATGGTCCTGATGGGCCTGTCGGCGTGGTTCGCCCCGCACTACCGGGGCCTGGCAGGCATCCTGACCGTACTGGGCGCCATGGCCGCCCTGGTGATGTCCAACCTGGGCGGGTTCCTGATCGGGACCGTCCTCGGCATCCTCGGCGGGGCGCTGATCTTCGCCTGGCAGCCGGTGGACGCCGGACCGCCGCCCGCCGCCCCGGGCACGGCCGTGTCCACCTAGCCCGGCGGGGCCGGCGACCGTCGGGAGGCCCTCCGGACGGCTTCCCGACGGCCGCCCGAACGGCCCGTGCGGAGGTCGGCGCACTCCCGGGCCGGCGCGACACCCCTCCGGGCGGGGCCCACCCGCGCGGCACCCCTCCCAGCC
>LIQL01000728.1 GCA_001418405.1 Streptomyces diastatochromogenes | reverse complement strand
CCCCGACCGTTCCCCAGGAGCACCCACCATGCCCAGCCGCCTGCACCGCCCCCTGACCGCCGGCGCCGCCGTCCTCGTCCTGGCCGCCTCCGTCACCGCCTGCGGTTCCTCGGCCGCCGACCCCAACGCCAAGGAGATCACCGTCTACAGCGCCGACGGCCTCAAGAGCGAACAGGGCGACGGCTTCTACGACAAGGTCTTCAAGGACTTCGAGAAGCAGACCGGCATCAAGGTCAACTACGTCGAGTCCGGCTCCGGCGCCGCCGTCCAGCGCCTGGCCCGGGAACGCACCAACACCAAGGCGGACGTGCTCGTCACCCTGCCGCCGTTCATCCAACAGGCCGACGGCAAGGGCCTGCTGGACATCTACCGCCCCCGGGGCGCCGAACACGTCGCCGCCGCCGACCAGGACCCCAACGGCAAGTGGGTCTCCATCGTCAACAACTACTTCTGCTTCATCTACAACAAGAAGGAGCTCAAGCAGCCCCCGGCCACCTGGCAGGACCTCACCGACCACCGCTTCGCCGGCAAGCTCCAGTACTCCACCCCCGGCGTCGCCGGCGACGGCACCGCCGTGCTGATCAAGGCCCTGCACGACTTCGGCGGCCAGGGCCCGGCCATGGACTTCCTCAAGAAGCTCCAGGCCAACAACGTCGGCCCGTCCTCCTCCACCGGCCAGCTCGCCCCCAAGACCGACAAGGGCGAACTCCTCGTCGCCAACGGCGATGTGCAGATGAACTACGCCAACATGAAGTCCATGCCCAACCAGGGCATCTTCTTCCCCGCCGCCAAGCCCGGCGCCCGCCCCGCCACCTTCGCCCTGCCGTACGCCGCCGGCCTGGTCAAGAACGCCCCGCACGCCGCCAACGCCCGGAAGTTCCTCGACTACCTGCTCAGCAAGCCGGTCCAGGAAGAGGTCTCGGCCGTCGGCGGCGGCTTCTCCGCCCGCCAGGACGTCAAGGCCACCGACCCCAACGCCGTGGCCCTCGCCAAGATCATGAAGGGCGTCGACGTCTTCCAGCCCGACTGGAACGACATCGACAAGAACCTCGACACCTACATCGACGCCTGGAAGACCGCAACCGGAAGCTGACCACCACCGACCGGGGCCCGCGGGCCGCCACTGACTTAGGCTGGGGCCGTCGGCCGCCCGTTCGGGCCGGCCGTCGCCCTGGCCGTTCGGCCAGCCTGGTCAACCCGCACGACAGGAGTGGCAGTGGCAGAGCGCAAGCCGATCGAGTCCTGGCTCACCGACATGGACGGCGTCCTGATGCACGAGGGCGTCCCGGTCCCCGGCGCGGACGCCTTCATCAAGCGGCTCCGCGAATCGGGCAAGCCCTTCCTCGTCCTGACCAACAACTCCATCTACACCCCGCGCGACCTGCACGCCCGCCTCAACCGCATCGGCCTGGACGTCCCCTGGGAGTCCATCTGGACCTCCGCGCTGGCCACCGCCCAGTTCCTCGACGACCAGCGCCCCGGCGGCACCGCCTACGTCATCGGTGAGGCCGGCCTCACCACCGCGCTGCACGACATCGGCTACGTCCTCACCGACCACGCCCCCGACTACGTCGTCCTCGGCGAGACCCGCACCTACAGCTTCGAGGCCCTCACCAAGGCCATCCGGCTGATCGACGCCGGTGCCCGCTTCATCGCCACCAACCCCGACGAGACCGGCCCCTCCCCGCAGGGCGCGCTGCCCGCGACCGGGTCGGTGGCCGCGCTGATCACCAAGGCCACCGGCGTCGAGCCGTACTTCGTCGGCAAGCCCAACCCGCTGATGATGCGCCACGCGCTGAACGCCATCGGCGCCCACTCCGAGTCCTCCGCCATGATCGGCGACCGGATGGACACCGACGTGGTCGCCGGCCTGGAGGCGGGCATGGAGACCTTCCTCGTCCTCACCGGACTGACCCGCCCCGAGGACATCGAACGCCACCCGTTCCGTCCCTCCCGCGTCGTCGACTCGATCGCGGACCTGGTCGACCTGGTCTGACCTGCGCCCCGGGGCCGGCAGCACGCCCGCCGACCCCGGGCCGCAGGTCACACC
>LIQL01000727.1 GCA_001418405.1 Streptomyces diastatochromogenes | reverse complement strand
CGGGAGAGCCTTATGTGGTGGCGGGGGAATTGCTCTGTGGGGGCGGCCCTCCCGACGTGGAACGCGGGCGGGCGGACGACGGGTGCGCCGCACCCCGGGAACGTCGGAGGGGAGGCGGCTCGTCACCGCCTCCCCTCCGCGTCCGTCGCCCGAGCCGTCAGCCGCCCATCAGCCTGCTGAACGCGTCCGGTTCGGCGTCGAACCCGCGCAGTGCGGACCGGAACCGCCATTCGCCGGACGCGTCCCGCGCGAACTCGGCGACGGTCGCCGCGGTGGCGTCCGCGACCCCGGCGAAGTCCTCGTGCGCGAGCCTGTTGTAGCCCTCGCGCACCTCGATGAGGGTGTTCGCCACCTCGCCGAAGACCCGCCGGCCGTGCACCTGTTGGATCACCACGCCCACCACGACGCGGGAGTAGCGCTCGGACAGTCGCTCCAACTCCAGCGTCATGACCTCGTCGTCGCCGAAGCCCTGACCGGTGCGGCTGTCGCGGTTGAGGGTGATGGTGCCGTCGGGCGACCGGCTGTCGAAGTGCACCAGATAGGCCGGTTCGCCCTGCGGCGCGTCCGTCGTGTACGTCGCCGCGATGATGTCCAGGTCGATGTCCGGCTCACCGATGGGGCTGGGATCCCATCCGAGCGCCACCACGACCTTCTCGATCCCTTTGTTGAGCGTGCTCACCGGGCTCCCCTTCCGTCAGCTCCCGCGGCCCAGCCCGTCCGCGTCCCCGCGGACAACTCCCCGGGATTTCCCCGTGTTCGACCATCGTCCCACGCTGCGGGGAAACCCGGCCCCGTATGCGCGCAGCCGCGCGCGGCGTCTGCGCCTCCGGCCGGGGCGTTCCGGAGGTGCGAGGCTTGGTTTGTCCACAAGTCGGCTTTGCCGTACGGCAGTTCAGCGGGGCGGCGGGCGGCTCGGCGCGGCGTGTCCGCGCCACCCCGGGGCGACGGCGGTCACTGTCGCGCCCCCGTAAGGGAGTTCGGGCGGTCGATAGTCGGTGAACAGGGGTTTCGGTGGCTGTCGGGCCGTACGATGGCGCGGTGCTGGTCAAGTGGATTCGCCTCACCGTCGTGGACCGCCGAGGGTTCGAACGGGGGCAGCGGAAGTGGGCCGGGCTCTTGGGCGAGCCCGGCTTCCGGGGGCAGGCCGGGGGCTGGAGCCGGTCCCGCCCCGGTGTGGCCCACCTGGTCGGCTTCTGGGAGAGCCGGGCGTTCTACGACTCCTTCATGGCCCGCTCGCACGACCGGTTGGCGGCCGCCCAGTCCGGCACCTACAAGGACACCCAAATCCGCCTGTTCGAGCATGAATTCGACGTGAAGGTGGGGTTCCGGCCGACGTTCGGGGACGCGGACGTGTTGCGGTTGGCGCACTGCCAGGTGCGCCCGGACCGGGTCGAGCACTTCGTGCTCATGCAGGAGAAGGTCTGGAACCCGGCGATGGCCGGATCGCCCGGCATGCTCCGGGGGATGGTCGGCCGGGCGCCGGGGGAGGAGTTCCTGGTCCTGTCGATGTGGCAGTCGGCGGCCGAGCGGGGCAAGTACCGCCCGGAGCGGGTGGAGCGGCTGGCGCTGCGCGCCCAGATAGCCGCCGACGTCCAGGCCATCGCGGGCGACGTGGTGCAACTCGAACCCTCCTGGACGGTGTGAGCGCGACGCTCGACCGGCCCGTTGCGGCGACCGGTCCGTGCCGTGGGCCGGGGCGCGCGCCGCCGGCCGGTCGAGCCGGAACGGGGTCGGCGATCGCGCCGAGCCCCCTCCGCGCAATGGCTACTCCTGTCGCCTTAGTGGCCGCATGGCGCGCCGTCCCCCACGTCGTCATTCCGCGCGAGCCGCGAGGGCCGACGGGTCGGGGGCGCCGACCGAAGCGCACGACGCCCAGCCGGCACCGCCCGCCACGCCCGGCATGTACAGGGCAGGCGATCTAGGCTGGCCGCATGGCCCGGCCCCGACGCATCGTCCTGCTCCGCCACGGCGAGTCCGTGGGGAACGTCGACGACACCGTCTACGAGCGCGAGCCCGACCACGCGCTCGCCCTGACCCGGACCGGGCTGCGCCAGGCGCAGGAGGCAGGCCACCGGCTGCGCGCGATGTTCGGCAACGAACGGATCTCCGCCTACGTGTCGCCCTACCGCCGCACCCATCAGACCTTCCGGAGCCTCGACCTGGACCCCGGCAACGTCCGGATCCGCGAGGAGCCCCGACTCCGCGAGCAGGACTGGGGCAACTGGCAGGACCGTGACGACGTACGGCGCCAGAAGGCCTACCGCGACGCCTACGGCCACTTCTTCTACCGCTTCGCACAGGGCGAGTCCGGTGCCGACGTCTACGACCGCGTCGGAGCCTTCCTGGAGAGCCTCTGGCGCAGCTTCGAGGACCCCCACCACCCGCCCAACGTCCTGATCGTCACGCACGGCCTCACCATGCGGTTGTTCTGCATGCGGTGGTTCCACTGGTCGGTCGCCGACTTCGAATCGCTGTCCAACCCGGGCAACGCCGAATGGCGCACCCTGATCCTCGGTCCGGACGGCCGCTACGTCCTCGACCGGCCCTTCGACCGCTGGTGTGAACCCGAGCCGTACGGCATCACCGGTTAAAGTGCACAGCGATGACGACCCCCGACCCCCGTGACGCGCACCGCTGTGCGCGGGCTCTGGCGAGCCTGCGCGGTCTCTCCGTGGGCGACGCCCTCGGAGCGCAGTTCTTCGTCCCCGCCCACTACCCGACCCTCAAGCGCCGCGAGCTGCCGCCCGCGCCGTGGCGGTGGACCGACGACACCGAGATGGCCTGTTCGGTCCTGGCCGTCCTCACCACCCACCACCGCGTCGACCAGGACGCCCTGGCCCGCTCCTTCGCCGACCGCCACGACGACGCCCGCAACTACGGCCGGGCCGTCGACCGCCTGCTCCGCCTGATCCGGGGAGGCGGCGACTGGCGCGAGCTGTCCGCCGCGCTCTTCAACGGCCACGGGTCCTGGGGCAACGGCGCCGCCATGCGCATCGCCCCCCTCGGCGCCTGGTACGCCGACGACCCCGAGCAGGCCACCCACCAGGCGGAGATCTCCGCCTNNACCGCGAAGCCGTCGTCGGCGCCATGGCCGTGGCCGCCGCGGCCGCCCTGGTCGCCGACCCGGACCGGACCCTCCGCCCGGAGGAGCTGATCGACGGCGTACTGGCCCTCATCCCGCGCAGCGCGGTACAGGCCGGCCTCCGCCGGGCCCGCGACATGCTCGACTACGCCGACCCCGGCACCGTCGCCGCAGTCCTGGGCTGTGGGCGCCGCACCAGCGCCCACGACACCGTGCCGTTCACCCTGTGGGCCGCCGCC
>LIQL01000726.1 GCA_001418405.1 Streptomyces diastatochromogenes | reverse complement strand
CCCCCGGCACCCACCGGCCCGCTGATGGACAAGGCGGCGGCCCAGGCCCAACTGGCCACCCTGGCACCGGAACACGCCCAGCTGTACTTCCGCAGCGGAGGGACCACCGGCGCCCCGGCCCTGTCCGTCTTCACCTGCGACGACTACGACACGCAGATGCGCGCCTCGGCGCACGGCCTGCTCGCCGCGGGCTTCGACCCGGCCCACGACCGCGCCGCCAACCTCTTCTACTGCGGCGGCATGTACGGCAGCTTCATCAGCTTCTTCTCCATCCTCGAACGCCTGGGCGCCACCCAGATCCCGATGGCCGCCGGCCCCGACCACGAGGCGATAGCCCAGGCCCTCGTCACCTACCGGGTGGACACCCTCTTCGGCATGCCGTCGTACCTGTGGCAGCTCTTCCACACCCAGGGCGAGCGCCTGCGCGCCTACGGCGGCATCCGCAAGGTGTTCTACGGCGGCGAGCACTTCACCGGTGAACAGCGCCGCATCCTCACCGAGACCTTCGGCGTGCAGGTCATCCGCTCCGCCGCCTACGGCAGCACCGACCTGGGCCCGCTCGGCTACCAGTGCGGCCACGCGCGGGGCACCGAACACCACGTCCTGACCGACCTCCACACCCTGGAGATCCTCGACCCGCAGGAGGACCGCCCCGTTCCCGCCGGCCAGCCGGGACGCCTCGTCTTCACCACCCGCACCCGGGCGGGCCAGCGCCTGGAGCGCTACCAGATCGGCGACCTGGGCCGGGCCGTCGCCGGAGTGTGCCCCTGCGGCAGCCACACCCCGCGCATCGAACTCCTCGGCCGGTACGGCGAGGTGTTCCGCATGGGCACCTACCACTTCAACTACCGCCGCTTCACCCAGGTCGCCGAGGAACACCTCGGGTACCGCGGTGAACTACAGCTCCTCCTGACCAACGAGGCCGGCCGCGAACACCTCACGGTCCGCCTCGACGCCCACTACGCCCCCGACCCGGCCGCCGCCCGCGCGGCCCTCCTGACCCACATCCCCGAACTCGGCTCGGCGGCCGGCCCGGAAGCCCTCCTGACCCTCACCGTCGAAACCGCCCCCACCCTCGCCTTCGAACGCACCCCCACCAGCGGCAAGCTCCGCACCGTCATCGACCGCCGCACGCCGACCTCCTGAGCGAGGGGCACCGTCAGCGCGGGGGTCGTGCCGTCCGGGCACGGCCCCCGCGCACCCGCACCGCCAGGCACGCACCTGTACGGCCCGGCCGCCGCGGGCTCACCGCGGCCGCCCGGCGCCGCACCAGCCAACCCACCCCCACGCTCGCCGCCGCCAGGGCGTAGGCCGTGGTCGCCACCGCACCGTGGGCCGGGAAGGCCCGCGCCGTGACGTACGCGACGGTGCCCGCGGCGGCCACCGCGAGCCATTCCCAACGACCGTCCAGCGCGACCAGGGCGATCAGCAGCAGCGCGTACCAGGAGTAGCCGGGCGTGAGGAGCAGGAAGGCGGCGCCGGTCACCAACAGGGCGCCGCACCACGGCCGTTCGGGGGAGCCGCGCCACAGGACGCCGCCGCACAGCACGATCAGCACGACCACCAGCACCGGCAGCGCCCAGGCGTCCGGCAGCAGCAGCCGCAGCAGCGCGTACCGGCTGCCGGCGGACGCGTCGCGGTAGCCCTCCTCGTTGAGGTAGCCGCTGAGGTAGCCGAGGACGGAGTCGTGCGAGGCGAGCAGGTAGGGGAGGTAGCAGAGCGCGAGCACGGCGGCGGCGGGCAGCAGCACCGCGGCCGCGTCGCGGGGGCGGCGCACGCCGGACAGCGCGCCCGGCAGGACGACGGCCGGCACGAGCTTGGCGGCGACCGCGGCACCGAGCAGCGCGCCGCCCCGCGCCCGCCGCACCGCCACCGCC
>LIQL01000725.1 GCA_001418405.1 Streptomyces diastatochromogenes | reverse complement strand
GGCCGGCAGCGGGTCGGGCGGACGGACGTCGCCGGTGGTGCACGGTTCCGGCAGCGGCCGGCCGGGCTCGGGTTCGGGTTCGGGGGGCGGTTCCGGGGCGTCGCGCGGCCGGTTGGGGGCCGGGCTGGTGTCGGTGCCGCAGGTGCCGCGGCGCGATCCGCTGGCGGCGGTGCTGACCGATCCGGAGGTGCCGGAGCGGAAGCGGTTCTGCAGCCGCGGGGAGTGCGGGGCGCCGGTGGGCCGGGGCCGGGACGGGCGTCCGGGCACGGCGGAGGGCTTCTGCACCCGGTGCGGCCATCCGTACAGCTTCGTGCCGAAGTTGCGGGCCGGGGAGCTGGTGCACGACCAGTACGAGGTCGCGGGGTGCCTGGCGCACGGCGGGCTGGGCTGGATCTACCTCGCGCGGGACCGGGCGGTCGACGACCGGTGGGTGGTGCTCAAGGGGCTGCTGGACACCGGTGACGAGGAGGCGCTGGCGGCGGCGGTGTCCGAGCGGCGGTACCTGGCGGCGATCGAGCACCCCAACATCGTGCGGATCTACAACTTCGTGGAGCACCTGGACCGTTCGACGGGCAGCCGGGACGGCTACATCGTCATGGAGTACGTCGGCGGCACGTCGTTGAAGGACCTCGCCAACGAGCGGCGCACCGCCCACGGGCGGCGCGATCCGATGCCGGTGGAGCAGGCGTGCGCGTACGGCATCGAGGCGCTGGAGGCGCTCGGCCACCTGCACGGCCGGCAGTTGCTGTACTGCGACTTCAAGGTCGACAACGCCATCCAGCAGCACGACCGGCTGAAGCTGATCGACCTGGGTGCGGTGCGGCGGGCGGACGACCACGAGAGCCCGCTGTTCGGGACGATCGGCTACCAGGCGCCGGAGGTCGGCGAGGTGGGGCCGTCGGTCGCCTCCGACCTGTACACCGTCGCGCGCACCCTCGCCGTCCTCACCTTCGACTTCCAGGGGTACACCAACGTCTTCGCGGACTCGCTGCCGGACCCGGACCACATCGAGGTGTTCCGCTCCTACGAGTCGTTCTACCGGCTGCTGGTGCGGGCCACCGACCCGGACCCGGGGCGGCGGTTCGGGTCCGCGGAGGAGATGGCCGAGCAGTTGACGGGCGTGCTGCGGGAGGTGGTGGCGCTGCGGACGGGCGAGCCGCGGCCGGCACCGTCGACGCTGTTCGGGCCCGAGCTGCGGGTGGTGGGCACCGAGCCGATGCCGCCACCGGCCGGGGACGCCTCGCTGCTGGGCGGCCGCCGGACCGGCCGGGGACGCGGGCGGCGGCCGGCCGGGGCGGATCCGGTGCGACCGGTCGGCGGGCCGCAGCCGCGCCCCCTCGACGCGGCGGGGGCGGCGCTGGCGCTGCCGGTGCCGCGGGTCGATCCGGACGACCCCCAGGCCGGGTTCCTGGCCTCCCTGCACGCCGCGACCCCGGCGGAGCTGCTGGCCGCGCTGCGGGCGGCGCCGGCCGACTCGCCGGAGGTCCGGCTGCGGGCCCTGCGCGCCCAACTGGAGCTGGGGCGGGGCGCGGCGGACCCGCAGCCGGACGCGCCGGACGCCGGGGAGCGGTGGGACGCCGGCGGGCCGCCGGACGGGGCCGGGGACTGGCGGACGGTGTGGCACCGCGGGCTGGTGGCGCTGGCCACCGGCGACCGGGAGGGCGCGGCGCTCGCCTTCGACGCGGTCTACGACGCCTTTCCGGGTGAACCGGCGCCGAAGCTGGCGCTGGGCATCAGTGCCGAACTGCTGGGGCAGTTGGACAACGCCGCGGAGTACTACCGCCTCGTGTGGGCGACCGACCGCGGATACGTGAGTGCCGCGTTCGGGCTGGCCCGGGTGCGGCTGGCGGCCGGTGACCGGACGGGGGCGGTGGCGGCCCTGGAGTCCGTGCCGGAGGCGTCCATCCACTACACGGCGGCCCGGATCGCCGCGGTCCGGGCCCGGCTGCGGCAGCGCTCGCCCCGGGAACCGCTGCTGGCGGACCTGACGGCCGCCGCCCAACAGGTGCAGGCGCTCGCCGACTTCGGACTGGACGACCGGCGGCGGGAACTCCTCGCCACCGAAGTACTGGGCAGTGCCCTGGACTGGGTACTCTCCGGAGGCCACGGCGACGGGCCACCGGCCGGCACCCCCGGTGACGGGGGGTCGGGCGGCACTGCCGGGCCGCCGACCGCGCACCAGCGGCCGGCGCTGCTCGGCAGCCCGTTGGACGAACGCGGGCTGCGGTTCGGGCTGGAGCGTTCGTACCGCCTGCTGGCGCGCCTCGCGCAGCGTGGCGAGGAAAGGATCGAGCTGGTGGAGCGGGCCAACCGCTTCCGCCCCAGGACATGGGTGTGACATGGGTGTGACTGGGCCGTCCCGCTGCCGGAGCTGCGGCGAGCCGCTCGACGCGGGGGACAACTACTGCGGGCGGTGCGGAGCCGATCCCCTGGCGTCGGGCGGGTACGGAGTGCCCGCGGGATACGGGACACCGCCGGCGGCGGCGTACCCGGCGGGGTCGGTGATGCGGGTGGGACCGCCGCCGCCGGACCCCACGACCCGCCTGCCGCACGCGGAGTACGGCGATCCGGTGGCGGCGCAGGCCGCTGCCGGCGACCGTCCGGCCGACCCCCGGGTGGTCGGCTACGAAGCGGTCGCCGACGCGGCCGCCGGCACCGGGGCGCGGGCCGAAGCGGACGCAGGGGCGGCGGGCCCGGACGCGTCCGGTGCCGAAGCGGAAGCGGAGCGCACGACAGGCCTCGGCACGGCCGGTGCGCCGGCGCCGGAAGCGGCCGGCGGGGCATCAAGCGGAGCCGCCACCGGACCGGTTGCGGGGGCCGGCCCCGATCCCGCGACGGCGGGAAGCGGAACCGCACCGAAGGCTCCGGCGGGGCCGCCGCCCCGCGACCATCTGGAGCGGGAGGCGGCCGGCGGCGCGGCGGTCAGCGACCGCGGCCACCGGCACCACCGCAACGAGGACTTCTTCGCGCTCGCCGACACCGCGCTGCCGGACGGCTCGCCCGCGGTGATCGCGGTGGTCTGCGACGGGGTGTCCTCGGCGACCCGCCCGGACGAGGCGTCCGAGGTCGCCGCCGAGCGGGCCGCCGGCGCGCTGCGGATGTCCCTGCCGCGCGGTGAGCACCCGCAGCAGGCCATGCGCGACGCGGTGCTGGCGGCCTCGGCGGCGGTCGACGCGCTGGCCGCCGACCCGTCGATAGCGCACGACGAGTACCGCCAACAGAACGCCCCGGCCTGCACCTTCGTCGGCGCCGTGGTCGGCGCCGACCTGCTGACCATCGGCTGGGTCGGCGACAGTCGGGCGTACTGGATCCCCGACGACCGCACCGCAGCGCCGGTCCGGCTGACCGAGGACGACTCCTGGGCCGCCCAGATGGTCGCCAACAACCTGATGACGGCGGCCGAGGCCAACGCCGACGAGCGGGCGCACGCCATCACCGGCTGGCTGGGCGCCGACGCGTACGAGGTCGAACCGCACGTCGCGGCGTTCCGGCCGGACGGACCGGGGACGGTGGTGGTGTGCACGGACGGGCTGTGGAACTACGCCGAGGAGGCCGGGGCGCTGGCCGCGGTGCTGCCCCTGGACGCGCCGGCCCGGCCGTTGCAGGCCGCGCGGGTGCTGGTCGAACACGCCCTGGACGGCGGCGGGCACGACAACGTAACGGTCGCGGTGGTGCCGTTCCCGGCACCTTCGCCAGGGGCAGGATCGGCCTGAGCACCTCGCAACCGCACGCGCCGGACCCGGCCACCACCCAACGGGCCGGCCGCCCGCCGGTGGACCGGCCGGTCGGCGGCGGCCGCAAGGAGCGGACGTCATCCATGGCCAACTTCGCCAAGTCGCGGGTGCCGCGGTTCACCGTCGAGGTGCACCACAACCCGCATCTGCCCGAGGGCGGGCGGACGCTGCACGCGGTGGTCACCGTCACCTCGACCGGGGGCGGTTCGACCGGCGGCCGGCCGGTGCCCGGGCCG
>LIQL01000724.1 GCA_001418405.1 Streptomyces diastatochromogenes | reverse complement strand
GGTCGGGTGGGCAATCCTGAGGTCGCGACGTCGAGGCAGGAGCCGCGGTGGTTGGCCAACTACCCGGTGAGTTCATGGAGTTAGCGCTTTACGGACCGGTCGGGACCGGTCGTCCGCAGTGGGGGCCGGGAGGTCGGGACCCCGCCCGGGGGAGGGTCTCGCAGGCCGGGTCCCTTATCGGAACCCTCAGGTCAGAAGCTAGAAGTTTGCCTTCCGTAGGAGGAAGAGACATGGCAAGCACCCGTACCGCCCGTGTCATCGCTGTCGCCCTCGCGCTGCCCTTCGCCGCCGCGCTCTGCGCCGGCGTCGCACAGGCCGACAACGGCGGCTTCGCGAACAACGGGTCGAGCTCGGCCGCCACCAGCCAGACGGGGACCGGCGTCGCCGGCGACAACCACGGCAACTCCACGACCGGCCAGCAGGTGGCCAACGGTCCCGGTGCGTCGAACCAGAACAACACCGCCAGTGTCAACGGTCACGGCTTCACGGTGATCGACCAGGACAACGCCAACGTCGACTTCAACCAGATCTGGTGAGGCGGTCCGCCCCATCCGCGTGGGGCGGTTGATCGGTGGGTGATGCGAGGCGTCGCGCGGCGGGCCAGTGGGCCGCTCTGGGGTTCACCGCGCGGACCTTGACAGCGAACGGGTTTCTGACGGACAGTCAGAAACCCGTTTCGCTCGTTCGCACGGCCATCACCCGAAGGAAGGCCCGCCGACGTGCACCTCGCCCCCACCCCGCGTCAGCAACGACTCCGCGCCGAACTGCGCGCCTACTTCCGCGACTTGCTACCGGACGGCCCGGTCGCGGACCCGGCGGAACAGCGCACGGTGCTCCGCCGGATCGGCACCGACGGCCTGTTGGGCCTGGGCTGGCCGACCGCGTACGGCGGTCAGGGGCGCGGCCCCGACGAGCAGTTCGTCTTCTTCGACGAGGCGTACCGCGCGGGCGCCCCGGTCTCGATGGTCACCCTGAACACCGTCGGCCCGACGTTGATGAAGTACGGGACACAAGCCCAGAAGGACTTCTTCCTGCCGCGCATCCTCAAGGGCGAGCTGGTCTTCGCGATCGGCTACACCGAGCCGGAGGCCGGTACGGACCTGGCGTCGCTGCGGACCCGCGCGGTGAAGGCCGGGGAGGCCGGGGAAGCAGGGGAGGGCGGGCCGCCGGGCGGTCCGGACGGGCCCG
>LIQL01000723.1 GCA_001418405.1 Streptomyces diastatochromogenes | reverse complement strand
CGAGTCAACTGCCCCTACTGCTTGGCCGACGAGCAGGCGCCCGCCGCCTGACCGCACAGAACTCCGACTCCCGCCCGGCAGGTCGGCCGAGACCGCCCGTGCGGGTGCCTGGCCCTTGACGGTCGCCAGGCCGCTCCGCACGTCCCCTCCCCGTGATGCGCGGGACGTGCGGGGCACCAGCCGCCCGAGCCTTCCCCCCTGGTCCGGGCGGCCCTCCGGTTCGCGGAGGGCAGCACTCCGAACACTCATGAGGAGACAGCAGTGTGTACCGCGTACCCCGATGGTCAGCACCGTTACGAGTTGCAGGGCGACCGGCAGGTTTGTAGCTGCGGGTCAGTGCTCTTCCTGACCTAGCCGGTCCTGGCCACGCGCTCTTGCCTGTAGGGCGTGCGAGCGCAGACAGCCAGAACCATGTGCAGCGGTGACCGACTGCACGACCACAGACCCCCGTCCCGGCCGGTACTCCTGGCCGGACATCGCGGCCGGGACGGGTCCGGGCCTCCCCGAGAGGCAACCACCTACCGAAGGAGACACCATGGGCAAGTCTGCCCGATCCTTACTGCCGGCAGCGCGGTACGACGCCGTGTGCCCCACCATCCGGACCGACAACCCCGCCATTGAAGCGGACGACGCCGCGGCGATCCTGAACGAGGCCCTGGCGTTCATCGCCGCCTGCGCCCAGTTCCCCGACGCGTGCCTGGTCCCGTCCCGCGTGGTCGACGCCGGCTGGCACGCGCTGATCCTGCACACCACGACCTACGCCGAACT
Organism: Streptomyces diastatochromogenes; assembly: GCA_001418405.1. Lineage (GTDB taxonomy): Bacteria > Actinomycetota > Actinomycetes > Streptomycetales > Streptomycetaceae > Streptomyces > Streptomyces albulus_C. Next base: position 602 of record LIQL01000723.1, on the reverse strand, counting down.
GTGCGAGGAACTCGGCGCGTTCATGCACCACCAGCCCGAGGCGCCGGATCCGACCCGGTACAACCAGGACGCCATCGACCGCACCACAGCGCTGATCGAGGAGACCGGGTACAGCGTCGACCTGGACCTGTGGGGGCCACCGGACGGTGACCTGATCGCGGTGGCCGCCAACTGCCAGCACTCCGACGACCGCGGCCCGATCGTGACCCTCCCCAAGCCCAAGGGATAGCCTGCCAACTCCGCGACGGAAGGACCGCCATGGAGTGGATCAACCCGGACTACGCCGACGTCGTCGCCTGCCTGAGAACCGCCAAGATCGCGATTCACTCGGAGGACGACCGGCCGCTACGAGGCTTCCTCGTCACCGACCCCGCGCCGGCACCCGAAGCGGACTAACCCCGAATACCCTGGCCCCGGCCAGCACCGGTGAGACCAGGGAACACCCACAGTTCTCAACCGGAAGGAGCACCGTGGCAGTCCTCGCAGCAGACGACGGCCGGCACGCCGGCAAGCCCTCGGATAAGCCGTGGACACCGCCGCCCACCCCGCCCTCGCCCGACGGCGACCGGCCCAAGGCGGCATGAGCCGATGACCAACGCCCT
>LIQL01000722.1 GCA_001418405.1 Streptomyces diastatochromogenes | reverse complement strand
TTGAGGGACTCGCGGTACTCCACGCCCTCCAGCGCACTGTCCTCGTAGCCGAGGCGGTCCGCCAGGGAGCCCTCGCCGCCGTCGTCCTCGGGCGAGGGGGAGTCGAGCGAGGAGGCGGTGTAGGCGTTGCCCACCGCCAGGCCGTCGACGACATCCTCCTCCGACACCCCCAGGCACACGGCGAGTTCGGGCACCGTGGGCGAGCGGTCCAGCTTCTGGGAGAGCTCGTCGCTGGCCTTGGTGAGGGCCAGGCGGAGCTCCTGGAGGCGACGCGGGACGCGCACGGACCACGACGTGTCGCGGAAGAAGCGCTTGATCTCGCCGACCACGGTCGGCATCGCGAACGTCGGGAATTCCACCCCGCGTTCGCAGTCGAAACGGTCGATGGCCTTGATCAGACCGATGGTGCCGACCTGGACGATGTCCTCCATCGGCTCGTTGCGGCTGCGGAAGCGCGCGGCCGCGTAACGCACGAGCGGGAGGTTGAGTTCGATGAGTGTGTCGCGCACATACGCGCGCTCGGCGGAGTCCTTGTCGAGCGTGGCGAGCCGCAGGAACAGGGACCGGGAGAGCGAGCGGGTGTTGATGGCGTCGACGTCGTCATGCACGTGTGGTGCCGGCGCGGGAATCGCGGGAAGCACCTTCGAGCTGCCCAGTTCTACGGACATGCCACCCCCTTGAGGTCGCGGACGGGTCGCTGCGGCGTCCCCGGCCCAGGGCGGACCGAGGAGTTATGCCTCCACCTGAATACCGGAGGCAGCACCACGGCAAACGCGGTTCCAGCAGAATGTCACATGTCGGCAACGCGCTGTAGCGTCTTGTCGACATATCCGTGCAGGAACGGGTCGCCCGTGCCGGTTAGGCGTCGATCCTGTTTGCGGATCGCAGTCGGGCGAAGCTCCGCGACAGTAGCCGGGACACGTGCATCTGCGAAACCCCGAGTTCCGCACTGATCTGGGACTGCGTCAGATTGCTGTAGTAACGAAGCAGGAGGATGCGCTGCTCGCGCTCCGGGAGCTGGACGAGGAGGTGCCGCACGAGGTCCCGGTGCTCGACGCCGGCCAGTTCGGGGTCCTCGTAGCCGAGGCGGTCCAGCAGGCCGGGCAGGCCGTCGCCCTCCTGGGCGGCCTCCAGCGATGTGGCGTGGTACGAACGGCCCGCCTCCAGGCAGGCCAGCACCTCGTCCTCGCCGATCTTCAGCCGCTCGGCGATCTCGGCGGTGGTGGGGGAGCGGCCGTGCAGCACCGTGAGGTCCTCGGTGGCGCCGTTGACCTGGACCCACAGCTCGTGCAGGCGGCGCGGGACGTGCACGGTGCGGACGTTGTCCCGGAAGTAGCGCTTGATCTCGCCGACGACGGTGGGCATCGCGAAGGTGGGGAACTGCACGCCGCGCTCCGGGTCGAACCGGTCGATGGCGTTGATCAGGCCGATGGTGCCGACCTGGATCACGTCCTCCATGGGTTCGTTGCGGCTGCGGAAGCGGGCCGCGGCGTAGCGGACCAGCGGGAGGTTGGCCTCGATCAGTGCGGCACGGACGCGGGAGTGCTCGGGGGTGCCGGGTGTCAGGCCCGCCAGCTCCGCGAAGAGCACCTGCGTCAGCGCCCGGGTGTCCGCGCTACGGCTCTCGCGGGCCGGAGCCTTGGGCGCAGTACGGGCCGTCACGGTCACGCCACCCTTCACAGTGCATGTATCGCAGCATGTATCGCGTATCGCATGTATCCGGCAAAAGCGGTCATAGCATCACAAGACATGTGCACTGTGTGCAAGCACCCCATAACGCCGTGTTGAAGAGAGAGTTGGCGTCACGTGCGGGGCGCGCGCGGGTTGCGCGCGACGGGGGTGCGGTGGGGGGCCCGGGAGCATGGCGAAGCCCCCCGTCCGGGCGGGCGGGGGGCCGGGACGCCGGCGGCGGCGCGGTGGCGCCGGCCGGGGTCAGAACTCGTAGTCGGCGATCACCCAGGTGGCGAATTCGCGCCACTGGGCGGCGGCCGCCTGGTGGGCCGGGTGCTCGATGTAGCGCTTGAGGGCGTCGGTGTCGGCGACGGCCGAGTTGATCGCGAAGTCGTAGGCGATCGGCCGGTCGGTGATGTTCCAGGCGCACTCCCAGAACGTCAGCTCCGGGATCTCCTTCTCCAGCGCGGCGAAGGCGCGGACGCCGGCCTGCACGCGCTCCTCGTCGCGCGAGACGCCCTCGTTGAGCTTGAACAGGACCAGGTGGCGGATCACGGGTGGCCTCCGTGCGGCGGGACGATGCGCAGCCGGTCCGGCGGGCCGACTGGGACCTAGCTGACCAGCTGGGTCATGAACTGGCCGACGCTCTGCGCGGCGGTCGAGATGCCTTCGAAGCCTATCTGGACCAGCCCGGCGGCACGCTTGGGGGTGGCGATGATCGTCCAGAGCACGAAGATGACGACCAGGTACAACGCCACTTTCTTCGCTGTCGCCATCAGTTCCGTCTCCCCTGCGGCGGGACCCTGTGCCCCTACGGCGTTCCGCGTGGGCCCCCTGGCCCCCGTGGCCGCTCCGGTTGCCGGTGCGGTCGGGCGAGTGTAACCACAGGTGTTCGACCGGGGCAGGCGGTGCGGGCCGTCCGGCCCTGCCCTTCACGCGGGTCTTATGGACCAAAGGCCCACCAAGGGGGGTCCTTCGCCCGGCTGTTGGGGTGGCCCGCGGGCGGCAGGATGGAGGCACGGGTCACGGCGGGTCTGGCAGGAATCCGCGGGGCCCTGGGACCAGCGCCCCACTGCGGGGTCCGCGTCGCGCGTTCCCTGACGGTGCGGCGTGGACATCGGGGCCGGTCCTCATCGGGGGAGGCGGATCCAACCCCCTGGCCCGCCTCCCCCGATGAGGACC
>LIQL01000721.1 GCA_001418405.1 Streptomyces diastatochromogenes | reverse complement strand
CCCCCACCCCGCTCGACGTTCAACGTGCCACCGCGGCTCGCCGCCTCCCACCGGCACCGCGCACGCGCAGCGTGCCCCGCTGGAGCACCACCACGCTCCCACCTACCACCCCCGCAGCCCCCACCGGCCCACGCCGATAACCCTGCTCGACCTCCTGGAGGAACGTGTCCCTGCAAGCCGCCGAGTTCTTCGCCGAGCTGTGCCTTCCGTTCAACAACGGCACCGTCGTGGGCAACACCTACTACGCCACCCCCATCAAGGACGCACCGCTGCGCCTGCGCATCCGCTTTACCCCGACCCTCTACGCGGACACCTACGGCGGCCTGCAGACAACGGTGCTTCACGCGGACAACGGGGTGCTCGACTCGGTGTCGCTCACCTTCGTCGACCACGGCACCTTCCACCGCCGCGACGAAGCTCAGAACACACCCCGGAACAACACCACCTACGGCACGTTCAACACGCACCACCACCGCCCCGGCCAGCCGCCGTGGGAAGGCGCCGTCACCACCGGACTACGCGACGCCATCGAGCAATACAGCAACGTGTGGTTCCCCGGAGCCTGGCGCGCACACACCCAGGCACGCTCCTCGGGCCCTGCCGCCCGCAACGCCTTGCCCCCGCAGCCCGCACGAAGCAGCGGTCGTACCCGCTGACGACCTCCCGCCCCCAAGGAATCCGTGTCGATCGATCCCTTCACCCACCTCGCTCCAGACCAGAAGGTCAGGGTCCTACCCCGCCACCTGGCCGGGCCCGGCCCTCTCGATCTCCGCACCGTCTGGCCCTTCCCCTTCGACAAGGACTGGTCGCTCCACCAGTCCCCGGAGGGTGCGGCCTCCGCGACCAGCCCCTGCCTGCGGCTGTGGACCAGCTTCGTCCCCGAACCAGACAGCCCCCACCAGGGGAAGTGGACGATCGCCGCCAACTCCGTCCCGTTCGGACGGCAAGCCTGGCGGATCACCGCCGACGCCAGCACCCCGGCCGAGCTGCTGCACGACCTACACACCGAACTGCTCGACCTCTACCGCGAAGACCACCACAGCGACCGCGACCGCCTCTTCGCACTGGACCAGGACCACACGGCACCGCAGGAGGTCTACACCCCGCTGCTCGTCAAGGGCTGGGGCCACACCGCCAAGACCGACGGCACCCAGATCTTCCGTTCACCTGACGCCCTCGGCTGCGTGCGGCACCGCTACGCCGCCATAGACGACCGCGCGACCTGGGCGGCCTACGACGGAACGCCCAGCGAGCCGTCCTGGCGGGCAACCTTCTCCCACAGCGCCCCCACCACGCTCGCCGCCGCCCTCACCGCCTCAGTGGTCTCCACCGAACCCGTGCACCGCACCGTCCAGGACGTGCCCTCCCACTTCCGCGATCACCTCGGTGTCGTATCCACCACCCACACGGCCAGGCGCACGACCCACTCCACCCCGGTCGCACTGCCGCCCACCTCCCCGAGCCCCGGCCGAACCCGCTGAACCGCCCCTCCCGAACAGGAGCCCCTCTTCACGTGCATGCCCGTATTGCCCGCGGCGCCGCTGGATCCGTCGCCCTCGCCGCCGCGCTGACCGCTGCCCTGGCCTGGGCCCCCACCGCGACCGCACAGTCACCCCAGCCGGCCTCAGCCAGCTCGACCGCTGCCGGCGAGACCCCCGAGCCCGAGGCCGGCGGCGTCGCCATCACCACGAAGGATCCCGCCGGCGACGCCCTTCCCGGCGCGGCGTTCCTGCTCCTAGACGGTGCAGGCCAGCAGGCAGGCAGCGGCAAGACCGACGCCCAGGGCCAGCTGGACCTCTCCGGCCTGGCGCCTGGCGTCTATCGGCTCAAGGAGACCGCCAGCGGCAGCACACTGCACGAGGTCGCCGACGACCAGGACGTCATCGTCACCCCCGGCTCCACCACGCAGCTGACGATCATCGACCCGTTCAAGTCCGCCGAGATCCTCCTCAAGGCTCAGGACAGCAAGACCGGCAAACCCCTGGCCGGCGCCACCGTGAACATCGGCCTCGGCGGGCAGACCGTCCTCACCCTGACCACCGGCCCCCAGGGCACCGCCACCGGAAACCTGCGCCTCACCAGCCGCACAGCCGAGGTCTGGGCCAAGCAGACCAAGGCACCGGCGGGCTACGAACCCTCCACCGCCATCAAGACCCTCACCGCCACCCCCGGCGCCTCAACCGCCCTCACCCTCACTAACGCCACCACCGCCACCTCCACGCCCGATCCCACACCGCACCCGAC
>LIQL01000720.1 GCA_001418405.1 Streptomyces diastatochromogenes | reverse complement strand
CCAGCGCCCCGGCCCGGCGCTTGAACGTGGCCAGCCGGCGCGTTGCGTCGTCGATGGTGCGGGCCAGCTCGACGATCTTCTTCTGCTGGAGCTGGACCTGCTCCTCGGCGGCGTTGTAGTCCTCGGTGGCCCGCTCCGCCGTGCGGTAGAGGCCCTCGATCTCCTTGCGGACCTCTTCGAGGTGGCGGGCGTCGCCCCCGGGTGACGGGGTCGGGGCGGCCGGTTGGCGGTGTGCACCGCGGTCGTGCTCTGTGCGACGGGCCTGCTCGGCGGGACGGCGACGGCGGTGCAGCGCACGCCCGCCCCGACCCCGTCACCCGGGGGCGACGCCCGCCACCTCGAAGAGGTCCGCAAGGAGATCGAGGGCCTCTACCGCACGGCGGAGCGGGCCACCGAGGACTACAACGCCGCCGAGGAGCAGGTCCAGCTCCAGCAGAAGAAGATCGTCGAGCTGGCCCGCACCATCGACGACGCACAGCGCCGGCTGGCCACGCTCAAGCGCCGGGCCGGGGCGCTGGCCAGCGCCCAGTACCGCACCGGAGGCATCCCGCCCGAGGCGAAGCTGATGCTCAGCACCGACCCGGAAGCCTTCCTCTTCAATGTCGATCTGGCCCGCAAGGGACAGCAGGCCGTCAAGGGCGTGATCAGTCAACTCACGCACCTCAAGAGCGACTTGGAGAATTACGCCCAGGACGCAAGTCGCCGCTGGGAGGAACTGGAAGCCAACCGCAAGAAGAAGGACGACGCCCGCAAGGAGATCAACGACAAGATCGACGCGGCGAAAAAGCTGGAATCCCGACTGGCGGCCAAGGAAAAGGAACGACTGCGGAAACTGGAGGACGACCAGGCACTGCTCGCCCAGCAGAAATGGCTTGACTCCGGCGTACTCAAAGAGATCACCAACAAAGCCTCCGACCAGGGCAAGAAGGCGATTTCGTACGCCACTTCGCAGATCGGCAAGGATTACGTCTGGGGCGCCGTCGGACCGGACACCTTCGACTGTTCCGGACTGACCCTGCGGTCCTGGCAGGCCGCCGGCCGGACGATTCCGCGCACCTCGCAGGAACAGTGGCGACAGCTGCCCCGGGTGGAGCTCAAGGATATGCGCCCGGGCGACCTCGTCATCTATTTCGCGGACGCCAGCCACGTCGGGATGTACCTCGGCGACGGCGCGATCGTGCACGCACCGCGCCCGGGCCGGCAGGTGACGATCACGGGCGCCGGCTCGATGCCGATCCTGGGCGTCGTCCGGCCGGACGGGGAGACCGCCGGCTGAGTCGCCGCGGGTCCGCGACCGCGGCCGCGGCGGAGCGTTTCCGGACATTTTCCGGGCGCGCATTCCGTACCGTGCGGGCGAAATGTCATCCGGTGTCGTGCGGGTGAAATGGCGGTGGCGTCGGGCGGCGCCACCGCGCACGCATTGTTTTCCTTCCCGCGGTCCACAAGCCGCTCGACGGCTGTCCTTCGGTAGCGATCCGGTAGCGGAATGCGCTCGACCGGGGTGATGTTCGTCATTCCCCGCCCCGGGCACCCCAGGTGAAATGGCCTATCAGCCCTGGCATATGACGAACGCCGCGTGACAAAGGGCATTCCGCGTGCCGCGGTCCGGGCGCTATGGTCGCCATTCGATGCCCGGTAGCGCCCCCCGCTCGGCTGACCGACGAGCAGGGTCGAGCCGGGCACGGTGACGTGCCGGTCGGCCCGTCGCCGTACCCCTCGGGGGGAGGGAAGGAAGCAGACCCATGCCCGTACCCGTACCGCACCCGCGGACGGCCGTGCTGCCGCACCAGGCAGGACCGGCGGACTCCGGCTGCGCGGAGAACGCCCGCGCCGCCGCCGTCGGCATGCCCGCGCACGGGGGCTGCTCCGGGGCCGGCCCGCTGCCCCGCGACCTGCCGGCGGCCGAGCTGCCGCGCCCGGTCGTGGACGGTCGGACTGCTGCCCGTCCGCCGGCCGGCCATGCGCCCGGTGCCACGACCGAGCCTGTGACCTCCGCCACATCCGAGGCGCCCGCCGCCGCGGACCCCTCCACCGCCGCCGTCGAGCCGAGGCCCGAGCCCCCGGCCCAGGGACTGACCCTGCTCCTCATCGGCGAGGACCCGAACAACCACGTCCCGGAGATGTGGGACTGGGCCGGCCGCAAGGTCCGGCTGCGCACCGCCCGCAACCTCACCGAGGCCGAGCGGCTGCTCACCGACGACGTGCACTGCATCCTGCTCGACCTCACCCCCGCCGAGCCGACCGGCCGCGAGGACCGCGACCCGCCCCGGGGCGACGGTCCCGTCGGCGGCCCCGGCGGGGACGAGTTGGCCGCGCTGCGCGCCGTGCTGCGCATGGCCCCGGCGCAGGCCGTCCTCGTGCTCACCTGCGAGACGGACGCCGAGCGGGCCGCCGAGGCGGTGCGGGTGGGCGCCCAGGACTACCTCTTCCGCGACGAGCTGGACGGCAAGGTCCTCAGCCGCGCGGTGCGCTACGCCGTGGAACGCAAGCGCGCCGACCTGGCCCAGCGCCAGCTCACCGAGTCCCGGCTGCGCGCCCAGGAGAACGCCCGCCTGGAGCGCGGCCTGCTGCCCACGCCGCTGCTGGACGGCTCCGAACTGCGCTTCGCGGCCTGCTACCGGCCCGGCCGCAGCCGCGCCCTGTTGGGCGGCGACTTCTACGACACCGTCCGCACCCCGGACGGCACCGTGCACGCCATGATCGGCGACGTCTGCGGCCACGGCCCCGACGAGGCCGCGCTCGGCGTCGAACTCCGCATCGCCTGGCGCGCGTTGACCTTCGCCGGGCTGTACGGCGACGAGCTGCTGGCCACCTTGCAGAAGGTGCTGGAGAACGAGCGCTCCGACGACGAGATCTTCGCGACGCTGTGCACCGTCGACATCTCGGAGGACGGACACCGCGCCGGCGTGTGCCTGGCCGGTCACCCCGCGCCGCTGCTGGCCCGCGCCGGCGAGCAACCGGAGCTGCTGCCGTACGAGTTCGGCGGTCCGGCGCTCGGCCTGCTGCCGGAGGCCCGCTGGCCGCGCCGCCAGGTCGAGCTGGGCGCCGCCTGGAGCCTGCTGATGTACACCGACGGCCTCATCGAGGGGCGCATCGGCGAGGGCACCGCCCGACTGGGGCAGGACGGGATGACGGAGCTGGTCGCCCGCCAGATGGCGAGCGGCCTGACGGGCGACGAGCTGCTGGAGGCATCGGTGCGCGAGGTCCGCGCCCTGAACGGCGGGGAGCTCACGGATGATGTGGCGGTCCTGCTGCTGGACCGGCGGTAGGGCGCGGGGCCCGTACGGGCCCGGGGCGGAGACGGGCCCGTACGGGCCTCAGCGGCCGCCGTTGTACGGCCCGTAGGGGCCGTCCGAGCTGGAGCCGCGGCGGGGGCCGCGGCCGCCACCGCCGGCCACCGCGCGCAGTGCGGGCCGGACGTCGACGGTGTAGACGATCACCGCGATCATGCCGATGATCGGCAGGAACGACAGCAGGGGCAGCAGGAACAGCAGCGCCGTCGCGGCACCGAGGAAGATCAGCCACATGGCCTTGTTCTGCTTGTCGGCCGCGCGGTAGGCGTCCTCGCGGCGGACCGCCGCGTCGATCAGCATCACTGCGGAGTAGATGCCGAGGGCGAGTTGCACCCAGCTCAGAACGCTCTGGAACCCGTAGATCAGCACGCCGTCCACCACCCGTTAGCCGTTCGCTTCGCAGTTCGCCAGGGAACTCGGTCTGTCATCTCGGTCCGTGCGGCTCCCGTGGGCCCCACCGTACCCGGACAACGGGCCGGACACGTGGGGAGTGCCCGGCCCGTGCGATGACCGCCGCTCACCGGCGGCTCACTTCGCGGACGGCGGCGGGGTGCTCTTCTTCGCCGGGCCGGCCGCGGGCTTGCGCGCGGCGGCCGGCTTCTTCGCCGCGGCGGTCCTCGGCTCGGTCGAGGCGGTGGCCTTGGCCTCGGGGCGGGTCCCGTTGGCCGGCACGGTCTTGGCGCGACCGCCGGTCTCGGTGCCGTTCTTCGCCTCGGCCTTCGGCTCCGGCTCGATCGCCACCGCCAGCTCCTCGACCTGCTCGGCGGCACCGCCGCGCCAGTTCTGCACCGCGCCGCGGCCGCGCTCGGCCAGCTCGTCGTAGGTCTCCCGGGCCTGCACGGCGACCTCGGCGGCCCGGCCGACGCCGCGCAGCGCCAGCTCCTGAGCCTGGTCGCGGAACTTCTTCAGGTCCCCGTCGAGCGAGCCCAGCAGGTCGGTCAGCTTCTCCTGGGCCTCCTTCGCCTGCTTGGTGACCAGGGACTGGATGTCCTTGGGGTCGGTGCTGCGGACCGACTCGAAGCGCTTGGGCGCCTCGGACTTGATCTTCTCGACCAGCTGCGGCACCTCGCCGAGCTTCTCGGCGGCCAGGTCGGCGGTACCGGCCAGGGCGTACAGCGGGGTCGCGTCGGTCAGGGCCTTGCGGAGGTCATCGGTGGTGATGGCCATGACGTGGTTCCTCCTGGAAACGATGGGTTGCGTCAGGTGGCGTGCGGGCCGCCGTCGGCCTCTGTCTCATGGGGGTGGCCCCCGTCCTCGGGTCCGTCGCCGGACCGCCGTGCGGCGTCGTCGTCCGGGGTGCTGCCGCCGAGCCCGTTCTCCTTGCGGAAGGACTCGTAGATCTGCAGCAGGACCTGCTTCTGCCGCTCGTTCAACGACGGGTCGGTGAGTATCGCGGTCTGCACCCCGGCGCCGTCCGGGCCGCGCCGCTCGTCCAGGATCCCGGCCTGGACGTACAGCGTCTCGGCGGATATCCGCAGCGCCTTGGCCAGCTGCTGGAGGATCTCCGCGCTCGGCTTGCGCAGCCCGCGCTCGATCTGGCTGAGGTACGGATTGGACACCCCTGCGGCATCCGCCAGCTGCCGCAGGCTCAGCTGCGCGGTGCGCCGCTGCTCCCGCAGGAACTCGCCGAGGTTGCCGACATTGAGTGATGCCATGCCTCGATACTGCACGGTAGCGCTAACTATTGCAAGCAAGCGCTAGCAGGAGTGGTGCGTTGGGGTGTCGGGGCGGGAGCCCGGCGGCCTGCGCGGTGAGCTGTGTCACATCGCGTCACAGTCGGCGGGCCTGCGGTGTCTTGAGGCCGAACCCCTTGAACCGGAGGAGGCACCGTGAGCGTGAACACCGAGGTCGTCGTGGTCGGCGGCGGGTACGCCGGCGTCATGGCCGCCAACCGTCTGACCCAGCGCGACGACGTGACCGTGACGCTGGTCAACCCGCGCCCGACCTTCGTCGAGCGGATCCGCCTGCACCAGGTGGTGGGCGGGTCCCACGACGCGGTCGTCGACTACGCGGCGGTCCTGGGCGCGCGCGTCCGGCTGGTGGTCGACACCGTGACGCGGATCGACGCCGCCGGGCACGGCGTGGTGCTGGCGAGCGGCGGCACGGTCGGTTACGACTACCTGGTCTACGCGGTGGGCAGCGGCAGCGCCGATCCGCGGGTGCCCGGCGCGGCCGAGTTCGCCCACCCGATCGCCACACTGGAGGAGGCGCGGCGCCTGCGGCCGCTCGTCGACGCCGTGCCGGCGGCGACCGCGGTGACGGTCGTCGGAGGCGGGCCGACCGGCATCGAGACCGCCGCCGAGCTGGCCGAGCTCGGCCGCGCCGTCACCCTGGTCTGCGGCGGGCAGCTCGGCCCGTACCTGCACCCGCGGGGCCGGCGCTCGGTCGCCAGGCGGCTGGCCGCGCTCGGGGTGCGGGTCCTGGACGGCCCCGGCGCGAAGGCGACGGCGGTGACGCGCGATGCCGTACGGCTCGGTGACGGCCGCACCGTGCCGAGCCCGCTGACCATCTGGACCGCCGGGTTCGGCGTGCCGGACCTGGCCGCGCGCAGCGGCCTGCGCACCGACGCCCTGGGGCGCCTGCTCACGGACGAGACGTTGACCAGCGTGGACGACCCGCGCATCGTCGCGGCCGGGGACGCCGCGGCGCCGTCGGACCGGCCGTTGCGGATGAGCTGCCAGGCCGCCGGTCCGCTCGGCGCGCACGCCGCCGACACGGTGCTCAGCCGGCTCGCGGGGGAGCGGCCCGCGGACCTCACCGTGGGGTTCGGCGGCCAGTGCCTCAGCCTGGGGCGCCGCGTCGGCTTCTTCCAGTTCGCCACCAAGGAGGACACCGCGAAGAAGTACCACCTCGGTGGCCGGCCGGGCGCGAGGCTCAAGGAGTTCATCTGCAAGGGCACCGTCAAGCAACTGGCGGACGAGGGGCGCAAGCCCGGTGCGTACCGCCTGCACAAGGTGTTCAAGGAGGGCCGGCGGCAGGCGGAGCTGCGGGGCGAGCGCGACGGGCGGCCGGCCCCCGCCGGACCGACCGGTGGCGGGGAGCGCCACCGATGACGCAGGACCGCGCCGGCGATCCGGCGACCGAGGCGTTCGTCGCCCACCGCAACCTGCTCTTCACCGTCGCCTACGAGATGCTCGGCTCGGCCGCCGACGCCGAGGACGTCCTCCAGGAGACCTGGCTGCGCTGGGTCGAGGTCGCGGTGGACCAGGTGCACGACCGGCGCGCCTACCTGGTGCGGATCACCACCCGGCAGGCGCTCAACCGGCTGCGCACCCTGACGCGGCGCAAGGAGGCGTACGTCGGCCCGTGGTTGCCCGAGCCGCTGCTCACCACGCCGGACGTGGCCGAGGACGTCGAACTCGCCGAGAGCGTGTCGATGGCGCTCATGCTCGTCCTCGAAACGCTGTCGCCGACGGAGCGCGCCGTCTTCGTGCTGCGCGAGGTCTTCGACATCGCCTACGAGGAGATCGCGGCGGCCGTCGACAAGAGCCCCGCGGCGGTGCGGCAGATCGCCCACCGCGCCCGGCGGCACGTCGAGGCCCGCCGGCCCCGCGAGGTGGTCCCGGCCGGCACGGCCCGGGCGGCCCTGGAGGCGTTCCGCCGCGCGCTCGACACCGGGGATCCGCAAGGGCTGCTCGACGTGCTCGCGCCGCACGTCGTCCTGGTGAGCGACGGCGGCGGCGTCAAGCAGGCCGCACTCCGGCCGATCTCCGGCGCGGACAAGGTGGCCCGCTACCTGGTCGGCGGGATCGGCAAGGCCGCGGCCGCGCCGACCCTCGACCCCACCGTGGTCAACGGCAGCCCGGCCCTGGTCGTGCGGCTGGGCGGCGCGCTCGACGGCATCCTGGCGTGCCGCGTCGAGGACGACCGCATCACCGGCCTCTACTACGTCCGCAACCCCGAGAAGCTGACCCGGGTGGCGGCGCGCACGCCGCTCGCCCTGCGCTGAACGCCGAACGGGAAGACGGCCGGCGGCGGGTGGCGCCGACGGCCGCGGGGTCTCTAGTCGGGCGGCTGTCGGGCGGCTGTCGGCGAGCGGTCGGCGAGCGGTCGGTGGGCTGTCGGCGGCCGTTGCGATCGTGTGGGGCAGGTCGTTCCGCCGGTCGTCACCGGCGGGCCGGCCGGTCGTTTCGTCCACGCAGCGAGGAGCCGCCGTGATGCCGTCCGTACCGCCCGCCCCGCCCTGGGACGTCCACCGGTTGCCGCCCGCCGACGGCCGCACCGTCCTGGTCACCGGGGGCAACGCGGGCATCGGGTACTTCGTCGCCGAACAGCTCGCCACGACCGGCGCCACCGTCGTGCTGGGCAGCCGGGACCCGGTGAAGGCCGAGGCCGCGCTGGCCGTGCTCCGCGCCCGGGTGCCCGGGGCGCGGGTGCGGGCCGTGCGGCTGGACCTCGCCGACCTCGGCTCGCTGCGGACGGCGGTGGCGTCGCTCGGGCCGCACCTGGACGCGGTCGTCCACAACGCCGGCGTCGCGCTGGACGATCCGCCGCGCCGGGAGACCGGCGACGGCCACGAGCTGATGTTCGGCACCAACCACCTGGGGCACTTCGCCCTGACCCGGTGGCTGCTGCCGCTGCTGGCGGCCGCACCCGCGGGCCGGGTGGTGACCACGGGGAGCTTCGCCGCGAAGACCGAAGAACTGGACCTCGCCGACCTCCAGTCCCGGCACGACTACCGGCCCAAGCGCAGCTACGGCCGCACCAAGCTGGCGCAGATGCACTTCGGGCTCGAACTCGACCGCCGGCTGCGCGCGGCCGGCTCCACCGTGGCCAGCGTGGTGGTGCACCCCGGCGGGGCCCT
>LIQL01000072.1 GCA_001418405.1 Streptomyces diastatochromogenes | reverse complement strand
ATTCGCTTTCGCTTCTCGACCCTTCCGACTTTATCAGATCCATTTTCGTGTCCGGCCTGCTCCTCGATGAGGCGCAACCGTCTCGAATTCGGCTCCGAATTCTTGTCGGAATGATTTGCCTTTCGGCGTGTCCACTACTTTAGCGGCTTTTCCTGACGGCTCATAATCGGGCCACTCGGGCCTCGTTTCCGGCAACGCCGAAGAAGACCCGTCAGGGAGTCGATCGAAGTAGTTGGGTTTCCGCCGCTTCCGGGTCACGCAGATAGCGCTGCCCGTGTCGAACGGCTCGGGCTACGTTAGGCGCTTGGCAGGACAGAGTCAAGTAGCCGTGGTGGTGCGCCGCCTGGGGGTGTGGCGACGGTAGGGGCTCACGGTGGGGTCCCCGTCGATCCAGTAGCGCCAGGGGTGGTCGGCGCCGTCGCCGCCGACGCCGGTGCGCGGGCCGTTGCGCACCCGGGCGAGCGGGGCCGGGGTGCCGTGCAGGATCGTGATCGGGGTGCCGGCGGGGGCGCAGACGTCGACGCCGTCGAGGGAGCGGTCGATGTCGAGGGCGGTGGCCAGACGGGCCGGGCCCTTGGCGAGCTCGTTGGTGTTGCGGGCCTTGGGGCGGCGGCCGGCGGCCAGCTGTGTGCCGGTGAGCACCTCGCCGGCGCGGAGCAGGACCGCGCCGGCCTTGCCCTCCGGGCCGCAGACCAGGTTGATGCTGAACCACATGCCGTAGATGAAGTAGACGTACGCGTGGCCGGGCGGGCCGTACATCGTGGCGTTGCGGGCGGTGCGGCCCCGGTAGGCGTGCGAGCCCGGGTCGCGCTCGCCGTCGTACGCCTCCACCTCGGTGAGGCGGAGTTCGATCGGGCCGTCGGGGCCGTGGCGTACCAGGGTGCGACCCAGCAGGTCCGGGGCGACGTCCAGGACGGGGCGGTCGAAGAAGTCGCGTGGGAGCGGGGTGCGGTCCGGTACGTCGGTCATGGCTTCCGAGCGTAGTGGAGCGGAGCGGGTGGCTGCCGGGGCGGTTTGGGCGGGTGTGGAAACGGAATTGGGCCGATCGCTCCGCGGTGCGCAAGGATCGGGCCACGATCGACCGGCTGGGCGGAACGACGCGTTGCGTCAGGGGAGGACGGGCATGGGGTTCAGGAAGCTGCTGGCGAGTCTCGGGGCCGGGGGCGCGTCCGTGGAGACGGTGCTCTTCGAGGAGAACGTGGTGCCCGGCGGGGTGGTGCAGGGCGAGGTGCGGATCCAGGGCGGGTCGGTGCCGCAGGCCGTCCAGGGGCTGTCGGTCGGACTTCAGGCGCGGGTCGAGGTCGAGCACGGGGACGAGGAAGTGCGGCGGGACGTCGCGTTCCACCGGACGCAGCTGGGCGGGGCCTTCGAAGTGCAGGCCGGGGCGGTGCACACGGTGCCGTTCGGGCTGGTGGTCCCCTGGGAGACGCCGGTCACCGCGTTCCTGGGGCATCCGCTGCCGGGGATGAGCGTCGGGGTGACGACGGAGTTGGCGATCGCGCGGGCGGTGGACTCCAGTGACCTCGATCCGGTGCAGGTGCATCCGCTGCCGGCGCAGCAGGCGATCCTGTCGGCCTTCGAGCGGCTCGGGTTCCGCTTCAAGTCCGCCGACCTGGAGCAGGGGCAGATCCACGGGACGCGGCAGCAGCTGCCCTTCTACCAGGAGATCGAGTTCTCGGCGCCGTCCCAGTACCGCGGACTGAGTGAGGTCGAGCTGTCCTTCGTGGCGGACGACCAGGAGATGGACGTGGTGCTGGAGATGGACAAGAAGCCGGGCCTGTTCAGCGAGGGGTCGGACACCTACCGGTCGTTCACGGTGGGGCTGGAGGACTTCGAGGCGACCGACTGGGCGGGTTATCTGAACCACTGGCTGGCCGAGGTCGGCGGGCGGCGCAACTGGCTCTAACCTGGCCGGACAGAGTGTCAGCAAGCGACCAGGAGGTCCGAGGTGTCCGAGCTGAAGCGGCGGCCGCTCCCGCACGATTTCCACCCGCCGGTGGCGGAGTTCACCGTGGTGAGCGAGGAGGTGGAGCCGGGCGGGACGCTCCGGCCGGAGCAGGTGTTCGCCGAGGGGAACCGCTCGCCGCAGCTGCGGTGGGAGGGGGCGCCCGCGGGGACCAAGAGCTACGCCGTCACCTGCTACGACCCGGACGCGCCGACCGGCAGCGGGTTCTGGCACTGGGTGCTGTTCGACGTCCCGGCGTCGGTGACGGAGCTGCCGGCCGGGGCGGGCAGCGGTGAGATGAAGGGCCTCCCCAAGGGGGCCGTGCACGTCCGCAACGACTACGGGACGCGGGACTTCGGGGGCGCCGCGCCGCCGCCCGGCGACGGGCCGCACCGCTACGTGTTCACCGTCTACGCGGTGGACCAGGAGAAGCTGGGTCCCGACGCGGACGCCTCGCCCGCCGTGATCGGCTTCAACCTGCGGTTCCACACGCTCGGGCGGGCCCAGCTGATCGGCGAGTACGAGGTGCCCGCCGCCGGCTAGCGCCGACACCGGTCGGGTCGTCGGGCCCGGGAAATGCGTTGCGCCCCGGCGCTCCCCGGACGCACAGTGGTACCCGTACCGCCGCCTCCACGAGGCGGCGGGCAGCCGGTACCGCAGTGGCGGGAGCATCGGGGCGCCGGTGTGTGCGCCCCCGTTCGCCGGAGCCCCACGCACGGGGCGTCCGCGCCGGCTGCCGTTCGCTCCGGGTTCCGGGTGTCACGGGGGCCGGGACCCGGAGCGCACTCCCTTTCGCGCGCGTCGCACGGCGCTGCCGCCGCTCCGGCGCACCCCTTCTTCACGCTGCGCTCACCCGTCATTTCCCTTGTGGCACACGGAAATTGCGTTGTCCGGGAAATACCTGCCCCTGCACAGTGGAGCCACTTCGCCACGGCGGCGATCGGGGTCCGGGAGGTGGACGGGATGCGCGAGACGCTGGTGCTGAATGCGAGCTTCGAGCCGCTGGCTACGGTGTCGCTGCGGCGTGCGGTGGTGCTGGTGATGCAGGACAAGGCTGTCGTCGAGCACGCCCACCCGGGGCTGCGGATCCGGGCGGCGTCGATGGACGTGCCGGTGCCGAGGGTGATCAGGCTCAGCAGGTACGTCCGGGTGCCGTTTCGAAGACGGGCGCCGTGGTCGCGGCGCGGGGTGCTCGCCCGTGACCAGCACCGGTGCGCGTACTGCGGGAAGCGGGCGACGACCGTGGACCACGTCGTGCCGCGGTCGCACGGCGGTGGGGACACCTGGCTGAATACCGTCGCCTCGTGCGCGGAGGACAACCACCGCAAGGCGGACCGGACGCCGGAGCAGGCGGGGATGCGGCTGCTCCGGCGGCCCTTCGAACCGACCCCGGCGGATGCGCTGGTGTCGGCCCTGGGGATCTCCGTCCGGGACGAGCTGCCCGAGTGGCTGCGGGCGCTCCCGGCGTAACACCGCGGGCGGCTGGTGGCGTCGTCCGACTCCCGTTATTTCAGGAGGAGTTGGACGATGGCCACCAGCCCGACCACAACGATCACGCCGCGTAGGGCGGCCGGTGGCAGCCGTCGGCCGATCTTCGCCCCGATCTGACCGCCGAGCGCGGAACCGACCGCGATCAGGATGACCGCGGTCCAGTCGAAGCGGGCGACGAAGAGGAAGAAGAGCGCCGCCACGCCGTTGACCAGGGCCGCGAGGACGTTCTTGAGGGCGTTCAGGCGCTGGATGTCGTCGCTGAGCAGGACGCCCATCAGGGAGAGGTAGATGATGCCCTGGGCGGCGCCGAAGTAGCCGCCGTAGACGCTGGCGAGCAGGAGGCCGGTGAACAGGGCGATGCCGCCGTCGCGATGGGCGGTGGTGCCGTTGCGGGCGCGCCGCGCACGGACCGCGGCGGCCAGCCTGGGCTGCGCGAGGACGAGCACCAGGGCGACGGCGATCAGGCCGGGGACCACCGCGTCGAAGGCGCTGGAGGGCAGGGCCAGCAGGAGGAACGCGCCCAGCAGTCCGCCGGTGAGCGCGGCGACCGAGAAGCGCAGCACGCGGCGCCGCTGGCCGCGCAATTCGTTGCGGTACCCTATCGCGCCGCTGATCGAACCGGGCACCAGGCCGAGGGAGTTGGAGACGTTCGCGGTCACCGGCGGGAGGCCGAAGGCGAGCAGGACCGGGAAGGTGATCAGGGTTCCGGAACCGACGATGGTGTTGATGGTGCCGGCGCCCAGGCCGGCGGCGAAGACTGCGACTGCTTCCCAGAGGGACAAGCCGTTCTCCTTACAGAATCAGGGTTGCCTCCCCGCCACGGAGGTCGAGGGGCAACCCTGATCATGCACGAGTGCTGGCGCGTCGTCAGTCGATGGGCGGGGCCTGGCGCTCGGGGCCGCCGGGCTTGGGGATGTTGGCGCCGCCCGCGGGGTTGAAGTTGCCGAGGGCGCCGCCGAGGCCCTTGAGGGCGTCGCCGATCTCGCTGGGGACGATCCAGAGCTTGTTGGCGTCGCCCTCGGCGATCTTCGGGAGCATCTGGAGGTACTGGTACGACAGCAGCTTCTGGTCCGGGTCACCGGCGTGGATGGACTCGAAGACCACCCGGATCGCCTGGGCCTCGCCCTCGGCACGCAGGGCCGCGGCCTTGGCCTCACCTTCGGCGCGCAGGATCGCGGACTGCTTCTGACCCTCGGCGGTGAGGATCTCGGACTGCCGGACGCCCTCGGCCTGGAGGATGGCCGCGCGCTTGTCCCGGTCGGCGCGCATCTGCTTCTCCATCGAGTCCTGGATGGAGGTCGGCGGCTCGATCGCCTTGAGCTCGACGCGGTTGACGCGGATGCCCCACTTGCCGGTGGCCTCGTCGAGGACGCCGCGCAGCGCCGCGTTGATCTCCTCGCGGGAGGTCAGGGTGCGTTCGAGGTCCATGCCGCCGATGATGTTGCGCAGTGTCGTGACGGTGAGCTGCTCGATCGCCTGGATGTAGCTGGCGACTTCGTAGGTGGCGGCTCGGGCGTCGGTGACCTGGTAGTAGATGACCGTGTCGATGTTGACGACGAGGTTGTCCTGCGTGATCACCGGCTGCGGCGGGAACGGCACGACCTGTTCGCGGAGGTCGATGCGGTTGCGGATGGTGTCGATGAACGGGACGACGATGTTCAGGCCGGCGTTGAGCGTGCGGGTGTAGCGGCCGAAGCGCTCGACGATGGCCGCGCTGGCCTGGGGGATGACCTGGATCGTTTTGATGAGTGCGATGAACACGAGCACCACCAGGATGATCAGGACGATGATGATCGGTTCCACAGCGGCTCCCGTGCCCTTCGTTGCTGGTCCGTCCGGCCGTGGCCGGCTTGTTGTTGATCAGTCTTTCAGAGGTGCGGGGCGTCGCGCATCGGGTTCGGTCAGATGACCAGGGCGGTGGCGCCTTCGATTTCCACCACGTCGACCTGTTGGCCCGGTTCGTAGACCCGTTCGCCGTCGAGGGCGCGGGCGGACCAGATCTCGCCGGCGAGTTTGATGCGGCCGCCGTTCCCGGCGTCGACCCGCTCCAGGACGGTGGCGGACCTGCCCTTGAGTGCGTCGATGCCGGAGGCGAGCCGCGGCCCCTGGCCGCGGTGGCGGTTGGCGATCGGTCGGACGACGGCGACCAGCGCGATCGACACCACGACGAACACCAGGAATTGCGCAACGGTGCCGCCACCGAGCGCTGCGGTGACGGCACCGGCGACGGCACCGACCGCGAACATCCCGAATTCGGGCATCGCGGTCACGACGAGCGGAATGCCCAGCCCCACGGCGGCGATGAGCCACCACACCCAAGGATCCACGGGCTCATGGTAGATCGGCCGGGCGGCCCGGGGACAGGGCGCGATCGGTCAGCCGTCGTCCGCCGCCGCGCGGTGGGGGCCCCTCCGCCCGGACGAATCCGGGCGGAGCGCGCATCGGGGGCGATGACGGGCGACCGCCGGCGTTACTTGAGGGGCAGGCCCTGCGCGGTCCAGCGGTCGTTGCCGTTGTGCTCGACGACGAGCGGGAGGCCGAAGCAGTGCGAGAGGTTGCTGGAGGTGAGTTCCAGGTCGAGCGGGCCGGCGGTGAGCACCTTGCCCTGACGGATCATCAGGACGTGGGTGAAGCCCGGCGGGATCTCCTCGACGTGGTGGGTGACCATGATCATCGAGGGGGCGAAGGGGTCGCGGGCGAGTCGGCCGAGGCGCCGCACCAGGTCCTCGCGGCCGCCGAGGTCGAGACCGGCGGCGGGCTCGTCGAGGAGGAGCAGCTCGGGGTCGGTCATCATGGCGCGGGCGATCAGGGTGCGCTTGCGCTCGCCCTCGGAGAGGGTGCCGAACTTCCGGTCCAGGTAGGCGTTCATGCCGAGGCGGTCGAGGAAGGCCCGGGCGCGCTGCTCGTCGATCTCGTCGTAGTCCTCGCGCCAGCTCGCGGTCATGCCGTAGGCGGCGGTGAGGACGGTCTGGAGCACCGTCTGGCTGCGCGGCAGCTTGTCGGCGAGCGCGATGCCGGCGATGCCGATGCGCGGGCGCAGGTCGAAGACGTCGACGCGGCCCAGCTGCTCACCGAGGACCCGGGCGGAGCCGGCGCTCGGGAAGAGGTAGCTGGAGGCGACGTTCAGCAGCGTGGTCTTGCCGGCGCCGTTGGGGCCGAGGATCACCCAGCGTTCCCCCTCCTTCACCGACCACGAGACCTGCTCCACCAGAGCCCGTCCTTCGCGGACCACGGATACGTCCACCAGCTCCAGCACATCGCTCATGAGCGCACTGTCTCCCATTGCTTCTCGGTCGTCGTGTGCGCCTGTAGGCGCAGCCCCCCTGCAAACCTACGCCACTCGTTGTCAGTGCCGTTCCCTAGGCTGGGGACCATGCTCGACGAACCTCGTTCAGGACGGCTGGCGGCATGGGGAAATGCCCTTTTGGCCGGATTTGTCTCACCTGATGATGCCGCACACCACATCGCGGACGACGACGCGGTGCACCGCGTCGAGGGCCTGCCCGGCGAGGGCGCCCCGGTCGGTCTGACGCTCGCCCTGGGGCGGCTGCGGGCGCTCGGCGCGACCGGCCTGCGGGTGGCGCTGCCGGTGCCGGGGCATCCGCTGGGGCTGAGCGGCCCGCCGGAGTTCAACGCGCGGGCGCTGGAGGCCGGTGAGGCGGTGCTCGCCCAGGGCGTCGGGCTCGGGCTGGTGCCGGAGGTGTTCGAGGCCGGGCCCGAGGGCGCCGCCGGCCCCGACGTCCACGTCGAGGTGGTCTGGCACTGCCTGCCGACCCGGGAGGCCCCGCCGGCCGACGTCCCGTCGCTGGGCGAGGCGGAGCGGGAGCTGGCCGAGGCACTGCGGGAGGCGACGGAGCTGCTCTCCCGGCTGGACGTGGCCGGATCCGGCCCGGTGGCCGACGCGGCGCTGGCGGCGTACCGGGCGCGGGCGGAGGCCGGCCGGCAGGTGCTGGCGCCGGGCTATCCGCCGCGCGCCGTGCGGGTGCTGGAGCTGGCCCAGCGGGTCGGCGCGCTGATCGACATCGCCGGGGCCGCGGGCGGGGACGGCCGGGAGCACGGCGCGGCCGTCAGCTCCTCGGAGATCGCGGCCCGCGCGGAGGCGCTGCGGCCGGTGGAGCGGACCGCCCGCCGGGCGCAGGTGGCGGCGTACAACTCCGCGGTGGAGGAACAGGAGCGGCGCCGGGGGTGAACGGGAGCAGGTCCCGCCGGCCATGGAGCGGCCGACGGGACCTGGGAGGACCGGGCTGAACTGCCCCGGGCGGCCCGGGAGTTGTCCCGGGCCGGCGGCGTCAGTTGTTGACGGCCGGGTTGCCGAAGGCGGAGTTGAGCACGCCGACGACGTTGACGCTGTTGCCGGTGACGTTCGCGGGGATGTGCACCGGGGCCTGGACGAGGTTGCCGGAACCGACGCCCGGGGAGTTCAGGGCCTTGCCGTCGGCGTGCGCACCGTCGTGGGCGAACGCCGAACCGGCGGCGGCACCGACGGCGAGACCGGTGGTGGCAAGGACAAGGGCGGCCTTTTTGACGCTGTTCATGGTGGCGTGTTCCTCACGTGCTGGCACAGGGCCGAAATAACGGTGTATGTGGAGGGCGGACCAGCCGCACGGCCAGGGCTGGGCGGGGCCGGTCCGGAGTGACCCGCACGGGCCGGTGAGAGCCCGGCGCAGGGGTCAGCTGGTCGGAGCGGACGCTCCGGGCCTCACTTGTTGAGGCAGGTGTTGCCGAAGACCGGGTTGAGCAGGCCGATCACGGAGACGGTGTTGCCGCAGACGTTCACGGGGACGTGCACGGGCACCTGGGCGACGTTGCCCGAGATGACGCCCGGCGACTGCACCGCGGCACCCTGGGCCTGCGGGCCGTCGTGCGCGGAGGCGACGCCGGCGCCCGCCAGGGCGAGACCGGCGCCCGCCATCGTGATGGCCGCAACCCGCTTGATGTTCTTCACTTAGCTTGCTCCTCGTTGCCGATGCCGTGGCCAGCCGCCACGACTGCACTGGGAAACGGCCCGGCACGGAGCTGGGATACGCCAAATGGGCTACGTATACACGACAGTATGAATCTCGGATGTGCGAGGCGACGTTCGGTTCATCGTTTTGACGGTCCGTCACGATGTCGGTCCGCCCCGGGATTCAGGCCCCGATGCCGTGCCGGACGGCCCACAGCGCGGCCTGGGTGCGGTCGGCGAGGTCGAGCTTCATCAGGATGTTGGAGACGTGGGTCTTGACGGTCTTCTCCGACAGCACCAGTGCGCGGGCGATCTCGCGGTTGGACCGGCCGTCCGCGATCAGCCCCAGCACCTCGCGCTCGCGGTCCGTGAGCGAATTCCCCCGGCCCTGGCCGCCGTTCCCCTCCTCCTGGGAGAGCAGGGCGCCGGCCACCTCGGGCTGGAGCAGGACGTGCCCGGCGTGCACCGAGCGGATGGCACCGGCCAGGGCGTCCGGGTCGATGTCCTTGTAGACGTAGCCGGCGGCGCCGGCGCGCAACGCCGGGACGACGGTGCGCTGTTCGGTGAAGCTGGTGACGACCAGCACCTTGGCCGGGTTGTCGAGGGTACGGAGCTGGCGCAGGGCCTCGATGCCGTCCATGCCGGGCATCTTGATGTCCATGAGGACGACGTCCGGGCGCAGTTGCTCGGTGGCGGCGATGCCCTCAGCGCCGTCGGACGCCTCCCCCACCACCTCGATGTCGTCCTGGACCTCCAGGAAGGTCCGCAGGCCGCGGCGCACCACCTGGTGGTCGTCGACGAGCAGTACGCGGATCGCGCGCCCCTCGCCCGTGGCCCGTTCCGTACCGCCCCGCGTGCTGTCAGCCACCGGGCACCTCCATCTCGACAGTGGTGCCCGTGCCGGGCTCCGATTCCACGGTGAGCGTGCCACCGACGCCGCCGGCGCGGTCGCGCATCGACACCAGGCCCAGGTGCCGGCCGGCCCGGCGGACCACGCGGGTGTCGAAGCCGCACCCGTCGTCGGCGATCCGCAGCAGGGCGCCCTGGCCGAACCGGGTGAGGCTGACGTCAACGCGTCCGGCGCCCGAGTGCCGCAGCGCGTTGTGCAGCGCCTCCTGGGCGACCCGGAGCATCGCCTCCTCCTGGGCGTTCGGCAGGGCCCGGATGCCTTGGGCGGTGAAGGTGACGCGGGCGGAGTGGGCCCGGTCGAGGACCTGGACCTGGGAGCGCAGGGTGGCCACCAGGCCGTCCTCGTCGAGGGCCGCGGGGCGGAGCTCCACGACGGCGGCCCGGAGCTCGTCGGCGGCCTCCGCGGCCAGCGCGGCGACCTGGTGCAGCTCGTCCTTGGCGCGGGCCGGGTCGCGGTCGACCAGGGCCGTCGCGGCCTGGGCGGTGAGCCGGAGCGAGAAGAGCTTCTGGGAGACCGCGTCGTGCAGCTCGTGGGCGAGCCGGGCGCGCTCCCCGGCGATGGTCAGCTCGCGGCTGCGCTCGTAGAGGCGGGCGTTGGTGAGGGCGATGGCGGCGTGCTGGGCGAGTATGCCCAGGAGCCGTTCGTCCTCTTCCGTGAAGAGGCAGCCGTCCCTGCGGGAAGGAGGGGTCTTGGGGCAGCGCTTGTTGGCCAGGAAGAGCGCGCCGAGGATCTCGTCGCCGTCGGCGACCGGCAGGCCCAGGAAGTCGGACATGTCCGGGTGGGCGGCGGGCCAGCCGCCGAAGCGGGGGTCCTCGCGGACGTCGGCGAGCCGCTCGGGGGTGGCGTTGTGCAGCATCGCGGCGAGGATGCCGTGCTGGCGGGGCAGCGGGCCGATGGCCTTCCACTGCTCGGCGCTGACGCCGTCGACGACGAACTGGGCGAAGCCCCCGTGATCGTCCGGCACGCCGAGCGCGGCGTACTCGGCGTCCAGCAGCTCACGGGCCGAGGCGACGATCGTCTTGAGGACGTCGCGCACCTCCAGATGCCTGCTCATGGCCAGGATCGCGGTGCTCACCGCGGGGATTCCGGCCCCCGGTCCGTTGCTCATGTGCTCACCGTACCGGCGCGGCGAGCGGCCCGTATCGGTCCGCCGACGCCCTGTGCCTACGCCGGCGGGCCTAGGCCGAACGCCCCGCTCCGGCTCCACGCAACCCTCCTCCCTCACCCCCTTTCCTTCGCTTTTATTCCGCTATGCCCTTATTCGTGTCCCCTATATAGGTGCACACCTTATGCGGGGATAGATTCCCCTTACGGAGAGATGTCGCACGAAGAGGGTTAGTGGAGCGGTCGCGCGAGTCAGGTCGTCATGCGGAGATGAAATCAGGGCCTTTCCCCTTATATAGGGACAAGCCGGGTGGGGCCGGTGGGCGGCTTCGCGTCGATCCCGCCGGGGAGGCGGGCGGTATCGGGCACGCCTGCAAGGATCCGTGTCCCCCACCGCCACGGCGGCCCAGACTCTGGGCATGCCCTCTTCCTCTCAGGCGCACCCCGCGCCCACCCCCACGACGAAGCACTGGACGCCCACCCACGGAGAGCCCTACCGGTCGGTGCCGTACCGGCCCGAGCGGATGCCCGCGGCCGAGTCGCTGGCCCGCGCCGCCGAGCTGCGGGAGCGGATGGACCGGCGGCGGACCGTCCGGCAGTTCTCCACCGACCCGGTGCCCGAACAGGTGGTCCGGGACGCCCTCGCCTGCGCGGCCACCGCACCGTCCGGCGCACACCAGCAGCCGTGGACGTTCATCCTGGTCAAGGACCCCGAGGTGCGCCGCAGGATCAGGGCGGCCGCGGAGGCCGAGGAGCAGCGCTCCTACGAGGGGCGGCTGGGCGAGGAGTGGCTGGCGGCGCTGCGGCCGCTGGGCACGGACGAGGTCAAGCCGCACCTGACCGACGCGCCGCACCTGATCGTGGTCTTCCAGCAGCGGCACTGGCTGGGGCCGGACGGCACCAAGCGCAAGCACTACTACGTGGACGAGTCGGTGGGCATCGCGGTCGGCATGCTGCTGTCCGCGCTGCACCTGTCGGGCCTGGCGGCGCTGGTGCACACGCCCAGCCCGATGCGGTTCCTCCAGGAGGTACTGGGGCGGCCGGCCAACGAGAAGGCGTTCGCGGTGATCCCGGTCGGGTACCCCGCGGCGGACTGTCGGGTGCCCGATCTCGTACGAAAGACCCTTGACCAAGTGCTGGTAGAGGTTTGACGGCGCACAGCCCTTCCATAGGCCGCGCACAGCCTGTGCGATTGCAATTACTACCGGCGAGATAAACCCCGGCGCGATGTGACCCCGCGCATAGGGCGCAGGTCACTTACGACCCCGGTTAGTGGACATAAGGATCGTGTGTGAACTGGGAATATTCCCGTCCGGACGCATTCCGGGCCGGCCCGGTTCCACTAACCGGGGTCGTACGTCACATCATTGCTCGGCGAATTTTCGGCCGCTAAGAATGGCACCCGTCGCTCGGCGCCGTGATGAGAACTCGGCGTTCTGCCGCCGCTCATGGCCCGTGCGACGCCCCCCATTGGAAGAGGTCGAGCCGCCATGTCCAAGTACGCCGTCTCCGGTCTGAAACTGACCCGTGTCCACAAGCTCACCGCCGCCGGCGTCGCCGCCGCGGGTGCCGCCGCACTGGTCTTCACCGCCGTCCCGGGTGCCGACGCCAGCCAGGGCAAGGCCGAGGCCGCCTCCGCAAGCCTGAACGTCAAGCCGGTGGCCTTCAGCGCCGTCGACACCACCGCCCGCGCCCAGCAGGCCACCATCGCCCAGCAGGCCGACGCCTCCGCCGCCCAGGGCAAGGCCGAGGCCGCGGCCGCCAAGCAGCGGGCCGAGGCCGCCGCGAAGGCGAAGGTCGAGAAGGAGCGCCAGGTCAAGGAGGCCGCGAGCCGCGCCGCCGTCCGCCAGGCCATCCCCGCCGCCGTCCAGAAGCCGGCGAAGGTCTACCCGAACAACCTGGACGGCTGGATCCGCGAGTCGCTGGACATCATGGCCAAGAACAACATCCCGGGCAGCTACAACGGCATCTACCGCAACCTGATGCGCGAGTCGTCCGGCAACCCCAACGCGATCAACCTCTGGGACTCCAACGCCCAGGCCGGCATCCCGTCCAAGGGCCTGCTCCAGGTGATCGACCCGACGTTCCGCCAGTACCACGTCGCCGGTACCTCCTGGAACATCTACGACCCGGTCGCCAACATCACCGCCGCCTGCAAGTACGCGGCCGACCGCTACGGCTCGATGGACAACGTCAACTCGGCCTACTGAGCCGGACGTCCGCCGCGGGCCGCGGCACCGCACGCACCGCCGAGGGGCGGCACCCGATTCCGGGTGCCGCCCCTCGGGCGTGCGTGGCGGTGACCGCGGGCGCTACTTGCGCATGACCTCCGGCTCGTGGCGGCGCAGCAGCCGCGCGACGACGAAGGCGAGCGCCACGCCCAGGGTGACCAGGATGACCACGTCCATGACGTAGACGCCGGTCTGGTGCTTCCACAGCGGGTCCGGGTTGCCGGGCTCCCACGGCAGCAGGGTGTTCATGTCCGCGGTGGCGCCGAGTGCGGCGACCGCCCAACGGGACGGCATCAGCCAGGAGAACTGGGAGACGCCGACGGTGTCGAAGAGCTGGAAGAGGACGCCGGTGAAGACGACCTGGACGATGGCGAACATGACCAGCAGCGGCATGGTCTTCTCGGCGGTCTTGACCAGCGACGAGATGATCAGGCCGACCATCATCGAGGTGAAGCCGAGGGCGATGATCGCGATGGTCATCTCGACGGCCGGGGCCTTGGCGACGATCAGGCCCTGGGACGGCATCTGGCGGGTGGAGAAGCCGATCGCCGCGATGATCACGCCCTGGAGGGCGGTGGCCACACCCAACACGATGATCTTGGACATCAGGTACGCCGACCGCGAGAGGCCGGTGGCCCGTTCGCGCTCGTAGATGACCCGCTCCTTGATCAGCTCACGGACCGAGTTGGCGGCGCCGGAGAAGCACATGCCGACCGCGAGGATCAGCGAGATGGTGCTCGCGTCGCGGTTGGTCTGGTGCCTGGCGACCGGACCGTACCCGAGGCCGTAGTCGCTGGGGATCAGCAGGGAGACCACGCCGAGGACGGCCGGCAGGATCACCATCAGGGCGAGGAAGCCGCGATCGGAGGCGAGCACCGAGACGTAGCGGCGCATCAGGGTCCAGAGTTGGGAGCCCCAGCTCTGCGACTTCTGTATGCGGGCCGGCGGGGCCTGGACGTTGACCGACTGCGGCGGGGCGGCGTCGAGGTCGGCGGCGTACATCTGGTAGTGCGGGGAGCCGCGCCAGCGGCCCGCCCAGTCGTAGTCCCGGTAGTTCTCGAACGCCGAGAAGACGTCGGCCCAGGTCTCGTACTGGAAGAAGTTCAGCGCCTCCTCGGGCGGCCCGAAGTAGGCCACCGAGCCGCCCGGGGCCATCACCAACAGGCGGTCGCACAGGGCGAGTTCGGCCACCGAGTGGGTGACCACCAGCACCGTGCGGCCGTCGTCGGCGAGGCCGCGCAGCAGCTGCATGACGTCGCGGTCCATGCCCGGGTCGAGGCCCGAGGTCGGCTCGTCCAGGAAGATCAGCGACGGCTTGGTCAGCAACTCCAGGGCGACCGAGACGCGCTTGCGCTGGCCTCCGGAGAGCGAGGTGATCTTCTTGTCCTTGTGGATGTCGAGCTTGAGCTCGCGCAGCACCTCGTTGATCCGGGCCTCGCGCTCGGACTCCGCGGTGTCGCCGGGGAAGCGGAGCTTCGCGGCGTAGCGGAGCGCCTTTTGGACGGTCAGCTCCTTGTGGAGGATGTCGTCCTGCGGGACCAGGCCGACGCGCTGGCGCAGTTCGGCGAAGTGCTTGTAGAGGTTCCGGTTGTCGTAGAGGACGTCGCCCTGGTTGGCGGGGCGGTAGCCGGTCAGCGCCTTGAGCAGCGTCGACTTGCCGGAGCCGGAGGGGCCGATGACGGCGATCAGCGACTTCTCGGGGACGCCGAACGAGACGTCCTTGAGGATCTGCTTGCCGCCGTCGACGGTGACGGTGAGGTGGCGGGCCGAGAAGGAGACCTCGCCGGTGTCGACGAACTCCTCCAGGCGGTCGCCGACCAGCCGGAAGGTGGAGTGGCCGACGCCGACGGTGTCGTTCGGGCCGACCGGGGCGCTGCCGGACTTGGGGACCGGCTGGCCGTTGACGTAGGTGCCGTTGTGGCTGCCCAGGTCGCGGATCTCGAACCGACCGTCGGGGGTGGCCCGGAACTCCGCGTGGTGGCGGGAGACCTGGAGGTCGGAGACGACCAGCTCGTTGTCGAGGGCACGACCGATGCGCATCACCCGGCCCGTGTCCAGGCGGTGGAAGGTGGTCGGGCTGCGGTCGCCGCCCTGGGCCGGCTCGGCCGCGCGCTGCTGGGGCTGCGCGGGCTGCTGCGCCGGGGCGGCCTGTTGCGGCGGGACGTACGGCTGCTGGCCCTGCGGCGGGGCCTGCCAGCCCTGCTGGGCCGGCGGCTGCTGCTGCGCGGGCGGAGCCTGCCAACCCTGGTGCGGCGCGGCCGCTGCGGGCTGCGCGCTGAAGGCGTCGGCGGGCGCCGCGGCGGCGGACAGGCTCAGCCGGGGGCCGTCGGTGGCGTTGCCCAGGTGGACGGCGGTGCCGGGGCCGATCTCCAACTGCTGGACGCGCTGGCCCTGCACGTAGGTGCCGTTGGTGCTGCCGTGGTCTTCGATGAGCCAGCTGCGGCCGGACCACCGGAGGGTGGCGTGTCGCCAGGAGACCCTGGCGTCGTCGAGCACCATGTCACCCTGCGGATCACGGCCCACGCTGTAGGACCGGGACGGATCGAGGGTCCAGGTCCTTCCGTTCAGTTCCAGTACGAGTTCAGGCACTCCATGCCCCATTACATAGTCCCCCGAGTGACGCCCTGTATGGGAAGTCTAGGGATGGCGAACATCGTGCAGAACTATTTCAGGCTCGGCCCGCCGACCGGAAACCGGGACGGGAGCGGGGAACGGGGCGCTCCCGCCACATCCGGCGAACCCTCCCGGAGAGCCGGAAGGGCCCGCTCTGCCTGAAATGCCAGGAATTCAGGCCATTCGGCGCACCGGGGGCGCTCCCCACTTCCGCCGCGGACCGGAAAACGCCATACCAAAAGGGGAGTTGGAGCGCCAGCCGGGTCCCCCGGGTCGGTGCAACCCGACGACCCCGGACACGAGTCCATAACGATCACGCGCATCCGGTGCAGCGCCGGTGACGGACCGGCCCGGTGGCGGTCGCCCATGTCGGGGCGGCGGGTCCGATCCCCGGACACGCGTACGGCCGCGGTCGCCCGCCGGTTACCGTAAAGGCACCATGAGCGCATCGCAGATCCCGCCTGCCGCCGCCGCACCAGGCGAAGACGAACCGACACTCCTCGTCAAGATCTTCGGGAAGGACCGGCCCGGCATCACCGCGGGCCTGTTCGACACCCTCGCCGCCTACGCCGTCGATGTCGTGGACATCGAGCAGGTGGTGACCCGGGGCCGCATCACCCTGTGCGTGCTGGTCACCACCCCGTTCCCCGACCAGGGCACCACCGGGTCCTCCGAGGGCGACCTGAGGGCCACCGTGCACAGCTGGGCCGAATCGCTGAACCTCCAGGCCGAGATCATCTCCGGCCGCGGCGACAACCGCCCGCGCGGCGTCGGCCGCTCCCACGTCACCGTGCTGGGACACCCGCTCACCGCGGAGTCGACGGCCGCCATCGCCGCGGCCATAACGGCCACGGGGGGCAATATCGACCGTATTTTCCGGCTCGCCAAGTATCCGGTGACGGCCGTGGAGTTCGCCGTCTCCGGGGCCGAGACCGAGGCGCTGCGCACCGTGCTGGCGCCGGAGGCCGCGAAGCTCCGGGTGGACGTCGCGGTGGTCGCGGCCGGGCTGCAGCGCCGGGCGCAGCGGCTGGTCGTGATGGACGTCGACTCCACCCTCATCCAGGACGAGGTCATCGAGCTGTTCGCGGCGCACGCCGGCTGCGAGGCCGAGGTCGCCGAGGTGACGGCCGCCGCGATGCGCGGCGAGCTGGACTTCGAGCAGTCGCTGCACGCCCGCGTCGAACTGCTCCGCGGCCTGGACGCGTCCGTGGTGGACCTGGTCCGCAAGGAGGTGCGGCTCACGCCGGGAGCGCGCACCCTGGTCCGCACCCTCAAGCGGCTCGGCTACCAAGTCGGCGTGGTGTCGGGCGGTTTCACCCAGGTCACCGACGCCCTCCAGGAGGAGCTGGGGCTGGACTTCGCCTCCGCCAACACCCTGGAGATCGTCGACGGCAAGCTCACCGGACGGGTCACCGGCGCCATCGTGGACCGGGCCGGCAAGGCCCGGCTGCTGCGGCAGTTCGCGCACGAGGCCGGGGTGCCGCTGGTGCAGACCGTCGCGATCGGCGACGGCGCCAATGACCTGGACATGCTCAACACCGCCGGGCTGGGGGTCGCCTTCAACGCCAAGCCGGTGGTCCGCGAGGCCGCGCACACCGCCGTCAACGTGCCGTTCCTGGACACCGTGCTCTATCTGCTGGGAATCACCCGCGAAGAGGTCGAGGCGGCGGACACCCACGTGGAGTGAGCCGCGGGGCCCCGGGCCCGGCGCTCGTGTTCCCCCGGGGAACGCCCGCCCGGGCCCCGCTCCGCTCGCCGTCTCCGGCCCCGGACAGCCCGAAGGCCCCGGTGCGCACCTCGCGCACCGGGGCCTCGTCGTCGCTCACCCGCCGCCGCGGGCCGCTCACCGCCCGGGACGGGCACCCCGGTGACCGGTGCGCGGCCGGGCCGGGCGCGCGCTGGGGCCGGGCGTCGCCACGCGCCTAGGCGTGCGGCGACCAGAACGCGACGAGCCGGCCGACGCCGTGCTCGACCGACTTCCAGGAGCCGGTGAACGTCAGCACCGCCACGGCCGACGTGGGGAACCCGCTGCGGTTCATCCGCGCCAGCAGATCCCCGTCGGCCTCCCCCGCCAGGGCGTCGGCGAGGGCGTGCACGCCGGGGTTGTGCCCGACGACCACCAGGTCGCTCACTTCGTCGGAGGTCTCGTTCAAGATCGCGATGAGCTCGCCGAGGGAGGCTTCGTAGAGCCGCTCGTCGTAGACGGTCTTGGGTCGCTGCGGAAGCTCGGAGACGACCAGCTTCCAGGTCTCGCGGGTGCGCGTGGCCGTCGAGCAGAGGGTCAGTTCGGGGGTGACACCGGCACCGGCCAGCCAGCGGCCGGCGACCGGGGCATCCTTGCGGCCGCGATCGGCGAGCGGACGCTCATGGTCGCTCTCGTCCGACCATTCGGCCTTTGCGTGTCGGAGCAGGACAATCCGGCGGGGTGTATCGACGCTCATGCGTCCCAGCTTCGCACGAAACCCGCCGCCCGGCGCGGGGTGTTGAGGCGCTCCGTCCCGCCGGGTGACCCCGTCGGGAGGCCCCGGCGCGCGGGCCGCGCTCACCCTCCGAGCCGGAGCACCCGGGCGAGGAACTCCAGCAGCGGCGCCAGGCTCTCCGGGGCGCGCGGCGCACCGGCGGCACTCGCCGTGCCCGGGCTCGCCACCAGCACCAACAGGACGACGAACGACACGGTCGGCAGCGCCAACCCCCACCACGGCAGGGCCTTCCGCAGACGCGGTGCCCGGGCTGCGGACGGGCGGCTGAACGCGGCGGACATGGCGGGCTCCCAAGGGGTCGCGGGACCGGCACGGCCGCGGACGGCGGCGCGCCCACCGCGGTTCCGCGGTGTGACGACGACGCTACGCAGTCGCGACGGCCCTTCCCATCCGGGAAACCACCCATTGATCCCTGACGCCCGCCCCCTAGGGGATCGGGGGACAACCCCACCCCGGGTCACGGCGACCGGGCCGCGGGGCCGGCCGCCTCGGGATCATGGCGCGGCGATGCTCGCGATGATCCCGACGACGACGGTCACCCCGAGCATCAGGGCCAGGACGAGCAGCAGCTTCTTCTGGCTGCCCTGCGGATTCGGTTCGAGCACTGGCATGCGCCCAGTGTCGCACCCGCCCACCGCGCCGCTCCCGCCAGGGCTCGCAACCGGGTGCGAGCGGCGCGGGCACGCGGTCCGCACGGCACCGTCCGCGCGGCACCCTCCGCGCCCCGCACCGACGGGCGGACGGGCCGACGGCGCTCAGCCCGCGGCTGCAACCGCCGTCACCGCTCGTCCTCGATGCGGCGGTTGCGGCCCGCCAGCACACCCACCGCGATCTGCGGCACCATCAACCCGATCATCAGCGCGATCGGCAGTCCCCAGCCACCGCTGTGCTGGTAGAGCGTGCCGACCAGCAGCGGCCCGGGGATGGAGATCAGGTAGCCGACGCTCTGCGCGAAGGCGGACAGCTTGACCACGCCGGCGGCGCTCACGGAGCGCATCCCGATCATCGTCAGGGCAAGCGGGAAGGCGCAGTTGGAGATGCCCATCAGCAGCGCCCACACCCAGGCCCCGCCGGCCGGCGCCAACCCCAGGCCGGTGTAGCCGGCCAGTCCGCAGACGCCCAGGACGACCACCAGCGGCCCCTGGTGCCGCATCCGGGCCGCCAGCCGCGGCAGCACGAACGAGAGCGGCACGCCGACGGCCATGGTGACGGCCAGCAGCACCCCCGCGGTGCCCGCCGAGACCCCGGCGTCGCGGAAGATCTGCGGCATCCACCCCATGGTGATGTAGGCGGCGGTCGCCTGGAGGCCGAAGAAGACCGCCAGCGCCCAGGCGGTCGGCGACGAGGTGATCCGTATGGGCGTTTCCGCGGTCGCCGGGGTGCCGCCCGCCGGTGCCGAGGGTGATCCGGCCGGCCGGCGCCGCAGCACCACCAGCCACGGCACCACCGCGAGCACGGCGAGCAGCCCCCACACGGCCAGCCCGGTGCGCCAACTGCCGCCGAGCGCAGCGGTCATGGGGACGGTGAGCGCCGCCGCGAGGGAGGTCCCCAGGGCGAGCGCCATCGAGTAGAGCCCGGTCATC
>LIQL01000719.1 GCA_001418405.1 Streptomyces diastatochromogenes | reverse complement strand
CGCCGACAGGGCCTGGTCCAGGGCGAGTTCGTCGGCACCTCCGGAGCGCGGGAACAACCGCAGGCCCCAGACCTGGGGGAGCGGCGCCGGCGGCTGCCACCGGCGCCGCCCGGCGGCCAGCGCCGCCCGCAGCACCCGCAGCCGCATCAGGGCGTAACCGGGATCGACGGCCTCGTCCCCGCCGCGCTGCGCGGGCAGCACGACGCCGGGGCCGGCCCGCCGGGGCAGGGCCCGCTGCACCACGGCGTGGGCGGCCAGCACCCGCCGCCCGCGGCTGGGCCCCGGCGGCAGTACCACGTAGGCCAGCCGGGCCAGCCGGGGGTAGTGCTCGACCAGGGCCGCCTCGGCCTGCTCGACGTCGATGGGGTCACCCCCGTCGGCAGGTCCGACGGGGGAGGTGCGGTCCGGGCGCGGGGTTGCCGCCTGCTGCTGCTCCACGTTCGGTGGAACGAGTGAATCCTGTGATGGTCACCGACCGACCGGGCCGACCCGAACGGGTGACCGCACCCCGGCCGGACCCGACGCCGGGGTCAGGCCGACTGGTGCCGGTCCAGGTCGAACTCCCCGTCCCGGGCGCCCAGGACGAACGCCCGCCACTCCGCCTCGGTGTAGCGCAGCACGACGTCGGGGTCGGTGGAGTTGCGCATCGCCACCGCGCCGCGCTCCAGGAAGGCGATCTCCACCGCCTCCGCTTCGGGGTCGCCGGGCGGGCGCTGCCAGACGGCGTCGGAGATGTCGAGGCCGTAGAGCCATTCCTTGTCGGCTGCGGTGCCCATGTCTGATCCCCTTACTCGCGTGAGCCGTGCCGGCCAGCGTACGCGGCGCCCGGGGCGCCCACCAGCGGCGCCGGGACGGCCGTCCGCCCCGCCCGGCAAGGGAGTTGGCGGCGCACGGCGGCCGACGGGACTCCGGTGCGCCCCGCCCACGGGCCGCCGATTGGCCGAAACTCACCGCACACACGCACGCACGCCCGGCGACGAGCCGGCGCCGCGCGCTCGTTCAGCCGCGGTCCAAGTAGGCCAGCACCGCCAGCACCCGGCGGTTGTCGTCGTCCGACGGCGGCAGCGCCAGCTTCCCGAAGATGTTGGAGGTGTGCTTGGCGACCGCCCGCTCCGTGATCACCAGCCGGGCCGCGATGGCGGCGTTGGACCGGCCCTGCGCCACCAGCTCCATCACCTCCACCTCGCGCGGCGTCAGCCCCGCCATCGGCCGGTCCCCGGCCCGTCGGGACAACAGCTGGGCGATGACCTGCGGGTCCATCGCGGTCCCCCCGGACGCCACCCGGCGCACCGCCTCCACGAACTGCTCCGCGTCGAAGACCCGGTCCTTGAGCAGGTACCCCACCCCGCCGCTGCCGTCCGCCAGCAACTCCCGCGCGTACAACTGCTCCACGTGCTGCGACAGCACCAGCACCGGCAGCCCCGGCCGGGCCGCGCGGGCCCGCAGCGCGCACTGCAACCCCTCGTCGGTGAACGACGGCGGCAGCCGGACGTCCACCACCGCCACGTCCGGCTCCAGCTCGGCCAGCGCCCGGCTCAGTTCGGGCCCCGACGCCACCGCCGCCACGACCTCGAAGTCGAACGCCTCCAACATCCGGACCAGACCGTCCCGCAGGAGGAAGAGGTCTTCGGCGAGGACTACGCGCACGGGATCTCCATCGTGACCGACGTCGGGCCGCCCGCCGGGGAGTCGACGGTGAGCACGCCGTCGAATGTACCGAGCCGGCGCGCCACCCCGCGCAGTCCCGAACCTTCCGCGCCCCCGCCGGCCCCGGCGGGACGCACCGCGGCGCCGCCCCGCCCGTCGTCGCGCACCGTGACCCGCAGCCGGCCGTCGACGTGCCGGAGGTCCACCGCGATCCGGTCGGCGCCGGAGTGCTTCGCGGCGTTCGTCAGCAGCTCGCCGACCGCGAAGTACGCGGCCGACTCCACCGGTGCCGTCAACCGCCGCGGCAGCTCCACCGTCACCTCGACCGGGACCGCCATCCGCAGGGCCAGCGCCCGCACCGCGTCCCCCAGGCCCCGCTCGGCCAGCACCGGCGGGTGGATCCCGCGCACCAGGTCGCGGAGTTCCGCCAGCGCCTCCGCGGACGACTCCCGGGCCCGACCCACCAGCTCCTTGGCGCGGGCCGGGTCCTTCTCGATCAGCGCCGCGACGACGCCCAGATCCATGCCCATCGCCACCAGCCGGGCCTGCGCCCCGTCGTGCAGATCGCGCTCGATCCGGCGCAGTTCGGCCGCCGAGGCGTCCACCGCGTCGGCCCGGGTCTCGGTCAGCCGCGCCACCCGGTCCGCCAACTCCGCCTGCGGCGGCGCCAGGAACACCGCCGCCAGGCGGAAGTGCGCCCGCAACAGCGCCGGGTTGCCGCGCCACGCCAGCCACAGCATCCCCGCGCCGAGCACCGGCGCCACGAGCAGCAGCAACGGGTGGTCAACGGTCAGCGACCCGACCCCGAGCAGTTCGCCGCCCGCTCCGGTCAGCCCCTGCACCACCGGCAGCAGCACGAACCCGGCGCCGTAGACCACCAGCGTCGCCGGCAGCAGCGCCAGGGCCAGCCCCACCGACAGGTCGACCACCAACCACAGCAGTTCCCGCCAGGTCGCCGGGTCCCGCAACATGACCGCACAGCGCCGCCACTGGCCCGCGGGGCCGCGCCGCAGCCCCGGCGGGAACGGGCGGTACCCGGCCGGGATCCGCACCCCGCTCAGCGCGTGCGCCCACACCCGCCGCAGATCGGCGTGGCGGCGGGCCCACGTCAGCACCACCGGCGTGGTCAGCACCCCCACGCCGATGACCAGGAGCGCCAACGACAGCAGGACCAGCACCAGGAGGACGACCGATCCCGCCTCCGCGGCCACCGCCAGCGCCAGCCCCCGCGCCGCGGCGACCAGTGTTCTGCGGACCCTCATCCGTACGCTCCCTGGGCTTCACGCGACCGGACCTCGGGCGCGGGAACAGTCTGCCGCGTAGGAGAACGCCAGGTCATTGGGTTGCGCACCCCATGGGGGTGTACCCAGCACCACCTACGGAGGCTCCGATGAGCACGGCACCCACGACGACCCGCGGCGCGGGCACCCCGGACACCCCCGCCCCCGCCGCGGGTCGTCGTGGGTG
>LIQL01000718.1 GCA_001418405.1 Streptomyces diastatochromogenes | reverse complement strand
GGGTGGGGCCTTGGGGGGCCGGCGGAGTGCTCGTGCGGACGGCCGGTGAAGGGGAACCGGCCGGGTCGGCCGGTCGTTGCTGGTAGTAAGCGCCGAATTTCACTCAAACGGAGCTGGGCGTGCTGAGGGGGTGCCGACACCCGTCCAGTAGAGCTATGTTCGGTTGTGAGGACTTGGCGGACGCTTTGCCTCCGATGTCGTGTTGCATGCTTTTCAGGGTTTTTCGGCGATTCTGAAAACGTGGGAATGGAGATCTCACCCCTGGGGGAGGAGGAGGTGAACGTCGCCAGTCCGAGGCTCCGGCACCCACCGGGGCCTGGTGCAAGAAGGAGCTGCTCCGCTTGCTGAGCGGGGCGATCCGGGAACGGAGTTCTGCGTGGACATCGTCGTCAAGGGCCGCAAGACCGAGGTGCCCGAGCGGTTCCGCAAGCACGTGGCCGAGAAGCTGAAGCTGGACAAGGTCCAGAAGCTCGACGGCAAGGTGATCAGCCTGGACGTCGAGGTGTCCAAGGAGCCCAACCCGCGGCAGGCCGACCGTTCCGACCGAGTGGAGATCACCCTCCGCTCCCGTGGCCCGGTGGTCCGGGCCGAGGCGGCCGCAGCCGACCCGTACGCAGCGCTGGACCTGGCAACGGCCAAGTTGGAGGCGCGCCTGCGGAAGGAGCACGACAAGCGCCACTCGCGCCGTGGCAACGGGCGCATCCCCGCGAGTGAGGTCGCGGTCACCGTCCCCGACGCGGCACGGCTGAACGGCCACGGCCTGACGGCCGCGGAGGAGGCCGCGCAGCAGGACAAGGTGCCGACCACCCGGATGGGATCGCTGGAGATCCAGGGCGAAGGGCCCGTGGTCGTCCGCGAGAAGACCCACTCGGCGGCGCCGATGGCGCTCGACCAGGCGCTCTACGAGATGGAGTTGGTCGGACACGACTTCTATCTCTTCGTCGACGCCGAGACCAAGCAGCCGAGTGTCGTCTACCGGCGGCACGCTTACGACTACGGCGTCATCCACTTGAATTCCGACGCGTTCGGAGAGGAATCGCCCGGCGGCGCAGGCGGCGCGCTGGGCGGCTGACCCCCACCCGTTCGGTGCCCCCGGCGCACGCCCGGGGGCACCATCGTGCCTGCGGAGGGCTGGAGTTGAAGCCGTATAGTGTTTGTGCCAGCCGGGGAGTATGTGGACGCGAAACGGCGACATGCCGGGGAGACGGTCGTATGGCATTGATCGGGCCGGCCGAAAAGGGCTGTAGTCAACCAGCCTTATATCCAAACTCTGGCCCTTCGGCCGAGTAGTTGACGGGGAGGAATCAATGGGGGACAGTTTCGGGCCCGCACGGGGTGGCGCGGACGGCGACGTCTGCGGTGTGGGGGCCGATGACGGGGACGGTGCCGCGCGCGTGCCGCGCAAGGAGCCGATCCGGGTCCTCGTCGTGGACGACCATGCGCTCTTCCGTCGCGGTCTGGAGATCGTGCTGGCGCAGGAGGAGGACATCCAGGTCGTCGGCGAGGCCGGAGACGGCGCGGAGGCGGTCGACAAGGCCGCGGACCTGCTGCCCGACATCGTGCTGATGGACGTCCGGATGCCCCGCCGCGGCGGGATCGAGGCGTGCACCTCCCTCAAGGAGGTGGCCCCCAGCGCGAAGATCATCATGCTCACGATCAGCGACGAGGAGGCCGACCTCTACGACGCGATCAAGGCCGGCGCCACCGGCTACCTCCTCAAGGAGATCTCCACCGACGAGGTGGCCACCGCGATCCGGGCCGTCGCGGACGGGCAGTCGCAGATCAGCCCGTCGATGGCGTCCAAGCTCCTGACGGAGTTCAAGTCGATGATCCAGCGCACCGACGAGCGTCGTCTGGTGCCGGCGCCCCGGCTCACCGACCGTGAGCTGGAGGTCCTCAAACTCGTTGCCACGGGCATGAACAACCGCGATATCGCCAAGGAGTTGTTCATCTCCGAGAACACCGTGAAGAACCACGTGCGCAACATCCTGGAGAAGCTCCAACTGCATTCCCGGATGGAAGCCGTGGTGTATGCGATGCGGGAGAAGATTCTCGAAATCCGGTGATGCCGGGGGCCGGGTGCCCCCGGAGCGGTGCCGGATTGCCGTGGGATTGCCGGTGGCCGCCGCCGGGCCAGGGCGGCCGCCGGGCCGGACCCGGGCTGGACCGGGGCCGGTGGCGGGTCAGGCCGTCGGGTCCTCCGCGGGGCGTTCGCCGTCGGCGTGGGTGAGTTCGACGCGGAGGGCGGCGGCCAGCTGCGGGTCGTCGCAGCGCTCGACGCGGACGGTGTCGCAGCCCACCCAGGCCGCGGCCTCGTGCAGGGCCCGGGCCATGGGGCCGACGGCCTTGGGGCCCTGGAGCGAGAGTTGGCGGGCGACGAGGGTGCGGCCCTCGCGGGCCGGGTCGACGCGGCCGACCAGCTTGCCGCCGGCGAGCAGGGGCATCGCGAAGTAGCCGTGTATCCGCTGGGGTTTGGGGACGTACGCCTCCAGGCGGTGGGTGAAGCCGAAGATCCGCTCGGTGCGCGGGCGGTCCCAGATGAGGGAGTCGAAGGGGGAGAGCAGGGTCGTGCGGTGCCGGCCTCGGGACGGGGCGGCGAGCGCCGCCGGATCCGCCCAGGCGGGCTTGGCCCAGCCCTCGACCGTCACCGGCACCAGTCCGGTGTCCTCGATGACGGCGTCCACCTGCTCGCCCTTGAGGCGGTGGTAGTCGGCGAGGTCCGCGCGGGTGGCCACGCCCATCGCGGCGCCGGCCTGGGCGACCAGGCGCCGCGTGCACGCGGTGTCGTCGAGGTCGTCGTGGAGCAGCGGCTCGGGGACGGCGCGCTCGGCGAGGTCGTAGACCCGCTTCCAGCCGCGGCGTTCGGTGCAGACCACGTCGCCGGTGTCCAGCAGCCACTCCACGGCGATCTTGGTCTCGGACCAGTCCCACCACTCGCCGCCGTTGCGACCGCCGCCCAGTTGGGAGGTGGTGAGCGGGCCGTCGGCCCGGAGGCGGTCCAGGACGGCGGCGCAGGAGCGCGCGGAGTCCTTCATGACGTGCCAGCGGTGGCCCTTGGCGCGCCGGGCGCGGCGGCGGAAGGCGAAGAGCGGCCACTCCTCGATGGGCAGGATGCAGGCGGCGTGCGACCAGTACTCGAAGCTGTGCGGCCGGGCCGGGGAGTCGCCCTCGGGGGTCGCCGACCAGTAGGCGCTCTCGACGGCCGTGCGGCCGACCGCGCCGAGGCGGGCGTAGGGGACGAGCTCGTGGGAGCGGGCCAGCACGGAGATCGTGTCGAGCTGGACGGCGCCGAGGTGGCGCAGCATGCCGCGGACGCCGGCCCGGCGGTCCGGTGCCCCGAGCAGGCCCTGCGCCCGCAGCGCCAGTCGCCGGGCGTCG
Source organism: Streptomyces diastatochromogenes (assembly GCA_001418405.1). GTDB lineage: Bacteria > Actinomycetota > Actinomycetes > Streptomycetales > Streptomycetaceae > Streptomyces > Streptomyces albulus_C. Next base: position 4,367 of record LIQL01000718.1, on the reverse strand, counting down.
TCGGCGGACAGGTCGGTCACGGGGCGTGGTGCGGGTTGGCGCTGCGTCACTCCGGTCATGGCGCACAGCGTAGGGGCGGCCACTGACAACGCTCCCGCGGTCGGGCGTTCCCGCAGGCCGGGCGGTTCCGGGGGTCAGCGCGGGTGCGGGAGGTACGGCGTGGGGTCCGGCAGCGGCAGGGCGGTCGAGCCGGCGGGGGCGGGTTCGCGGGGCAGGTCGGACGGCAGGAGGGAGCCGATCCACACGTCCCGGCGGGTGCCCTCGTGCACCAGCTTGGCGCGCAGGGTGCCCTCCCGTTGGAAGCCGACCTTGCGGGCGACGGCCCAGGAGCCTTCGTTGCCGGCCTCGGCGAGCCATTCCAGGCGTTCCACGCCCAGCTCGCGGAAGGCCCAGCGGGCCACGGCGCCGGCCGCTTCCGCGGTGTAGCCGTTGCCGCGCTGTGCCTTGGCGGTCCAGTAGCCGAGTTCCGCCTGCCGCTCCGTGGTGCGCAGCTGGTCGAGGCGGAGCAGGGCCATGGAGCCGACCAGGGTCCCGTCGGTGCGGGCGACCACGGCGAAGGTGTAGCCGGTGTCGTCGCGCCAGCCGTCGGGGGCGAGCGCGCCGACGAACCGTTCCGCGTCGGCCGGGCCGTAGGGCGAGGGGACCGCGGTCCAGCGGGGGATGTCGGGGTCCTGACAGGCGGCGAGCACCGCGGGCACGTCGGAGGGCTCGAAGGGGCGCAGCAGGAGGCGGTCGGTGGTGAGCGTGACGGGCATCATGGGGCGAGTCTGCTGCGCCGGGCGGGACGCCGCGAGCCGTTTTCGTCGTGTTTCCGGACCGTCGCGGCGGAGGGGGCGCGGGTGTCTTTCGGGGCCGAGTGCGGCCGGGATCACCGTCGTTCGGCGGAAACTTTCCCGGCACCTTCTCGTGGGCTCGTGCGTTGACGTGGCAAGGGGTCGGCGGGCTCGGCTGCGGCGGACCTCCCGGCCGGGCAGCGTCCTCCTTTACGATGGCCGTTGCGGCGGGGCCTGCCCCCTGGAAACATGCCGCGCCCGCGCACTCGACCGTGCAGGCCCGACCGGCAAGGAGACCAGCCCAAGTGTCCGTCTTGACGAAGATCATGCGTGCAGGCGAAGGAAAGATCCTGCGCAAGCTGCACCGCATCGCGGGCCAGGTGAACTCCATCGAGGAGGACTTCGCGGCCCTCTCCGACGCCGAGCTGAGGGCGCTCACCGACGAGTACAAGCAGCGCTACGCCGACGGCGAGAGCCTCGACGACCTGCTGCCCGAGGCGTTCGCGACGGTCCGCGAGGCCGCCAAGCGGGTCCTCGGCCAGCGGCACTACGACGTGCAGCTGATGGGCGGTGCGGCCCTGCACCTCGGTTTCGTCGCGGAGATGAAGACCGGTGAGGGCAAGACCCTGGTGGGTACCCTCCCGGCGTATCTGAACGCGCTGTCCGGCAAGGGCGTCCACCTGATCACGGTCAACGACTACCTCGCCGAGCGCGACTCGGAAATGATGGGTCGGGTCCACAAGTTCCTGGGCCTGAGCGTGGGCTGCATCCTGGCCGACATGACGCCGGCGCAGCGCCGCGAGCAGTACGGCTGCGACATCACGTACGGCACCAACAACGAGTTCGGCTTCGACTACCTGCGCGACAACATGGCCTGGTCGCAGGACGAACTGGTCCAGCGCGGCCACAACTTCGCGATCGTCGACGAGGTCGACTCGATCCTGGTGGACGAGGCCCGTACGCCGCTGATCATCTCGGGTCCGGCGGACTCGGCCACCAAGTGGTACGGCGACTTCGCCAAGTTGGTGCAGCGCCTCAAGCGGGGCGAGCCGGCCAACCCGCAGCGCGGCGTGGAGGAGACCGGCGACTACGACGTCGACGAGAAGAAGCGCACCGTCGGCATCCACGAGTCCGGCGTCGGCAAGGTCGAGGACTGGCTGGGCATCGACAACCTGTACGAGTCGGTCAACACGCCGCTGGTCGGGTACCTCAACAACGCGATCAAGGCCAAGGAGCTGTTCAAGCTCGACAAGGACTACGTCGTCATCGACGGCGAGGTCATGATCGTCGACGAGCACACCGGCCGCATCCTCGCCGGTCGCCGCTACAACGAGGGCATGCACCAGGCCATCGAGGCGAAGGAGGGGGTGGAGATCAAGGACGAGAACCAGACGCTCGCCACGATCACCCTCCAGAACTTCTTCCGCCTCTACGGCAAGCTCTCCGGCATGACCGGTACGGCCATGACCGAGGCCGCGGAGTTCCACCAGATCTACAAGCTCGGCGTCGTCCCGATCCCGACGAACCGGCCGATGGTCCGCAAGGACCAGGCGGACCTGATCTACCGCACCGAGCCCGCGAAGTTCGACGCGGTCGTCGAGGACATCGCGGACAAGCACGGCAAGGGGCAGCCGATCCTGGTCGGCACCACCTCGGTCGAGAAGTCCGAGTACCTCTCGCAGCAGCTCAGGAACCGCGGCATCGCCCACGAGGTCCTCAACGCCAAGCAGCACGACCGGGAGGCGACGATCGTCGCCCAGGCGGGCCGCAAGGGCGCGGTGACGGTCGCCACCAACATGGCCGGCCGCGGTACGGACATCAAGCTCGGCGGCAACCCCGACGACCTCGCCGAGACCGAGCTGCGCCAGGCCGGGCTGGACCCGGTCGAGCACGTGGAGGAGTGGGCGGCCGCGCTGCCCGCCGCCCTGGAGCGCGCCGAGGCGGCCGTCAAGGCGGAGTTCGAAGAGGTCAAGGAGCTCGGCGGGCTCTACGTCCTGGGCACCGAGCGGCACGAGTCGCGGCGCATCGACAACCAGCTGCGCGGTCGTTCCGGCCGGCAGGGCGACCCGGGCGAGTCGCGGTTCTACCTCTCCCTGGGCGACGACCTGATGCGGCTGTTCAAGGCCCAGATGGTCGAGCGGGTCATGGCGATGGCCAACGTGCCCGACGACGTGCCGATCGAGAACAAGATGGTGACGCGGGCGATCGCGTCCGCCCAGTCGCAGGTCGAGCAGCAGAACTTCGAGACCCGCAAGAACGTCCTGAAGTACGACGAGGTCCTCAACCGCCAGCGCGAGGTCATCTACGGCGAGCGCCGGCGGGTCCTGGAGGGCGAGGACCTCCAGGACCAGATCAAGCACTTCATGGAAGACACGATCGACGCCTACATCCAGGCGGAGACCGTCGAGGGCTTCGCGGAGGAGTGGGACCTGGACCGCCTGTGGGGCGCGTTCAAGCAGCTCTACCCGGTCAAGGCGACCATCGAGGAGCTGGAGGAGGAGGTCGGTGACCGCGCGGGCCTGACCTCCGAGTTCATCGCCGACGCCATCAAGGACGACATCCACGAGCAGTACGCGGCCCGCGAGGAGCAGCTCGGCTCGGAGATCATGCGGGAGCTGGAGCGCCGCGTGGTCCTGTCGGTCCTGGACCGCAAGTGGCGTGAGCACCTCTACGAGATGGACTACCTCCAGGAGGGCATCGGCCTGCGGGCGATGGCCCAGAAGGACCCGCTGGTCGAGTACCAGCGCGAGGGCTTCGACATGTTCACCGCGATGATGGAGGGCATCAAGGAGGAGTCCGTCGGCTACCTGTTCAACCTGGAGGTCCAGGTGGAGCAGCAGGTCGAGGAGGTTCCGGTGGAGGAGTCCGCGGACGTCGCCGAGGAGGCCGTCCCGGCGGCGGCCGGTGCGGGACGTCCGGAGATCCACGCCAAGGGCCTGGAGGCGCCGCAGCGGCCCGACCGGCTGCACTTCACCGCGCCCAAGGTCGACGGTGACGGCAGCGTCGTCGAGGGCGACTTCGTCAGCGACGCGGACGGCGAGGGTCCGGCCCGTTCGGAGGCCGACGGGCTGACGCGTGCGGAGCGGCGCAAGGCGCAGAAGAGCGCGGGTCGCCGCCGCAAGAAGTGAGCCGCATGAGGTGAGCGGTCCGCACCCTCGTGCGGAGGCGGAAGTGGAGGGCGTCCCGGCCGTGAGTGGCCGGGGCGCCCTCTTCGCGTGCGGTCGCTAGGGGACGGGGCCGAGGTCGAGGGCTGCGCAGCGCCAGCGGGCGTCGCCGCCGCGTTCCAGGCGGAACGCCAGGGCGCGCAGGCGGGCGCCGGTGGTGATGCGGGCGAACGCCTCGATGACGCCGTCGCGGGGGCGGCACAGGCCGCAGGCGTGCAGGGCCGGGACGGGGGCGCGCAGGCCGGGGGCGAGGTACGGGCGCAGGGGCGACAGCGGGGCGAGTTCGGCGAGCCGGTCGTAGGCCGCGGGCAGGGCATGGCCGAGGAGGGCGTGCACGGGGCGTTGGCCGCTCAGGGCGAGCAGGAGTTGGTGGGCGAACCACAGGTGCGGGCGGTTCTCCAGGGCGCGGTGCCGGGCGCCGGGGGTGGGC
>LIQL01000717.1:741-1226 GCA_001418405.1 Streptomyces diastatochromogenes | reverse complement strand
CCAGCACGACCCCGCCGGACTCCGCCGACAGGCCGCGGCGCTCGACCACTGGGCCCAACTCCTGCACGGCGCACCGTCGGTGGCCCTGCCCCGCACGCCCGGCGCCGAGGGCGACACCATCCAGGCCACCCTGCGCTCCGCCGCCGCCCGCCCGGCCGCACACGCGGTCGCCGAACGCGCCCGGGTCTCCGTCGCCAGCGTCGTCCTGGCCGCCTACGTCCACACCGTGGCCGACCTGTGCGACGCCGACACCCTGTTGGTGCAGCTGATGAGCGCCAACCGCTTCGGCGGCCGCTGGAAGGACCTGGTCACCTCCATGAACCAGTGGGTGCCGGCACTGGTCGAACGGGCCCGCACCGCCGACCTGGTCGCCCTCGCCGACGCCGTCCACTGGAGCTCCCTCGCCGCCTTCCGGCACGGCATGCACGACGTCACCGCCGTCGCCGCACTGCGCGAACGGACGCCGCACGCCGCCGAACCGGCCT
>LIQL01000717.1:229-684 GCA_001418405.1 Streptomyces diastatochromogenes | reverse complement strand
CCTCGGCCGAGACCGCTGCGCCGCCCTGCTCACCGGCATGCACACCACCCTGCTGGCCGCCGCCGCAGCCTGACCGGCCGCCCGCCCACACCGACGGGGCACCCGGCCCGACGCCGGCCCCGACACCTCACCCGTGCGCAGAGGGAGACGTCTCCCCTGCCGCCACCGGTGTCCGGCCTGCCCGCCGCCGCCCCGAACCGCGCCCCCCTCGCCCCAGGAGCCCCCGGTGCACCACGTGCTCGTCATCCACCGCTGGACCGACCGCTACGCCGACTACGCCGCCTACCTCGACCACACCACGCACCGCGTCAGCTACGTCACCACCGAGCGGGCCGCCCGGCACCTCCCCGTCGAACACGCCGCCGGCGTACGGCTGGTGGACAGCACCGAGGACGTCAAGGCGGTCCGCGAGGCGATCGACGCCCTGGTCGAGAAGTCCGGCCCGGTGACCCGGA
>LIQL01000717.1:0-210 GCA_001418405.1 Streptomyces diastatochromogenes | reverse complement strand
TGGCCGACTACGCCTTCCCCCGGGACGGCGCGATGCTGGTCCAACCCTGGCTCCCCGACGAAGTCCTGCACGTGGACGGCGTGTTCACCGGCGACGGCCTCGGCCCCTGGCGGGCCGCCCGCTACCTGACGACCTGCCTGGAGTTCACCACCGGCACCGCCCTGGCCTCCGTCGAGATCGACGACCCCGACCTCCTCGACCGCATCGCCG
>LIQL01000716.1 GCA_001418405.1 Streptomyces diastatochromogenes | reverse complement strand
TGGCCAACCTCATCGGCAACGCCCTGCGTCACGGAGCGCCCCCCGTGACCGTCCGGGTGACCGCATCCGAGGGCAACGAGGATCGCGTACGGATCAGCGTCATCGACCACGGCGGCGGGCTGTCCCCCGAGACCACCGCACATCTCTTCGACCGCTTCTTCAAAGCCGACCAGGCCCGGTCACGCTCCGAGGGCAGCGGCCTCGGCCTCGCCATCGCCTGGGAGAACACCCGCCTGCACGGCGGCACCCTGACCGCAGCCAACGGCCCGCACGGCGGAGCCGTCTTCACCGCGGAATTCCCCCGCACCCCCACGACAGGAGAGGGCACATGACACAAGGCGGCCGCCTCCTTCGCCCGCTCCTCCCCGTGCTCCTCCTCGGCCTCACAAGCTGCGGCACCGGCCCGGCGATCGACGCGTCCAAGCCCATGGGAGCCGGCGAGCCCGCCACCGGAATCGTGGCAGGCCCCGCCGTCTATTTCGTCAAAGACGGAACACTGCACCCCGCCGAGCGCTCCGCCGCCGGCATCACCTCACCCACCGAAGCCGTCCGCGCCCTCCTCATCGGCCCCTCACCCGAAGACCACAGGCAGGGCCTGACCAGCGCACTACCGCCCCTGACCGGCACCTTGGAAACTGCCTTGGCCAAGGTGACCGCCACCCCAAACGCCTCCGGGCGGCTGCGCGTCACCCTCCCCTACGACCCGACCGCACTCACCCCTCTCGCGCTCGGACAGCTCACGTGCACGGCGTCCGCCACAGCACTGGTGGAACTGACCGGCACGGGCCACACCACCCCGGCCACCCACTGCTCCGACTACGCTGCATGACATCCCGTGAGTTCTCCTGAGTCCCCCTGAGTGAGCCCCCGTACCCGCGGCCGGGAAGTTGTTCCTGTGCGCCTTGGTGGCAAGGACAGGACCAGCTGCCGCCCTCGACGGCCTGCGCACACGCGTGGAGTTCCACGGCGACGGGCGCCGGCTCGTAGCGGCGTCAGGGTGCGCATCGGGTCGTGATCGATGAGCGGCGCGGCTTCCGGGGCTGGTGCCCCGCCGGAGGGGGCTCGGGGCCCGGCGATCTACTGCTGCCGCGTGTGGGCGCGGGTGACGGGAAGCGTTGCCGCGGGCGGGCACCGGCGGAGCCCGAGGGCCCCGGCCGCCCGCCCGCCGGGACGGTGCATCAGGCCGTGACGGCGAGCCGCTCCACCAGCAGCTCCACCCTCGGCTCGATGTACTCCGGTGGCAGCCGTCCCGCCCGGGTCAGGGTGGCCAGGCCGTGCAGTGCCGCCCAGAACACCTCGGTGAACAGCCCCGGGTCGACGCCGTCCCCGGCGACCTCCCCCAGGCTCTCCAGCAGCGCGGCGAAGGCGTTCTTCAGCGGCTCCGGGGTGTCCTCCTGCGCGAACGCCAGGCCGCCGTCGAGCTGGAACAAGGCGTCGTAGACCGCCGGATTGCGTGCGGCGAAGTCGAGATAGGCACGGGCCAGGGCGGCGACCCGCTCGCGCGGGCCGTTCGCGGTGGAGGCCGCGGCCCGCACCGCCGCGGCCATCTCGGCGGCACCCTCCAGGGCGACGGCGCCGATGATCTCGCGCTTGCCGCGGAAGTGGCTGTAGAGGACGGGCTGACTGTATTCGATGCGCTCGGCGAGCCGGCGGGTGGTGACCGCGTCCCAGCCCTGCTGCTCGGCGAGTTCGCGGGCCGTCGCCACGATGAGGCGCTCGCGCTCCGCCCGTTCGCGCTGCTTGCGTTCCTGTACCGACATGATTCGATCCTAGCACCGCTAGACAATCGAGCGGCAGCAGTACTAGCGTTGCCCCATCAGCTAGCAATGCTAGATCCAGGAGGGGCATCATGCTCACCGCACTTCAGGTCATCACCACCGTCAGCGTCGGCCTGATGGTGGGGGTGGAGTTCTCCGTCGCCTTCGTCATGAACCGGATCTTCAACGCCCTCCCCGAGGACAGCGACCAGCTCGCCCGCTCCCACGGGGGTCGGATGCTCGGCGCCGTGATGCCGGTCTGGTACATCAGCTCGCTCGTCCTCGCCGCGGTCTGGGCCCTCGCCGGATGGCACCACGAAGGCACCGGCCTCGTCGTCACCGCCGCCGGACTGCTGATCGTCAGCGTGATCATGTCGCTCCTGCTGCTCGTCCCGATCAACAACCAGGGCAAGACCTGGACCCCCGAGAACCGGCCCGCCGACTGGAAGGAGCAGATGAACCGCTGGGACCGCTACCACTACGTCCGCGTCGCCGTCATCATCGCCGCCTTCACCCTGCTGGTCACCGCCCTCACCTGAGCCCGCGGACCCACCCACCGGGCCGGCCGCAACCACTCGGCCGTGCACCCGAAGTGCGGCACCACCACCTCCCTCTCCATCCCTCTTCGAGCAGATCGACGCATGACACGGCAGTTGTGGCCGGGAGGGGAGGGCAGTTGGAGAAGCCCTGCCCTTCCCCGGGCAGTCACGCAGCCCTGCACCATGCCGGGCCGCCAAGGCCGCCGAGCGCCCCAGCCTGCGGTGCCCCGTCCCTGAAGAGGGGTCACCAGGACCGTGGAACCACGCGTTCAAGGTCGGCGAGCCGGAGTTCGATGCCGCCCTCGCCCGCATCCAGCACGGCGCAACACCCACTACGGCGATCCCACAACTGCGATCCCGCCACACTGCGCCCCTCCATCAGTCACGTCCGCGCGACCCGATCGGGCCCCACACGACGCAGCAAGCTCGCAGCAAGCACCACGTAGCTCACCAGGCTGACGCAGACTCGCAAGGAGAAGAACCATGTCGCTGAAGAAGATCAACACCTTCCTGGCCGCCGCCTTCATCCTCTTCATCCTCTGGTTCGGGGTGGAGTTCATCCTGAGTCCGGAGACGACGGCGCCGGGCTTCGGGCTGCCGAGTTGGCCGTCCGGCGACGGCGGCGGCTTCCTGATCATCAAGGGAATCCGCGACGTCGTCCTGGCCCTGGTCCTGGGCATCCTGCTGGTGACGGGCCACCGCCGGGCGCTGGGTTGGGCGCTGCTGGTGGAGGCCCTCGCCGCGTACGGCGACATGACCACCGTGCTGGCCCACCACGGCCCCGTGGCCACCGCGCTCGGCGTCCACGGCCTGACCGCGACGCTGATGGTGGTCAACGGCCTGCTGATCATGCGCGAGACCCGCAAGGTCGCGGCCACTCCGGCAACGCCCGCCCCGCAGCCCGCCTACTGACCCTGAAGGTGTGTTGTCGTAGCGGCGGACGGTTGGTGATCGTCGCGGTAGCTGCCCCCACCGCGATCGGCAACGTGACGTCCCTGCCTGTGGTGGCCGGATGCCCACCACAGGCAACAACGGTTCAGTCGGGTGGGGTGTGGGTGGGGGTCCGGGTGG
>LIQL01000715.1 GCA_001418405.1 Streptomyces diastatochromogenes | reverse complement strand
CCGCGCCGACCTTCTACTCCGGGTTCCCCGCTTGGGCGCAGACCGTGCTCGGCTCCGGGATCAGCGCCGGTGCCCTGGTTGCGGTCACGCTCAACCTGTTCTTCCACCATCTCGGCACCCGGAGCAGCTCACGGGCGGCGGTACTGTCAGCCGTCTCGCCCGGCTCCGGCACTCAAATCCCGTAGGGCCATGCCGTGCCCAAACCGCCACGAAAGCACGAGGAAAGCACCATGGCAGCATCGGCAGCCCCTGACAGCGCGGTGAAGCAGCGCATCGTCATCGAGAACTGCGCCATCGCGACCGTTGACGCCCAGGACACCGAGTACGCCAGTGGATACGTCGTCGTCGCCGACAACGTCATCGAGGCACTGGGTGCGGGCAAGGCTCCGGAGAACCTGGAGAACGTGGTCCGTCGCATCGACGGCACCGGTCACCTGGTCACTCCCGGACTGATCAACACGCATCACCACTTCTACCAGTGGATCACCCGCGGTCTGGCCACCGACCACAACCTCTTCAACTGGCTGGTGGCGCTGTACCCGACGTGGGCCCGGATCGACGCGGCGATGCTGACCGCGGCCACCCACGGCTCGCTCGGCATGATGGTCAAGGGCGGCGTCACCACCGCCTCCGACCACCACTACGTCTTCCCCCAGGGTTCCGGGGACCTCGTGGGCGCCGAGCTGGCCGCGGTCGCCGACATCGGCGCCCGGATCACCCTGGCCCGCGGTTCGATGGACCGCAGCGAGAAGGACGGCGGCCTGCCCCCGGACTTCGCCGTCGAGACCACCGAGGGCGCCCTCATCGGCACCGAGGAGGCCATCGACAAGCACCACGACGCCTCCTTCGGCTCGATGGTGCACATCGCCGCGGCCCCCTGTTCGCCGTTCTCCATCTCCACCGAACTCCTCCGGGAGGGCGCCGCGCTCGCCCGCCGCAAGGGCGTGCGCATGCACACCCACGGCTCGGAGACCGTGGAGGAGGAGAAGTTCTGCCACGAGCTGTTCGGGATGGGCCCGACCGACTACTTCGAGTCCACCGGCTGGCTCGGCGAGGACGTGTGGATGGCGCACNNGCCGGCGTCCCGGTCGGCCTCGGCGTGGACGGCACCGCCTCCAACGAGTCCGGCGAACTCCACACCGAGCTGCGCAACGCGCTGCTCATCAACCGACTCGGCGCCCACCGCGAGGCCGCCCTCAACGCCCGCAAGGCGCTGCGGCTCGGCACCTACGGTGGCGCCCAGGTCCTCGGTCGGACCAGCGAGATCGGCTCCCTGGAGCCGGGCAAGCTCGCCGACCTGGTCCTGTGGAAGCTGGACGGCCTGGGCCACTCCTCGATCGCCGACCCGGTCACCGCGCTGGTCTTCGGGCCGGCCGCCCCGGTCACGCTGTCGCTCGTCGACGGCAAGCCGGTGGTCGAGGACAACCACCTCACGAACATCGACGAGGACGCCATCGCCCGCTCCACGCGGGCCGAGGCCCAGCGTCTGGCCCGCATCGCCTCCGAGGGCTGATCCTCCCGGACGCGATGCACCCCGAGACTCGGCCGGGAGGGACGGCTCCCGGCTGAGCTTGCGGACCCGAGCGGGGCCCGCAAGCGCCGTCACCCGGGGGTGCGGAAAGATCC
>LIQL01000714.1 GCA_001418405.1 Streptomyces diastatochromogenes | reverse complement strand
CGCGCAGACGGTGGCGGCCCGCTGGCGGCGCGAGGAGGAACAGCGGCAGGTCCACGACCCCTATCCGCTGCCGGTGCGCTGGCGGCCGGTCGCCGAGGAACTGACCGACCACTGGGCCAACATCCGCCGCCTGCCCCCGGGGAGCGCCCCCGCCCCCCTGGAACTGGGCGGGCAACTCGACGCGATCGTGGACGTCTACCGGCGCATCCCGTCCGGGCGGCTGGTGGTGCTGGGCCGCTCGGGCTCCGGCAAGACGATCCTCGCCGTGCGGTTCGCCCTGGACCACCTGAAAGCCAGGGGGCACGCCGACGCCGTGCCGGTGATCTTCAGCATCGGCTCGTGGGACCCGACCGCCATCACCCTCCGGGACTGGCTCGCCGCGCAACTCAGACGCGATCATCCCGGCCTCGCCGCCCCCGGGCCCGGTGGGACGAACCTCGCCGAGGGGCTCGTCGAGACCGGCCGGATCCTCCCCGTGCTGGACGGCTTCGACGAGATCGCCGACGGCCTGCGCCGCCCCGCGCTGGAGGCCCTCAACGCCACGACGCTGCCGCTGCTCCTGACGAGCCGTCCGGCCGAGTACGCCGCCGCGGTGGCCGAGACCGACGTCCTCACCTCCGCCGCCGCGGTCGAACTCACCGATCTCACCCTGGACGATCTGGCCGCGTACCTGCCGCGCACCACCCGCAAGGCACGCGGCCGCTCGGCGACCCTCGCCCGCGCCGTCCACAGCGACGCCCCCGACGGCGACCCGGCCGCGCTGCTGGACACCCGCCACTTCGGCACTCCCGAGGAGTTGGAGGACCACCTCCTCGACAACTTCGTCACGACCGCCTACCGCCCCCGCCCCGGCAGCGGGCCGCTCCGCGCCTGGGACCCGGAACGCGCCCGGCACTGGCTCGGCTATCTGGCGCAGCACCTGAACCGGCTCGACACCCCCGACCTGGAGTGGTGGCGCCTGGGCTACGGGATGCGCCGCACCACCCGCACCCTGGTCACCGCCCTGGTCATCGGCCTGACCATCGCGCTCGTCGACGGCGTCGTCGGCACCCTCTTCGACTCCGTGGCGTACCAGCTCCTGGACGGGCTGGTGGCGGGGCTCCTCACGGGGCTCCTGTTCGGGATCGCGTACTGGTTCATGGTCGCGGCCAAGGACGCGGCCGTGGAGCCGTCCGTCGTCCGCATGAGGATCCGCGGCGGGGAGCGGAGAACCGGGCGGAATCCCCTCCGCCGCCTGATGATCGGGGCGCTCTGCGGGCTGGTGTTCGGCGTCGGCTACGGCTTCGTGCGCGGGGTCCTCAACGGCGCCATCGCCCACGCCCCGCTCCCGTTCGTCCTGGCCGGCAGCATCGGCGACGGCGTCCTCTACGGCCTGATGTTCGCCCTGGCGGCCGGCCCCGCCCTCGGACTGCTCACCCTCTTCGAGACCCCGCTCGACATCCGCTCCGCCCTCAATCCGATCAGCCTGCTGCGGACGAACGGCCGTACCGTCGCCACCCAGCTCCTGGTCTGGTCCCCGGTCTTCGGCGTGCTCGTCGGCTTCGGTTCCCTCGCGGTGGTCTACCCCGCGGCGGCGGTGCTGGGTCCGGTCGCCTGGAACCTGACGGCCGCGCTCAAACTGGGCCTCATCAGCGGGCTCGGCGGCGCCCTCGGCTACGCGTTCAGCCTGACCTCCTGGGGCCAGTGGACGGTCTTCTCCCGGATCTGGCTGCCGTTGACCGGCCGGCTCCCCTGGTCCGTCGTCGCCTTCCTCGAAGACGCCTACCGGCGGGGCGTGCTCCGTCAGGCCGGTGCGGTCTACCAGTTCCGCCACGCCCGCCTTCAGCACCACCTCGCCCGCGGCCCCCGCGCACCACTGCGGACTTCCGACCCGGACGGGAGCCCGCGCGGTGGGCCATTGAAGTGACGGCGGTTTTTTTGGGTGTTGGGGGTGTTTGCCCCGGAAGGCGCGGGGCAGGCGGTCGTGCGTCAGGGAAACACACCGACGCAAGGAGGAGTGTCACCATGGCCGCCACCGACAGGACGACCGTGACGACCGGGCAACTGATATAGGTGTCGCGAAGCGGGCTCCGGGCCGCGTCGTGCGCCACCGCGCACGCCCGGCACGGGGCCGCCAGGAGCGCACCGAGGGCGACCTGCACGAGGCAGCGGAGCAGCCCGAGGACGCGCTCGGCGGACAACGATGCGGGCAGGGCCACCGGGGCAATTCTCCTCTCCCGCACGCGGCACGACGATGGCCCGGAGACTCCTCTCCGGGCCATCAGTGCGTCACCGACGGTCCGTTGGGCGCTGGTCCGGCAACGACGAGGAGGACCGACCAGGCGCGGTCCGGGTCCTTCCCCTCCGTGGCGCAGCCCCACAGCGCACCGGGCCCCGCCGCTCGCGCCCCGACGCGCGGCACCGCCTGCGACGAGCGCGCCGGCGTCGGACAATCGACCCATGGTCTTCTCACGTCCAGTCCGCCTGTGGCTGCTCCCCAACGTCGCGCTGCTCGCCGCACTCATCGTCTGGGGCGTCCTGCGCTACCCGCATCTGCCGGACCGGATACCCCGGCGCATCGGCATCGACGGCGTGGACGCCTGGACCGAACCGTCGATCGGCAACGCGTTCGCGCTGGTTTTCGTGCACCTCGGAGCGACCGTGCTGCTGACCGCCTGTGCCGAGCTGACACTGCGCGTGACGCCGGAGGCCGAACTGCCCGAGGACACGGCACCGTTCGGCAACGGGCTGGTCAGGTCCTCCCTCAACCGCCCCCGCACCCGCGCCTCCGCGCTCCGCACCGCCCGGGCGTTGCTGGTGCTCAACGCCTGCACGGGCGTCTCGCTCCTCGTCGGCTGCGCGGTGCTGTGGCGCTCGACGGCCGACCGGCACGTGTCCGGCTGGCTGTTCGCGGCCATGGTGGTGCCGCTCCTCGCCGGGACCGCCGCGACGGTGCTGGCCGCCGTGGGCGACCGCCGCACGCCCGTGAACTGAAAGCCCCCGTGCGGCGCGGGGAGGATGCCTGGGGCTCCGTCGAACGCCACATGGCCCGGTGGAACGGCCGTCGCGTCAGACGGGGCCGACGGTACGGTTGCCCCATGGGGGAAGCTGGAGACGAACGAGACGACCGCACGGTGCACCACCGGACCCGCAACGACGTCAGCGGCAACGTCACGGGTCCCGTCGGGCAGTTCGGCACCGTGTACGGAGACGTCACCGTGGGCGGACAGCCGGCGGAGAGCCCGGAGGACGCCAGGTGGCGCGCCCGCTACCGGGAGCGGCTGAGCCGCCAGTGGGACGCCGAGGACGCCGCGCGGGCCGAGGCGGAGCGACGGGCCGAGGCGGTGCGCAGGGCCCAGGAGGAAGCTCCCGCGATCCGGTGGCGCAACGAGGACCTCGCCTGGCGCAAGCGCGTCGCGGTCCGCCGGACGTGGGCAATCGCCCTACTGCTGCCGGGCGTTGCGGGATGCGCGGCGTTCGCCGTGTCGGGACCCGAATCCGGCTACCGCGGGATCAGTGCCGTCGTCGGGATGGCGCTCTTCCCGGGGCTGGCGTGCCTCGTCGCCTACCTCCTCGCGACCGTCCGGTACCAGCTGTGGCGGGGCTGGTAGCTCACACTGGCCCCTCATGCGCGTACACCTCCAACCATGACGCTCGTTGACGCGTCAGGCGATGGAGCGGCACGGCGGTGCCGGCCGTTCGTGAGATGCAGGGCGGTCGCGGTGGCGCGCTGCACGCCGCTCAGCCGGGTCGGCGCCCGAAGAACTCGATCAACGCCTCGGCCGTCGCCGCCGGCTGGTCCTCGGCGACGAAGTGGCCGGCGCCGGGGAGGGTGAGGCGCTCGGCGCCGGGGATGGCAGCGGCGAGCCGGTCGCCCGTGGTGGTGGGGAGCCATTGGTCTTCGGCGCCCCACAGGACGAGGGTGGGCACGGTGATCTCGCCGAGCCGGTCGACGGCCTCGCGGGTGTCTTCGTAGGTGACGGCGCAGACCTGGTCGACCCAGCGCCGCTGCCCTTCGGCGCCCGCCCAGGGTGCGCGGTAGGCCGCGGCGGCCGCTTCGGACAGCGGGTGGTGCGCGGCGGTGCGCAGGCGGGCGGTGACGATGTCATCGAAGATGTGGGCCGGCATGGTGCGGTACGCCTCGGCGTAGCGCTGTTGGTGTTCGGTGAAGGGGGTGTTCCAGGGGCCGAGGACGGCGGCGTCGAGGAGCGCGAGGTGGGAGGCCGGCACCCCTTCGTGGAGGTGGGCGCGGACGACCACACCGCCGCCGATGTCGTGCCCCACGAGGGCGGGTGCGGCCAGCCCCCAGTGGTCGACGAGCTCGGCGAGGGTGCGGGCCTGCTGGGCGATGGAGGGAGTGGCTCCGGGGGCGATCCGGGAGGCGCCGAAGCCGAGGAGGTCCCAGACGTAGACGGTGTGGTGGCGGGCGAGGGTGGGGACGGCGTTGCGCCAGAGGTAGGAGGAGGCGGGGGTGCCGTGGACGAGGACCACCGGCGGGCCCTCGCCGAAGACCCCGGTGGCGACCTCGCCGGCGGCGACCGGTACGCGCTGGTGGAGCTTCCACGGGGTGGGCTGGGCATACGTGCTCATGCCGATCCCTCCAGAGCTAAGGGGTATAATCGATGTTCTCCAGTTACCCTAGCATGGAGTAAGGCTTGAAGTTTCTTTTTTCCGATTACGCATTGGGCGCAGGCGTCGCGACCGACCTGGTCAACACCTCCGCCCTGGTCCGCAGGAGCACGGGCGAAATGCTCGTGGATCCCGCCGCGCTCGACCGCTTCCTGGTGGAGTACGAGGTTCCCGTCGACCTCGCAGACGCCGGACACCGGGCGACCGAGCAGGATGTGGAGGAGGTGCTCGAACTGCGCCGGGAGTTGCGCGCGCTCCTGGAGTCCGACAGCGAGGATCAGGTGGTGGCCGGCGCGAACGCCCTGGTCAGTCGGGCGAGCGTGAGTCCGTCCCTCGAACGGGACGCGGACGGGCGCTGGCAGTGGTACGTGACCACGGATCCGCAGGCCCCGCTCGCCCAGCAACTGGCCGCCCTCATCGGCACCGGCCTCCTGGGCGTGCTCCGCACGCTCCGTCACGAGCGCATCCGGCACTGCGCCTCGCCGGTGTGCGACGGCATGTTCGTGGACACCAGCAAGGCGGGGCGGCGCCGCTACTGCATGCCCGAACTGTGCGGCAACCGCCTCAACGTCGCCAAGCACCGCGCCCGCCGGCAGTCCACCCCGGAGCCGAACGGAACCACGGAGGGCGGCGGAACGGGTCGGGGGGCGCGGTGCTTGGCGACGTTGAGGCGGTTGCCGCACAGTTCGGGCAT
>LIQL01000713.1 GCA_001418405.1 Streptomyces diastatochromogenes | reverse complement strand
GGCGGGAGGTGGTGCGGGGGGGACGGGGATGCGCGTTCGCCGTCGGCCCGGCGGGGTCCGTCAGCTGTGCGTCTTGACGAATTCCCGGATCGAGTCGATCACGTAGTCGAGCATCTCGTCGGTCAGCGCCGGGTACACGCCGATCCAGAAGGTGTGCTCGGTGATCAGATCACTGTTGGTCAACTCCCCCACCACGCGCTGCGGTTGGCCGATGTAGGCGGGGTGCCGGGTGAGGTTGCCGGCGAACAGGCGGCGGGTGCCGATCTTGCGGCCTTCGAGGAAGTCGACGAGCTCGGCGCGCCGGAAGGGGGCGTCGGGGTCGATGGTGAGCACGAAGCCGAACCAGCTGGGGTCGCTGCGCGGAGTGGCCTCGGGGAGCAGCAGGTGGGGCACGTCGTCCAGGCCCTCGCGCAGGCGCCGCCAGTTGCGGCGGCGGGCGGCGCCGAACTCCTCCAGCTTGGCCAACTGGGTCAGGCCCAGGGCGGCCTGGAGGTCGGTCGCCTTCAGGTTGTAGCCCACGTGGGAGAAGATGTACTTGTGGTCGTAGCCGGCCGGCAGGTCGCCCATCTGGTACGTGAAGCGCTTGAGGCACTTGTCGTTCTCGCCGGGCTCGCACCAGCAGTCCCGGCCCCAGTCGCGCATCGATTCCACGATGCGGGCCAGGGCGAGGTTGGAGGTCAGGACGCAGCCGCCCTCGCCCATCGTGAGGTGGTGGGCGGGGTAGAAGCTGACGGTGGCCAGGTCGCCGAAGGTGCCGGTGAGTCGGCCGTCGTAGGTGGAGCCGACCGCGTCGCAGTTGTCCTCGATGAGGAACAGGTCGTGTTCCTCGGCGAGTTGGGTCATTTCGGCGACCTCGAAGGGGTTGCCGAGGGCGTGCGCGATGATGATCGCCCTGGTGCGGGGGCCGATGGCCTGGGCGACGCGGTCGGCGGTGGTGTTGTAGGTGCCCAGCTCGACGTCGACGAAGACGGGGACCAGTCCGTTTTGCAGGATGGGGTTGACGGTGGTCGGGAACCCCGCGGCCACGGTGATGACCTCGTCGCCCGGACGCAGTCGCCGGTCCTCCAGGAGGTGCGAGGTCAGCGCGGAGAGGGCCAGGAGGTTGGCCGAGGATCCCGAGTTGGTCAGGTGGGCCTTGCGGCGCTTGAGGGTCCGGGCGAAGGCGGATTCGAACTTGCGGGCGCTGCGTCCCGCGGCGATGCGCAGGTCCAGTGCCGCCTCGACGAGGGCGACCCGGTCGTCTTCGTCGAGGACGGCGCCGGAGGGCCAGATCTCGGTCTGGCCGGGGACGAATCGCTGGTCGGCCTGGGTCTGCCGGTGGTACGTGCGTACGTCGTCCAGCAGCAGCGCCTTAGCGTCGCGGGTGTCCACTTGGTCTCCTTGATGTCCGGACGCGGATGGTCACTTCCTCGCTCACCGCGACACCCGGGTGTCGGTGTCCTGCCACCAGTCGGCGTTGTCCCGGTACCAGGCGACCGTGTCGGCCAGTCCCCGGTCGAAATCGATCCGTGGCGCGTAGCCCAGTTCCCGGCGGATCTTGCTGTCGTCCAGGGCGTAGCGCAGGTCGTGGCCCTTGCGGTCGGGGACCCGCCGTACCTGGGACCAGTCGGCGCCGCACAGGTCGAGGAGGGCCTGGGTGATGTCGAGGTTGGTGCGTTCGTTGCCGCCGCCGACGTTGTAGGTCTCCCCCGCCCCGCCCTTGTTGAGGACCAGGCCGATGGCGCGGCAGTGGTCCTCGACGTGCAGCCACTCGCGCACGTTGTGGCCGTTGCCGTACAGGGGTACGGGCTGGCCTTGGAGGAGGTGGGTGACGAAGAGCGGGATGAGCTTTTCGGGGTGTTGGTAGGGGCCGTAGTTGTTGGAACAACGGGTGAGCGACACGTCGATGCCGTGGGTGCGCCAGTAGGAGCGGACCACCAGGTCGGAGCCGGCCTTGGAGGCGGCGTAGGGGGTGTTGGGCAGCAGCGGCCAGTCCTCGGTCCAGGCACCGTTCTCGATGGAGCCGTAGACCTCGTCGGTGGAGACGTGGACGACCCGTTCGGTGCCGCACCGCAGGGCGGCCTCCATCACGGACTGGGTGCCCAGCACGTTGGTGCGGAAGAAGTCGGCCGGGCCCGAGATCGAGCGGTCCACGTGGGATTCGGCGGCGAAGTGGACCACGGCGTCGTGGCCGGGGAGCAGCTCGCACAGCAGGTCGGTGTCGCAGATGTCGCCCCGGACGAACTCCAGGCGCGGGTGGGAGGGGGGCAGGTTGGCGCGGTTGCCGGCGTAGGTGAGGTTGTCCAGGACGGTGACGCGGGCGCCTTCCCAACCTGCGAAGCGGTCACCGAGGAGCATCCGGACGAAGTGCGAGCCGATGAAGCCGGCACCGCCGGTGACGAGGAGTTTCATCGGGTGGTGCCTCCTGTGGGGGTGCGGGACGGCTGCCTTCTGCTGGGGCCGGCGGCGCGGGTGGGAGTCATCTGGTGGCTCTCCTTGGGCGGGCGGGCCGGGACCGGACGGGACACGGGGCGAGCCCGGTCCCGGACCGGTGTGGGCTGGGGGGGGTTACAGGACGTCGGTCACGGTACGGGCCGGGGCCCGGCGTCGTTCGATGTCCTGCCAGCGGTCTCCGTAGGCGCCGCGGGTGTATTTGGGGTGGCGCATCAGGTCGCGGGGGAAGCCCAGCGTGGGGGCGCTGAGGTCGTCCAGGCGCGTGACGTGTGCGCGGTCCAGGGT
>LIQL01000712.1 GCA_001418405.1 Streptomyces diastatochromogenes | reverse complement strand
CTCCAGCCCTCCGCCTCACCCTCCTCCCCGCACCCCACAGCCCGCGCCTCCCCTCCCTTCCCGCCCCGATAGCCGTCAGGCGTGACCGGTCGGCTCAGCGCAGTACGCCCTCAAGGAAGTCGCTGCCCAGTCGGGCCACCACCTGGAGGTCCAGCTGGTGCAGGACGTACCGCCCGCGGCGCCGGGTCTGGAGCAGGCCGGCCTTCTTCAGCACCGCGATGTGGCGCGACACCTCCGGCGACGTGATGCCGAACGTGGTCGCCAGTTCCCCGGTCGTGTGCGGTCCCCGCGAGAGGGTGCGGCACAGCTGCATCCGCATCGGGTGACCGAGCGCCTCCAGTCGTTGCTGGACGAGTTCCAACGTGGCGGGCACAGGCAACTCCGGGCTCGCGACCGGGTATTGGAGCACCGGGCGCCAGCCGGGTGCGTGGCTGAACACCAGGTGCGGCCAACCGAACGACGTCGGGATGAAGGTGAGGCCGGGGTCGGCCGGGTCGGCGAACCCGGTCGTGCGCCCACTGGCCAGCTTGTCGACCAGGATGCGGCTGGTGCCACTGCCGTCTTGGGCCTCCTCCAGGGTCAGCGCCAGTGAGGTCGCGGTCAGTGTTTCCGCGAGCCCCTTGCGGCGCAGCAGTTCGGACTTGTGTCGTGCGTCGGCGGCCAGCTGGATGCTCACCCGCCGCCAGATGTCCCCGAAGAACGCGTCCTCGCAGTCCTCGAAGAGGCGCCGCAGCCACACCCGCAGGCCGTCGGGGTCGGTCAGCATCCGGTCCGTGAACGCCGCCTGCCGCGGTCCACGAGCCGCCGCCATCTCCCTTACGCGTGCCCGCTCGTGCTCGTCGACCAGGGGCGACGGCGTGGGGCGGGTGTACTTGGGTGAGCAACTGATCTCGAACGCGGCGGCCACGAACCGTTCGTCGTCGATCCCGTCGAGCTCGTCCAGTTCCTCGGCGAGCGTCGCTCCGGGGCGGGTGGGCAGCAGGATGTCCGAGCGGGCGGACCGCCACAGGAAGTCCGCTTCGCACAACCGGTCGGCCAGGTCGGTCTTCAGTCCGGCGTTGGTCGCGGTGACCCAACCGTGCAGCCCGGGGTGGTGCCCCGGCTCGGACAGCGCGTGCAGCGCCGCACCCAGCTCGGCCAGCGGTGAGGGCGCGAAGACGAGGCGCTCCAGCGGCAGCCCGGTGATGTCGATGACGTTGGCCATATACCCATCATGCGCGAGGCCGTGACCTGCGGCGTCGTCGATTGACGGCTCTCGTCAATCGGCGCGCCAGGGGTCGTCCGGCGGTCTCACAGTGAGGGGCATGGACACCATGCAGCAGCACCTCCTCGACAGCTACCGCGCCGCCCAGCGGGGCGAGGCCGCCCCGCCCGCACCGGGCGGGGCCACCGTCCGCACCGTCCGGGAGATCCGGCAGTGGCGCCGCTTCAAGGCCGTGGTCACCGATCCCGCGGAATGCTGGTGGGGGCGCGACGGGCGGATCGCACGAGGGCTCGCGGCACGGCTGGTTCGCCGCGCCCGACCCGTGGACGGCAGCGCCGCCGCACCGGCCCGCCCCGCTCCCGGCCGACCGGTCGCCCACCGCGAGGCCGGCTCCCGCGCGGGTGCGAACCGTGCAACCACCACCCTGGCAGGCCGGCCCAACGCCGGACCGAGCGATGCCTGAACGGGGCGGGCGGTAACGGTCCCTGTAGCAGCCACCGGCCACCCCAGAGCATCCACCCCAGAGCATCCACCCCAGAGCGGCCACCCTGGAGCCGGCAATCCGGAACGGCCCCCGGAGCCCGACAGGTGGGAACGACCGGGCTACGGCCCTTCCCGCACGCACTGCGAAGGCGTAGCTCCCACCGGTCCCGCTGCTGCCGCTACCGCTACCGCTACCACCGTCAGCCGTCGATGCGTCGGACGAACTCGCCCACCGCCGTGCGTATCTCCTCCGCCGTCCATTCCAGTGCGGGGGAAGCGACCGTCACCTCCGTCATCGCCACGCCGGGCGGTCCGGTCGAGTCCGGTTCGAACCACTGCTGGAACAGTGTCGTGCGGGTCTCCTCCGCCTGACGGATGCTGGCTTCGTTCAACATCTGCGGTGAGTGGGGCAGCCACAGCTGGAACTGGTGGGTGTGCGGCTCTTCGGGGTGCACCCGGAACCACGGCACGCCGGCCTCTGCCAGGCCCTCCCGAAGAGCCCGCGCGACGGTCTTGGCCTGGGCGGCGTACTCCGGCAGCCGAGGGAGTTCGTGGTCCAGCCCGACCAGGGCGGCGAGGGCGGTCGGCCACTGCTGGAACACCTGGCCGCCGTAGCGGTGACGCCAGGCGCGGGCCTCCGCGACGAACTCCTCGGCGCCCGCCAGGGCAGCGCCCGCGATGCCGCCCAGCGACTTGTAGAAGGAGACGTAGACGCTGTCCGCGAGGCCGGCGATCTCCGGGAGCGGCTTGCCGAAGTGCGTGGTGCACTCCCAGAGTCGGGCGCCGTCGAAGTGCACCACCGCGTCGAGGTCCCGCGCCGCGGCGACCACCGACTCCAGTTCCTGCCAGCTGGGGAGGACGTATCCGGCGTCCCGCAGCGGGAGTTCGAGGGCGAGGGTGCCGAACGGTTCCTCCAGGTCGTAGACCTCCGCGGCCGTCGGTAGGCGCGGGGCGCTCGTCGGATGCACCATGCGCAGCCCGCTGACCACGGCGTAGGCGTTGCGCTCGTGGACCTCCAGGTGGGACAGGGGGTGGCCGGCGACCGTGGCGTTGCCCGTGCGGCCCGCCCAGCAGCGGAGTGCCACCTGCTGCGCCATCGTGCCGGTCGGGAAGAACACGGCGGCCGCGGTGCCCAGGGCTTCGGCGGTGCGGCGCTCCAACGCGCCGACGATGCCGTCGTCGTTGCCGTAGAGGTCCGGCCAGTCGTCGAGGTCGTACGCGCCGGGGGCGTCGGCCGTCAGGCGGGCCATTCGCTCGGCGAGCGTCTCCGGTGGGCGGGAGCCGGACAGCGTCCGCACCGCACCGCGGTACGCGGCGAACCGTCGCGCCCGGTCGTCGGCCGCGTCGCGCGCCTCGTCGTCCGCCGGTGGAGTGTCGAGCCCCGTCGTGTGCTGCTGCCCGTTCTCGGTCATGGCCCCCGCCTTCGCTTCGTCCCGCGCCGTCCGCGCGGGGTGTCTGGACCGATCATCGCGCAGCCGGCGATGGCGTCGCGAGGGCTGTGGATAACTCTCCGAACCGGTGCGGAGTGGGGTGTTCCGGTTGTCCTTCGAGACCCTCGTCTCACCCTCTGTACGGCTCTCCGGGCGGTGGGAGGCACTCGCGTAGCATGGCGACGAATCGTCCGGTACCCCTCGCGGACTGGAACGGAAGGCCGTCGCCCCGTGAACCCACATCCATCCACCGAGGCCCAGGACCGGCCCGCCCGACTCACGGTCGGAGTCGTCGGCGCAGGTCGCGTCGGGCCCGCGCTCGCCGCGGCGCTGCAGCTCGCGGGGCATCGTCCGGTGGCCGTCTCGGGGGTCTCCGACGCCTCCGTCCGGCGCGCCGCCGAGATGCTGCCCGGCGTCCCGCTGGTCACCCCGGGCGAGGTGCTCGCCCGTGCGGACCTCGTGTTGTTGACCGTCCCCGACGACGCCCTGGCCGACCTGGTGGCGGGACTCGTCGAGACCGGCGCCGTACGGCCGGGGCAGCTGCTGGTGCACACCTCCGGCCGTTTCGGGACGGCTGTGCTGGAGCCGGCGACCAGGGCCGGTGCGCTGCCACTGGCCCTGCACCCGGCCATGACGTTCACCGGGACGTCCGTGGACGTGCAGCGGCTGGCCGGTTGCCCGTTCGGGGTGACCGCCCCGCAGGAGCTGCGGATGGCCGCGGAGGCGCTGGTCATCGAGATGGGCGGGGAGCCCGAGTGGATTGCGGAGTCTGCCCGTCCGCTCTATCACGCGGCGCTCGCCATCGGCGCGAACTACCTGGTCACCCTTGTGGCACAGGCCATGGAGCTGCTCCAGAAGGCCGGGGTGCAGGCCCCGGACCGGATGCTCGGCCCGCTGCTCGGCGCGGCCCTGGACAACGCGCTGCGGTCCGGTGACGCCGCGCTGACGGGCCCGGTCGCCCGGGGCGACGCCGGCACGGTCGCGGCCCACGTGGCGGAGCTGCGCACGCACGCCCCACAGGCCCTCGCCGGCTACCTGGCCATGGCCCGCACGACCGCGGACCGGGCGCTCGCGCACGGTCTGCTCAAGCCGGAACTGGCCGAGGAACTGCTGGACGTGCTCGCGGGGCCCGCTCCCGACAGCGGCACCGGCCCGGGCGCGCGCCCGGGGGAGCAGGGTTCCCCCGACGACTCCGAAGGCACCGACGGCCCCGGAGGCACCGACGGCACCGGAGGCGCCGAGGGCCAGCAGCCCGAAGCCGCCGACCACCCCACCGGCGAACCGCCGGCCACCAGCCCAAAGAGCACCGGCCCCAAGAGCACCAGCCCCAAGAGCACCAGCCCCAAGAGCAC
>LIQL01000711.1 GCA_001418405.1 Streptomyces diastatochromogenes | reverse complement strand
CCTGGGCCTCGTACTGCTCCTCGCCGCCGATGAGGCCCAGGTGGTAGGTGGTGGCCGGGGCGTAGGTGAGTTCGACGGTGCCGCCGGCGCCGGCGGGGACGAGGAACGCCTGTTGCCAGCCGTCGATGCGGAGCGGGGTGAGTTCCCGGCCGTCGAGGGTGGCGCGCCAGCCGTCGTTGGCGTTCTCGTGGAGTTGGAGGTAGGCGGCCGGGCCGGCGCCCAGGGAGACGGTGCGGTGGTCTCCGGTCCAGTGCCCGGCGGTGGCGGTCCGGGCCGGGGCGGGCGCGGAGCGCACGGAGGGGCCCGCCGACCGGCTGTCGCCCGGGGCGCGGGCGCCGGCGGTCGTCGTTCCCCGGCTGAGCGTGACGTCCGTGAGGGCCAACGGGCCCTGGTCGCCGGCTTCCACGCGGTGTTGGCCTGCGCGCATCAGCAGCTGCCCGTGGCGGACGGCGGGGCCGCAGGGGTGGACGGTGAGGGGGCGGCGGTCGGTGAGGTCGCGGACGGTGCCGCTGGCCTCGGTCGCGTAGAGGATGCCGTCGACGGCGAGTACGGGCCCCTGGCCGCAGGGGAGGGAGAACCGTTCGCCGGGGGCCGGGCGGGGGGTGCGGTAGGCGTCGAGCGCGGGGAGGTAGACCTCGCTGAGGCCGACCGGGAGTTGGAGGGCCTGGCCCGCGACGGGGTTGCTGAGGGTGAGTTCCTTGACCTTGCTGATGGTGATGTCGAGGCGGTCGGTGGTGATCGGGTCGAAGCGGGCCAGTCCGTTGTCGTCGACGCCGGCGGTGGCCGCTCCGTAGGGGGAGTTGAGTTGGATCTGTTCGGGGCGGGTGGAGATGCCGCCGGCCGCGGCGAGCACGATCTGGTCGATCTTCTTCTTGCCGGGCCAGCGCAGGTGGATGGTGGGTTTGGCGCCGGCGATCCAGGCCGTCGTCAGGTCGCCGTCGACGAGGTTGCGGGGGCTGAGGGACTGGCCGAAGCCGAAGCTGGTGGAGTCGGCGGTGGCGGTGATGCGGTCCTTCTGCTCGGGGGCGACCTTGTCGAGGAGCCGGTCGAGGGCGGGGCCGGGGACGGCGAGCGCGGTGCCGGTGACGGAGTACGGGGCGGTGCGGGCGGTGCTGAACTGGCGGTGCAGGCCGACCTCGGCGGAGACCGGGGAGAGGCCGCCGGGGTCGCTGCCCCGGTGGAGGGAGACGATCTCGGCGGGGGCGTCGGAGCGCGTGGCGTCGGTGGGGAGTTGGAGCATCCGGGTCACCTGCACGCCGGGGACGGCGATGTCGGTGAAGCCGGCGCCGGAGAGCCCGGCGCGCGGGGACTGCGAGCCGGTGATGGTGAGTTGGAGCCAGGTCGCCTTGCCGGCGGGGGCGTTGACCTGTTGGCGGGAGCCGTCGGGGCGCAGGATGCTGTCGGCGCTGCCGCGGTCGGTCTGGATGCGGACGGCCGTGGGGGCGGCGCGCAGCCCGTCGCCGGGCAGGGGGGTGACCCAGAGATGGGCGGGGA
>LIQL01000710.1 GCA_001418405.1 Streptomyces diastatochromogenes | reverse complement strand
GCCCACCGCCGACCGGCCCTGGCACCTCCTGCTGCTCTCCGGCCGCACCGACACCGCCCTGGAAGACGCCACCGACCGCCTGGCCACGCACCTGCGCGAGACCCCCGACCAGCACCTCACGGACGTCGCCTACACCCTCCAGGCCGGCCGCACCCCCTTCACCCACCGCCAAGCCCTCGTCTGCCGCGACGCCGCCGACGCCGCCGAGGCCCTCGCCACCCGGGACCCCCGCCGTCTGCTGCGGCAACACACCGGCCAGCGCAGCACCCGCCCGGTCGCCTTCATGTTCTCCGGCCTGGGCGACCAGTACCCGCACATGGCGCACGACCTCTACACCCACGAACCCGTCTTCCGCCGGGAGATCGACCGCTGCGCCCAACTGTTCCGACCCCACCTCGACCTCGACCTGCGCACCCTGCTCTACCCCACGGACCGCACCCCCGACGACCCGGCCCCGCACGGCGGCGGGCTCGACCTGCGCAGGATGCTCGGCCGCGGCGCCCCGCCGTCACCCGGAGCCGCGGAACTCCACCACACCCGCTACGCCCAGCCCGCCACGTTCATGGTCGAGTGGGCGCTGGCGCAGCTCTGGCGGGACTGGGGCATCACCCCGCAGGCCCTCATCGGCTACAGCATCGGCGAGTGGGTGGCCGCCTGCGTCGCCGAGGTCCTCTCCCTTGAGGACGCCACCCACCTCGTCGCCCAGCGCGCACTGCTCATCGACGGCCTCGACGGTGGCGCGATGCTCGCGGTGTCGCTCCCCGAGGCACAGGCGCGCGCCGTCGACGACCGCCTGTGCGTCGCCGCCCTCAACGGCCCCGCCCTGACCGTCCTGGCCGGCCCGACCGACGCGGTAGCCGAGGTCGAACGGCGGCTCACCGACGACCAGATCGCCTGCCGCCGACTCCAGACCACGCACGCCTTCCACTCCCGGATGATGGAACCGGCCCGCGCCCCGTTCACCGAGCTCACCCGCACCCTCACCCTCCGCCCGCCCCGCATCCCCTACCTCTCCAACGTCACCGGGACCTGGATCACCGACGCCGAAGCCACCGATCCGACCTACTGGGCCCGGCACATGTGCGAGACGGTGCGCTTCTCCAGCGGCATCCACCAGCTGTGGCAGGACCCGGACCGCATCCTGCTGGAGGTCGGGCCCGGCCAGGCATACAGCAGCCTGGCACTGCAACTGCTGCCCGAGGACGGCGGCGGCAGCCGCACGTCGCTGTCCTCGCTGCCCGCCGCCCACGACGACCAGGGCGCCGGCCCGTTCCTCCTGGCCACCCTCGGCCGGCTCTGGCTGGCCGGCCTGGAACCTGACTGGGAGCGCGTCCACTCCGGGGCGGAACCCGGGCGGGTCCCCCTGCCCACCTACCCGTTCCAACGCCAGCGGTACTGGATCGACCTGCCCACCGACCCGGGCCAGCACGCCCACCGCCCACCCGGCACCCAGGCACCGACGACGGCGTCCACCGACGCGCTGCGCAAGCTCCCCGACCTCGCCGACTGGTTCTCCGTCCCCACCTGGACCTCCACCGCACCACCGGCCCCCGTCGACGACGAGGAACTGGCCGCGCACCCCCAGCGGTGGCTGCTGTTCCTCGACGACCTCGGCCTCGGCGAACGCCTCGCCCGACGCCTGCGCCGCACCGGCCACGACGTCACCACCGTTGCGCCCGCGGCCCGCTACCACCACGACGACCGGCACGCCACCCTCGACCCGGACCGCACCGAGGACTACCACGCACTGCTGCGGACCCTGGCCGCACACGACCGCCTGCCGCACACCGTCGCCCACCTGTGGACCGTCACCGCCGACGCCCCCGCACCACCCGGCCCCGACCGGTACGACGACCACCGGCGCCGCGGCTTCGCCAGCCTCCTCGCCCTCACCCAGGCATGGGGCGCCCTCGGCACCGACGACCCGCTCCACCTGGCCGTGGTCTCCAACGGGCTCCGCCAAGTCACCGACGGCGAGCCGATCAGCCCCGAAAAGGCCACCGTCACCGGCCTCTGCCTGGTCGCCCCGCAGGAACACCCCCGGCTGACGACCCAGAGCATCGACGTCGGCCCCGCCACCGACCAGCCCCACCTCACCGACCGCGCCCTGGACCGCCTCGTCACCGAACTCGTCCGCCGCCCCGCCGCCGAACCGGTCGTCGCCCACCGCGGACGCACCCGCTTCACCCCCGGCTGGCAACCGCTGCCCCTCGCGCCCGCCCCGCACCGCCCGCCCCGCATCCGCGAGGAGGGCGTCTACCTGATCACCGGCGGACTCGGCGGCATCGGCCGCACCCTCGCCGCACACCTGGCCCGCACCGCCCGGGCCCGCCTCGTCCTGGTGGGACGCTCCGCACTCCCCGCCCGGAACGACTGGGACGACTGGCTCGCCACCCACGACGCCCAGGACGCCACCACCACCAAGATCCGCGAAGTCACCGCCCTGGAGCAACTCGGCGCGCAGGTACTGGTGCTCACCGCCGACGTGACCGACGCGCCCCAGATGCGCGCGGCCCTGGCCACCGCCCGCGAGCGGTTCGGCCCGCTCGACGGCGTCATCCACGCCGCCGGTGTCCCCGGCGGCGGCCTGATGCAACTGAAGGATCCCGCCACCGCACACGCCGTACTGGCCCCCAAGGTCCACGGCACGCTGGTCCTCGACGCCCTGCTGCGCGAGACCCCGTTGGACTTCCTGCTGCTGTGCTCGTCCACCATCGCCTTCAGCGGCGGACTCGGCCAGGTCGACTACTGCAGCGCCAACGCCTTCCTGGACGCCTACGCCCAGTACCGCAGCACCGCCGACGGCCCGCACACGGTCGCGGTCAACTGGGACGCCTGGCAGGAAGTGGGCATGGCGGTCAACACCCTCACCCCCACGCACGCGGTCTACGCCACGCGGCTCACCAGTCCCGACGACTGGCTCGTCGACGAACACCGCATGCTCGGCCACCCCGTCATCCCCGGCACCGCGTACCTGGAGATGGTGCGGGCCGCCGTGGCCGACCGAGGCCACGGCGAACTGGTCGACTTCGACGACGTCCTCTTCCTCGCCCCCGTCGTCCTGGGCGACGGCCGGGCACGCGAAGTCCACGTCGTCCTGGAACGGCACGACGACGCGTACCAGTTCTCCGTCGCCAGTCGCGCCGACCATCCGGGCACCATTGGTCCGCACTGGACCGAACACGTCACCGGCCGGGTCCGGCCCGCCCCGCCCCGGCCCGCCGCCGACGCACCGCCGCAGGCCGTCCCCGACCTGCTGGCGCGCCACGCCCTCCGCGACGCGGGACCCGTCACCCACCACGGCCCGATGACCTTCGGACCGCGTTCCCAGTGCGTCGAACGCGTCTGGACGGGGGAGGGGCACGTCCTGGCCCGCCTGGCCGTTCCCGAGCCCTACACCGACGAGGTCACCGCCCTGGGCCTGCACCCCTTCCTCCTCGACGTCGCCACCGGATTCGTCAGCCTGTACCTGGAACGCGACTACCTCATGCCGCTGCGCTACCGCACCATCGAGATGCACGCCTCCCTGCCGCCACGCATCCACACCTTCCTGACCCAGCGCACCGACCGGGCGGGCACGCCGCACGAGACCCGCTCCTTCGACGTGACCCTCCTCGACGAGGACGGCCGCGTCCTGCTGACCGTCCGGGACTTCGTCATGAAGAAGGCCCGCGCCCTGGACAGCAAGCTGGTCGCGCTGCGCGACGGCACCTCCGACGAGGTCCCCGCCTATTCCCACCCGCACCTGCCCGGCCCGGCCCACGAGGACAACGCCTTCCGCGCCCACCTGGAAACCGGCATCCTCCCCGCCGAGGGCACCGACGCCTTCGACCGGGTCCTGGCCCGCGACGTCGCGCCCCAAATCGTGGTCGCCACCAAGGACTTGACGGCCCTCATGGGCAACGTCGGGGCCCTGCGCCCCCAACC
>LIQL01000071.1 GCA_001418405.1 Streptomyces diastatochromogenes | reverse complement strand
GGGGAAGCGGGGTGAGGTCTCGGTGTCGGGGCTGGCGGTCCGGGGTTCAGGGCCGGACCATGCGGTCCTGTTCCTCCGGG
The DNA here is from genome assembly GCA_001418405.1 of Streptomyces diastatochromogenes. Taxonomy (GTDB): domain Bacteria; phylum Actinomycetota; class Actinomycetes; order Streptomycetales; family Streptomycetaceae; genus Streptomyces; species Streptomyces albulus_C. The sequence continues at coordinate 68,264 of LIQL01000071.1, read as the reverse complement.
GGCGAGCCGCCGTGCCAGTCCAGGACCGTGCCGAAGCGGATCAACTCCCCGTACAGGGCGGGATCGAGGCGCTCGGTGAACACCAGGTCGAGGACGGCCCGTGCTGCCTCGGCGGGCGGACGGGCCTGGCGGTAGTCGTCGAACCACGGGCGGGAGGTCGCGGTGTCGACCATGCCGGGGCAGACGGAGGCGATCAGGGTGCCCGTCGCCAGGTCGTGCTCGCGGCGTGCGGCGGCCACCGCGCGCACGGCGGCGACCTGCGCGACCTTCGAGGGCACGTTCAGCCAGCGCGGCCAGCCCGCCTCGGCGGCGGTGTTGTGGTGGATGGCGGTGCGCCAGGATTCGACGGCGTACTCGACCTGGTCGAGGCTCGCGCCGTCGAACCGCTGGTGCAACCGTGGGTCGAGGTGGCCGAGGGTGCCGAGGCTGCTGGCGATCACGAGCAGTCGGCCGCCGGGGCGCAGGACGGGCCCGAAGGAGCGCAGGACGGCGTGGGTGGCGGTGTTGGAGACGTCGATGAACTCGTCGGCGCGCTCGGCCTGCGACTCGTGGGGCAACAGGCGGCTGACGGCGTTGGAGAGGACGATGTCGACGCCGCCGTAGCGGCCCCGCAGTTCGTCGGCGAGCCGGCCGATCGCGTCGGTGTCGGTGACGTCCAGGAGCCGGCCCTCGACACGGGCGCGGGTGCCGGGCAGGTGGCTGACCTCGCGAGCGGCGTCGGTGACGCGCCGCTGGTCGCGGCCGGTGAGCAGGACCAGGTCGTCCGGGTTCAGGCGGGCGGCCAGACCTTCGGCGAGGGCCCGGCCCAGGCCCTGGTTGGCGCCCGTGACGAGGGCGGTGCGGGGAGCGTTCACACCTGCCACGGTAGGAACCCGGCTGATATGCGTCCAACGAAAGTAACGCACGGATGGTATGCGTAAACGTCATGGACTTCACGGATGTGTCACTGACGGCACTGCGCGTCTTCCGCGCGGTGGCCGAAGAGGGAACCTTCACCGCGGCCGCGGCGTCGCTGGGCTACACGCAGTCGGCGGTGTCCCGGCAGATCGCGGCCATCGAGCGGGCGGCGGGCGCGGAACTGCTGGAGCGGCGGCGCGAGGGCGTACGGCTCACCTCGGCGGGGCGCGTCGTCCTGCGCCGCGCGACCGTCGTGCTCGACGAGATCGCCGAGACCGCCCGCGAGCTGTCCGGCCTGCCGGTGGAGGGCGGCACCGTGCGCCTGGGGTGGGTGCCCACAGCCGGGACGACCTTGGTGCCGCACGCCGTTGCCGCGCTGCGGCGCAGCGATCCGGGCGTGCGCGTCGTCAGCCGCGAGGGCGGCACCCCGGCTCTGGTGCGCGCCCTGCGGGCGGGCAGCATCGATCTCGCCCTGCTGTCGTCGGCGCCGCCGTTTCGCGCACCGGACACCGAGTCACCACCCTTGGCGGTGCAGACACTCACCGAACGCGCCCTGTGCCTGGCCGTGCCCGCGGCGCACCCGCTGGCCCGCGGGGACTTCGTCGACGCGGCCGATCTGCGCGGACAGCGGTGGATCGCCGGTTCGGCATCCGGCGCGGACCGGCTCATGGGGGTGTGGCCGGGCCTGGACGAACGACCCGAGATCGCGCACACCGCCCGGGACTGGCTGGCGAAACTGCATCTCGTCGCCGCCGGCTGCGCACTGACCACCGTGCCCTGCGCACTCGCCCCCGCCGCCCCACCCGGGGTCCGAATCCTGCCGGTGCGCGGCGGCCCACAAGAGACCCGACGCCTGCTCCTGGCCCGGCTTCCCGGAACGCCACCCGAACCGGTCCGCCGTCTCGCGGCCGCTCTGCGCGCCGCGGCCCTCGCAACGGACACCGCCCCGGATCCGTGAGGCAGGCCCGCCGACCGGGCGGCCCCTACGGGTCCTCACCGGGACCGGGGCACCGCATGAGGTCCTCTCTCAACGGCCATACCGGTCCCCGTACTGCGGCGGAAGGCGCGCGGGTGGTGGTCGACCTGGCAACGCCGCCGCCGGACGGCCCCAGCGGTGGGTTCTTCAACGAAGAAGGCCCGCTGCCCTGGTGACACTTTCCTTTGCCGCGGTCGGAAGGAGGCCGGGAGCGAGGAACCCTTGCGAAGGCGCGCGCCTGCCGGACAGGCGCGCACCTTCGTCGTCAGCGGTGAGGCCCATCAGCTCGTTGCCCCCTATGGGCCACACGGCCAACCAGGCGACCTGACCGCCGATCCCGCCGCTCCGCCCTCTCCGGGGTGCCCACCTCGATCACGAGCGGTCGCACCCGGGCCCGGCATGTGCGGCCGCACCTCGGGCCGGTGTTCACGCGCTCACGTTGCAGACTTGCGTTGGAGGTCGGCGACACAGCGGAGAGCCGACTTGAAGGCGGCGTACTCCGGCCTGCCCAGCGCCTTGGCGTGACGTTCCTCGATCGTGCGCATGATGGCGGCTGCGGTCTCCATCTGGAGCAGCCCACGATCAGTGGGGCAGATCAGTTTGGCGCGGCGGTCGGCGGGGTCGGGTTTGCGTTCGACGTAGCCCAGCCGTTCCAGATCGTCGACGAGGGAGCCGATGACCTGTTTGTGCCGCCCCGAAGCGCGGGCGAGTTCGCTGGCCCGGATACCGCCGGCACGCAGGTGGGCGAGAACGGCGCCGGCGCGCGGCTGGATGTCGTCGAAGCCCTGCTCGGCGAGCGCGACGAACAGCTCCTTTTGAACGGAGAAGAGGACCTGCGCGGCAAGTACGCCGAGGTCCGGTTCCGCGGTCTGGTTCCTGGCCAACGCAGCTCCCGTCTCGATGGTCGCCCGCCGCCACACAGAATGTGACCTGCGGATTCAGGTGTCCCTGAGGACGGCTGGGACGGTGCCGGCCCGCCCTCGGGCACTCCCCACGTCAGGGGCTTGCGCTCCCTCGGGCCGAGGCATAACGTGAAGTAGTCACTAATGATGACTATCAAGATTAGCGACCAATGAGCTGTGGCTCAACCCAGCTGGGGAGTGCGACATGAGCGGGCGCAACAAGTTCCTGGAATCCCTCACGCGGGAGAACGCCGCCGTGGTCCTCGTCGACCACCAGGTCGGTCTGTTGTCCGGCGTCCGTGACATCACCGTCGGCGAGCTCAAGCACAACGTGGTGGCGCTGGCCAAGGCGGCGACGGTCCTGGGCATCCCGCTGGTCGTGACCACCACCGTGGCCGGCAGCATGTGGGGGCCGACCGCCCCTGAGCTGGTCGAGGCGCTGCCCGCCGGCCTGAAGATCATCGACCGCAGCACGGTCAACGCCTGGCACGACGACCGCGTCCGCGAGGCCATCGAGGCGACCGGCCGACAGAAGCTCATCTTCGCCGGGGTGTCGCTCGAAGTCTGTGCGGCCCTGCCCGCGTACTCGGCCACGGCCGCCGGATACGACACCTACGTCGCCGTGGACGCCTCCGGAACCTTCAGCCAGACCAAGCGCCAGGCGGGACTGGCACGTATGCAACAGGCGGGCGTCATCGTCAGCGACTACGCCACCCTCATGGTCGAGGCGCTGGCCGACAACGCGGCACCCGAGGCCGGCGCCGTCTACGCCGCCCTCGACATGCCGTTCGCCGTCCTGGTCGGCCAGATCGCCGAGGCCCACCAGGCATAGCGGTCCCGACTCACCGGCTTCTCTGGCGATCACCGGGCGATGGCGACCTGGATTGACCGTCCGCCCTGGCCGGCCACCTCTACACCCTTCCGGCCGCCTCCGACGGCCCGCACCGCGACGCTGGGCAGTTGGCGCGCGGGCGGCGGCGGTGAAGGTACGAGTCGCGGAACTGCCGCACGTCCTCCCGGGCCTGGGACGGGTCCTGACCTCACGGTCGGCCGGGGCTCGTCCAGTGCCCGGCCCGAGCGGACCGACTCTCAGCTGTGGTGGGCTCGGGTGTGGAGGTCCTGGCGGGCGGCGGTCAGCACCTGGTCGGACAGTTCCGGGTCGGTGGAGGCGACCGCGCGGGACAGCAGGAGCGCGCCGGCCATCTGACTGAAGAGGGCGAGGGCATGTGACCAGGCTTGTTCTTCGTCCAGGCCGGTGGCCTCCTGGACGGCCTGGCTGAAGCGGTGCAGGTTGGCGGTCAGGCCGGTGGTGTAGCGGGCGCGGGCTGCGTCGTCGAGGCGGGGGGCGTCGCCGAGGAAGCCCGCGTTGGGGCAGCCGTGGTCGACGTCGGCGCGGTGCTCGGGTGACAGGTACCAGTCGATCTGGGCGTCCAGCGGGTCGTCCCCGCCCTCGCGGGACGCGTCCAGGGCCGCACCGAGGTTGGCCAGCGCATTCGTCATGGCCTTGGCGATCACTTCGTCCACCAACGCTCCCTTGGAAGCGAAGTGGTTGTAGAAGCCGCCTCGGGTCATCCCGGCCGTCGCCATCAGCTCCACCAGGCCGACGGCTTCCGTTCCGCGCTGGCGGAACAGGGTCTCGGCCGCGGCCACGATCGCCTCGTGGTTCTGTGCTGCCTTTTGTCGCGACACGCCCATGCCTGGCACCTCTCCTTCCGACTCATTCACGGTACACGATGTCGCTTGACATTGACACGGCCGCGGATCGGGGCATAAAACGATGTCGAGCAACATTGTGAATGGGTGAGAGGAGCACACCATGAACGTCGCGCCGCTGTTCACGCCGGTCCGGATGGGCGACCTGGAACTGCCCAACCGCATCGCGATGGCACCGCTGACCCGCATGCGCGCCGACAACCCCGGCCACGTGCCGACCGCACTACAGGCCGAGTACTACGCCCAGCGGGCATCCGCCGGCCTCATCGTCGGCGAGGCGACCGCGATCAGCCCGGACGGCTTCGGCTGGGCCGACACCCCCGGCCTGTGGAGCCCCGAGCAGATCCGTGGCTGGCAGCAGGTGACCGAGGCAGTCCACTCCGCGGGCGGCCGGATGATCGCCCAGCTCTGGCACACCGGAGCCCTCTCCCACCCCGACCTGCGCGGGGGAGCGCTCCCGCTCTCGGCCTCAGCGATCAACCCGCAGCAGCGAAGCGTCACCCCGAGCGGCCGCAAGCCCACGGTCACGCCGCGAGCGATGACGACGGCGGAGATCCGTCAGACCATCGCCGACTACGCCACCGCCGCCCGCAACGCCCTCACTGCCGGGTTCGACGGCGTCCAGATCCTCGCCAACTTCCTCTATCTCCCGGCCCAGTTCCTCAACAAGGCCACCAACCAGCGCACCGACGCCTACGGAGGTTCCATCGAGAACCGGGCCCGGCTGACCCTGGAGATCGCCGACGCGGTGGCCACGGCGGTCGGCCCGGAACGGACCGGCGTCAAGCTCGGCCCGATGCACGAGACCGGCCCCTTCGAGGCCAACGACGAGACCCTGCCATCCGCCGAGTACGTCATCTCCCGCCTGAACGGCCTGTCGCACCTGCTGGTGATGGGCGCCACGCACGACCTGACCGCGACCCCGCTCGACGGACTGGACAGCGACGGCATGTTCGCCCACATCCGGCCACTGTTCGACGGCACACTCATCGCCAACGTCGAACTGGACGCCGAACGGGCCGCCCACCTGGTCGAAGCGGGGCTCGCCGACGTGGTGGCCTTCGGTCGCCCGTTCATCGCCAACCCCGACCTGCCCGCCCGGCTCGCCACCGGAGCCCCACTCGCCGACGTCGACTGGACCACCGTCTACGCCTCCGGCGCCCGCGGCTACACCGACTACCCGGCCCTGGCCGCAGTCTGAAACCCCAAGGGGTACCTGATGAATCTCGCCGGAACACCGTCCTGATCAACCGAGTCGAACGCCTCCATGGTCCAGGAGGTCGATCTGCCCGATCCCGGGCGCGCGCCTGGCGCGCCCGCCAGGCGGAGAACGGCGAACTGCCTCTCCGTGCCGGTGACCCGCCGCCGGCCTCCCGCGTCGGCGAACCACACGAGCGCCCCGCCGCTGCCGGTGTGCGCGGACGCCTCGTGCTGTACTTCGCCAACCCGCAGTGGTTCCCCAACACCGCCCGCCACGCTGGGCCCGGCACCCACCGACACCCCGGCCTCCCTACCGACCCTCCCAGCATCGAACAGCAGGTGACCCACCATGAGCACCACCGAGGACCAGAACAAGGCCCTTGTCCGCGAGGCGTTCGACACCCTGTTCAACCAGCGGGACTACCCCGCCGCAGAACGCTTCTGGTCCCCCGACTACATCCAACACAGCGCCCACATCCCTCCCGGCCGCGACGGCCTGTTCAACCTGGTCAAAAGCCTCCCGGCCGAGCTGAAGCACGAGTGGGAGCTGATCATGGCGGAAGGGGACACGGTCATGGTGCGCGGGCGCTTCACGGGACACGGCCAACCCGCCCCGTGGATCGCCGTCGACTTCCTCCGCGTCGAGGACGGCGTCCTGGCGGAACACTGGGACGTGATCGAGGACGAAGTCTCACGCGAGCAGTCCGCGAGCGGCCTGCCGATGTACGGCGACGCCATCCCAGAGGAACGCTGAAGCCCAGTCGCCGCCTGCCACAAGAGCGGCCCGTCTGGTGGGTAAGGAGGGAGACCTACGGGCAGGGTGGCACGCCGCCTCGGCAGTGACTCGGTGGGAACTGAGCACGTGCTGCCTGCGGTCCTGGCCTCCCACGAGGTCGTGTCCCGGCATCCGCACCTGGCGGGGGAGAGCACCCACCGGCGCCGGTTCCCGTTACGCGGGCGGCGAGCGACTGACGGACGACGCGGCAGCTGGACACGTAGCTCATGTACGTCCTGGCCCAGCTCCAACCTCCGGTCCGAGTCCACCTGATGGTGGTGTACGCGATCCGGTGGGTGGTGCGGTCGGGTGACGGACACTCGCATGCACGCCAGATTCGGAAAGCCGGCACGATCTGTGCCATTTTGTCGCTGACGACTTCATGGGCACCGATGGCGCGGTGGGGTTCGATCCACCCCTTTCGAGAGTCGGCCCGGGACAGAGGAGGCGACCGATGGGCAGTGGCGGACGGCCGCCGGCCCCGGGCTCGGGTGGGCCACAGGACCCGAGATCGGACGACGGGCATGCGCAGGGGCGTCTTGAACGCGTCCGCGCTGCCGTGGCGGCGTGGGGCGCCACGGGGGCCGCTCGTGCCCGAGCCCTCGTGCGGCGGGTCGAGCAGACTCCTCCGCCCCCGGGGCCGTTCCGCCCCGGCTTCTGGCGCAGTCCCCTCCGCGGACCCTGGCTGACGTCCGTGTTCGGCCTGGTGCTGCTGATCGGCATTCCACTGATCTTCGTCACCGGGATGCTCTCCTACGCCGCCTACAACCCGGGACTCGACCGCATCAACGACCAGACCCCGGACAAGGGCCTGTTTGGCTTCTACCTCTTCGACTGGCCCACTCATCCTTACTGGCTGTACCGGTTGACCCAGGGCGTGCACGTGACGCTCGGCGTGGTCCTCTTGCCCGTACTGCTGGCCAAGTTGTGGTCAGTGATCCCGAAGCTGTTCGAGTGGCTGCCGGTCCGCTCCGTCGCTCACGCACTGGAGCGGTTGTCCCTGCTCCTGCTGGTCGGCGGGGTGATCTTCGAATTCGTCACCGGCATCGCCAACATCCAGCTCTTCTACGTCTTTCCCGGCTCCTTCTACACCCTGCACTTCTACGGAGCCTGGGTGTTCATCGCCGCCTTCGTCGTCCATGTGAGCCTCAGACTCGGCCGGATGACCCGCGCCCTGCGCTCCCGCAGCCTGGCCGCGGAACTGCGCACCGACCTCGCCCACACCCGGCCCGAACCCCCCGACCCCGACGGCCTGGTCCCGACCGCTCCCGCACCGCCGACGATGACCCGGCGCGGCGCGCTCGCCATGGTGGGGGGCGGATCGCTGCTCCTCCTCGTGGTCACCGCAGGACAGAGCATCGGCGGCTGGGTGCGCGGCACCGCCCTCCTCGCGCCGCACAACCGCGCTCCGGGCAGCGGCCCGAACGGCTTCCAGATCAACAAGACAGCAGCTTCCGTCGGCGTCACCCCCGCGCACGTCGGCCCCGCCTGGCGGCTGGAGATCCACGGCCCCGGTCCGACGCTCGTCCTCACCCGCGCACAACTCCTCGCGATGCCCCAGCATGCCGCCGCACTGCCGATCGCCTGCGTGGAAGGATGGTCCACCCCCAACCAGCAGTGGAGCGGCCTTCGACTGGCCGACCTCGCCGCCCTGGCGGGCCTCCCCGACGCCGGGAGCGTCCTGGTGCAATCCGTCCAACCACCCGGCCCCTACAGCTCGGTGGTACTGAGGGGCAACCAGATCCACGACCCTCGATCGCTACTCGCCCTCCGCGTCAACGGCGCGGACCTCTCGCTCGACCACGGCTTCCCGGCCCGTGTCATCGTCCCGGCCAACCCCGGCGTGAACAACACCAAGTGGGTGCACCGGCTCACCTTCAGGACCTGACCATGGCGCGCTTCGTCCGCTGGTACGGCTCCAGCCCCCTCCACCTTCTCGTCCTGATCGCCTCGTTCGCCATCACCGGCTACGCCATGGTGCGCCTGTTCGCCGTCCGCCCACTTGAGGTGGCGATCTGGTTCGTCGGCGCGGCGATCCTCCACGACCTGGTCCTGCTGCCCCTGTACTCGCTCGCCGACCTGTCGGCACACGCTGTCCTGCGGCATCGCGCCACCCAGATGCCACAACCACCGTGGATCAACTACCTGCGTGTGCCCGGCTTTCTCTCCGGTGTGCTCCTGCTCGTCTGGTTCCCCCTCATCTTTGCCTTGTCGACCCCCTACCCGGGTGCCACCAGGTTGTCCATGGACGTCTACCTCGGCCGGTGGCTGGCCATCACCGCCGTGCTCTTCGCCGCCTCCGCGGTGGCCTTCGCCGTCAAGCTCCGCCGCGTCCGGCGGGCCGCCCGCGCCGACGAGGAACGACCTGCACCGGGTCACGACGCTGCGCCGTGACGACCGACGAGGACGACTCGCCCTGCGCCAACGGAGACCCTTACGCGCTCGCCCTTCGAGCCGGCCGCGGACCGGTGTACCTGCGGCTGGCAGGCGGGTGCCGGATCCGGATGCCGGTGCATCGCTGGTACGCGCATCCCACCGAGGCCGACGAATCGGTGCTCAGCCGCTGCGTCGGCCCCGTTCTCGACGTCGGCTGCGGACCGGGCCGGTTGTGCAGGGCGCTCCTGAGTCGCGGAGTCTTCGCGCTCGGTGTCGACGTCACCCCGCGCGCGGCGGCCCATGCCGTCGCCCGCGGCGGAATCGCTCTGTGCCGATCGGTGTTCGACCGGCTGCCGGCCGAGGGAGGCTGGCAGACCGCCCTGCTCATCGACGGCAACATCGGCATCGGCGGCGACCCGCGCGCCCTGCTGGCCCGCTGTATCCAACTCACCGCCCCGACGGGGCTTCTCCTCGTCGAGGTCGACCCCGACGAGGTCGACGAGCGCTGCACCGCCCGGTTCGAAGACCTCCATGGCCGGGAGGGCCCGCCGTTTCCCTGGGCACGGCTGGGAGCACCAGCGCTCCACAGGATCGCCGAGGGCCTTGCCCTCAGCGTCACCGACCAATGGGGATACGGCCACAGACGCTTCCTCGTCCTCGGCCGCCGGGACTCGACCTCGGGACCTCGCTGATGAAGCCGGGCCGCCGCGCCACGCGGCAGCGGGGAGACACGGCGGATGCCGACCGACCGCCCAGCGCGGGGCGCGGCAGCACCCGGCCGTGCCACCCGGTCGGGGCAACTGTCGGCAACCGGCGGGTGCGATGCGTCGATCGTGCTGATTGCCTGGAGGCGAATCAGCTGTTCAGGGAGGCCGGGATCCATCACACCCGTCAGGCACCTGGGGAGACCTGCGGCCCAGGCAACTGCCCACCTCGTCCCGGCCGGGACTCATCCGGCCCGAGGCCGACGGGCTGCGACGCATGAGTAACCGGCCGATCGGTGACCACGCCCTGCTGTCCGACTGCCGCTCGGCCGCGCTGGTGACCTCCGACGGGTCGGTGGACTGGCTGTGCCTGCCCCGGTTCGACAGTCCGGCGATCTTCGCCCGGCTCCTCGACGAGGACGCCGGCCACTGGTCCATCTGCCCTACCGGCCCGCTCGACACCAGCCGCCGATACCTCAAGGACACCCTCGTTCTGGAGACGGTCTTCCGCACGCCCGGGGGCACGGCGGTCCTGCGGGACGCCCTTGCCCTGGGACGGCGCGAACGCGGACACGCGCTCGGCACCGCATCCCCCGGAACGCTCCTGCGGCAGATCACCTGCACCGAAGGGCGGGTGGACATCGAGGTCGCCTACGCGCCGCGCCCGGAGTTCGGACTCGTCCACCCCCTCCTGTCAGCCGTGCGGGGCGGGCTCGCGGCGTACGGGGGCGCCCACGTTCTGCTGCTGTCGAGCCCCGTAGACCTGCGGGCGAGCGGCTCCACAGCGCACGGCCGAATCCCGCTCTCGGCCGGGCACCGCCTCGGATTCGCCCTCCACGTCGTGCCGGCGTGGGAACGGCAGTCGGTGGGCTGGCGGCCGGGGCGGATCAGGCACCGCATGGCCGACACCGTCGAAGGTTGGCGCTCCTGGTCGAAGCTCCACCGCGGCTACGTCGGCCCCTGGCAGGACGAGGTGGGCCACAGCGGACGCGTGCTGCGCGCCCTGACCTTCGCTCCCACCGGCGCCATCGTCGCCGCGGCCACCACCTCCCTGCCCGAGAAGGCGGGCGGGATGCGCAACTGGGACTACCGCTACACCTGGGTCCGCGACGCGAGCTTCACCCTGCAAGCGCTCGCCACAGCCGCCTGCGAGAAGGAGAAGAACCGGTTCTTCGACTTCCTCGCCCGGGCCGCGGCAACCCAACTCGACCGCGGCGTCGACCTGCAGATCATGTACGGCATCGGCGGCGAACGCGATCTGAGCGAACGGCTCCTGCCGCACCTCACCGGCTGGCGCAACAGTGGCCCCGTTCGGATCGGCAACGACGCCTGGCGCCAACGCCAACTCGACGTCTACGGCGAACTCCTCGACGCCGCCCACGAGTGCCTCCCGCCCGGGGAGCGCCTGGACCCGCCCACCAGCGCCTTCCTGGTCCAGGCGGCCGACACCGCCGCCCGTCGCTGGACCGAGCCCGACCAGGGCATCTGGGAGCGACGCGGACCAAGCAGGCACTTCCTGCACTCGAAACTGATGTGCTGGGTCGCCCTGGACCGCGCCATCTCCATGGCCTCCGCCCTCCAGGCACACGAACGCGTGCCCCACTGGCGCCACGAGCGGGACAACGTCCGCCAAGCCATCGAAGAGCGCGGCTGGAGCCCGCGTACGGGCGCCTTCACCCAGGCGTTCGACAGCGACGAACTGGACGCCTCGGCGCTGATGCTGCCCATCGTCGGCTTCCTGCCTCCGCAGGACCCTCGCGTCCAGTCCACCGTGCTCGCCATCGCGACCCAGCTCACCGACCGCAACGGCCTTGTCCGCCGCTACCTCGGCGACGAGATCGACGAAGCGGAAGGAGCCTTCCTGCTCTGCACCTTCTGGTTCGCCCACGCCCTCGCCCTGACCGGCCATGTCGTCCGGGCACGGCAGGTGTTCCAGGCCGCACTCGCGCACGCCAACGACGTCGGCCTGCTTGCCGAGGAGGCGGACCCCGCCACGGGGGAAGCCCTCGGCAACTATCCCCAAGCCTTCAGCCACATCGGACTCATCAACGCCGCCCGCGCCATCCGCGACGCCGGGCAGCAGCACCCACCGCAAGGAGCCGAGTAAGGCCGGTCCCCGCCGTGGCTCGGGGACCGCCACACGTACGCCGCCGAGGCGGCTCAGCGTGGATGACGCATCTTGCGCACCCGCCTCTCTACAGTGGGCCGCATGCGAGGACACCCACCCCTGGCAACCGTCGCGGCCACGGCGGCACTGCTGGCCTGCGCTTCCTGCGCCGGCACGTCAGAGCCCGCCCCCAACACACGCACGTCCTCCACGGCCACCACGCGCACCACTACTGCGCCCACCGGCCCCCTCACCCTCACCCGGGGACGGGGATTCGACCGCACCGGAGCGTTCACCTCGCTCATGACCTGCGACGATCCAAGGGATTACTCGCCAGGTCTGAACTTCGCGAACGTACCGACCGGAACACGGGAACTCGCCCTGACCATGGTCGACCTCGATGTCCACAAGATTCACTGGCTCCAACTCGGAATCCCCCCAAGCGCCCACGGAATCAGCGCCCACCACCTTCTCCCGGGCGCCCGTGAGGCACTCAACGACTTCGGGGAGGCCACCTACGACGGGCCATGCCCACCCCACGGCAGCACCCACAGGTACGAGCTGACGCTGTACGCGCTCCACGAACCGATGCCCACCTCCTTCGACGGCAGCACACCACCTGCCCAGACCCTGCAGGAGATCAAGCGGCGAGCCTTCGCCTCGGCGACGCTCGTGGCCCCCTACACGCGCCACTGACGAAGATCCAGCGATCAGGCAACCCAACGGGAGTGACTCCCCATCGCCGAGCCAGTTCGGGCGTGCTGGTCGGCTGGGTCGCAGCTGGGGTTGGTGAGGGATTCGCTCCAGTCGTACCCGACACCCACCGTCTCCTGCTCGATGAGGTCTTCTCAACCCGCGCCCAGTCATCGACACAGTCATGATGCAGGCACTGCTGCAGACGGCCTGGGAGAACGGGCAGCGTCCGGAGGATTGCCTGACGTTGAGCCAGACCTGTTGCTGTGATGGTGCAGTGGCGGAAGGATGTAAGATCTCAGTTTGCACTATAGAGATCTCACATGTCTTAATGCTGACAGAGAGCCCCTGTCATGGGCTGAAAAAATCTCTGTACGCGATCAGCAAGGAGTTGAGCGATGACGGTCTTCGAACCGATCACGGGTCGCTATGTCGCGGTCAACGGTGCACGCACCTACTTCGACGAGGCCGGCGAAGGCATCCCGATCGTGTGCATCCACCCGGGGGCCACGGACTCTCGGATCTACCGGCACCTTCTGCCGTTGCTCGCTGAACGCGGATATCGCGCGATCGCGCCCGATCTTCCCGGGCACTGCCGTTCCTACCCGGCACAGTGGCAGCCAGGGAGTTCCATTCACGACCACGCCGAGTTCGTGCACGCGTTCGTGCGCACGGTGCTGCCTGGAGTCTCGCCCTTCGTGCTCGGTGCCTCTGTCGGGGGCCTGACGGCGCTGGACCTTGCCGCTCACCACGGAGCGGGCTATCGAGGTGTCGTCGCGATGCAAGCGGCATCGTGGACACCACTGTCGGCCGAGGCCGCCGCGTTGCTGGCAGGTCGGACGAGCGCGCCCGATGCCGGCTGGACGGATCACCTTGAGTATGCGGCGGTGACCTCGGCGAGCAAGAAGCTGACGGTCGAGCAGGAAACCGAGCTGAGGTGGCTTCAGCGCAGCACCTCTCAGCAGGCCGGTCAGCTCGACGGTCAGGCGTGGGCTTCCCACGATCTGCGCGGCCGACTCGGCGATGTGCGGTGCCCGGTCCTGCTCGTGCAGGGCACCGACGATTTCTTCGTGCAGGACGAGTTGGTCGATGACACGGTCGCCGAGATGGGCCCGGCGGCGCAGCTGCTGAGGGTGCCCGACATCGGGCATTACCCGCCGCTTGAGAATCCGGAGTGGGTTGCGCAGGTCGCAGACACCTTCGTGATGCAGCTGACGGCAACGGCGAACTGATCGTTTGCCCTGGCCCCCATTTACGGCGTCGGACGCCATCTGCGGACCATGGTCTCCCCGGACAGCCATCTGTCGGATCCAGCGCCTACACCCACCACTAAGATCCGAGAACTTCTGACTGGGATATCAAGTCCTAGGATGGATGCGTGAAGTATCTGCCCGCCATCCTCAGCACGGACCATCCCGGCCTGAGCGCCACTGAGCGCGCATATCTCGCGATCAAGCGGCGGATCATCGAGCTTGACCTGGCGCCTGGTGCCCATGTCACCAAGACGGATCTGACAAGGTTGACCGACGCCGGCACCATGCCGGTGCGAGAAGCTCTGACCCGGCTGCAACGCGATGGACTGGTCGATGTGCTTCCCCGCTCGGGATACCGGATCCTGCCTGTGACCTTGAAGGGGGCACGGGATCTGTGCGCCTTCCGTCGGCTTCTGGAGACGGAGGCCGCTGCCCTCGCGGCAGAGCGCGGCTGCCCGCAGGACGATCTCGCCCGCATGGAGGAACTGCTCGGCCAGTCCTACGAGCTAGGCGATACGGAGAGCATCGAGGCGTTCCTCCGCGCCACTCTGGAGTTCGATGCGATCATCGCCGACAACTGCGGCAACGACAGGCTGGCCCGGTCGGTCATCCAGGTCTTCGACGAGCTGGAACGAGTTCTGCGGATCACCTTGGGATCGCTTCCGTACTCGACACCGGCCGCGCATCAACGACGCGCGGTCTGGGAAGCGGTGCGCGACCGCGATCCGGTCGCGGCCCGAGCCGCCATGGACAACCGCACGCGAACCTCTCAGCAGCAGATCATCGACGCGCTCACAGCCAGCCCGTCGATCGCCGAGGCCAGTATCACCATGTCCCGATGAGACGTCTCCGACGGCCGCCGAGCCGGCCGCGGTGGGGTGCCGCCGATGGCGCTGAGGGCGTGTTGCCAGTACCGCAGCGGGAACGAGTCGGGGCGCGTTCCGTGGCGGAACTGGGTGCGTAGATGTGCGCGGAACGCCGGGCCGTCGTCGTGGCCGCCGATGCGGGCGTAGGTGCGTACGAAGTGGTCGAGCGCTTCCGCGTGCTTGGTTGGGCAGCCGGAGTCAAGTGCCTCGGTTGCGAGCGTGCAGGCGTCCAAGATGCCGGCGTAGAACGACGCCACGTCGCCGACCTGGTGGCTCTGTGGTTGTCGGCGCCGGTCTTCTGCGGTGGTCAGGGCGTGGAGTTCGGCGTAGGCGAGGACAGTCGGGGTGGTCGGGGTGGTCGGCGGTGTGGGCACGGCGCCTTCGATGACGACCTGGGCCAGGCGTTGCGGCAGGCCGGTGGGGAGCGCCCAGTGCCAGTAGCGCATCAGGTGGTCGTGGGCCTCATCGAGCCTGCCCACGCCGGCGAGCAGTGCTAGGCGGCGCGGCTGTTGCGGTCCGGGGCAGTCGTCCAAGGCTTGCAGCGCTCCCTGGCGCCAGGTCAGCTCGTGCATCTGCGCCTGGACGGTGTCCAGTTCGTGGGTGACGAGATCGGCGAGGGGTCGTTGCCCGGTCGTCACCGCGGCGATTGCGGCGATCGGGGTGCCGAGGGCGCGTAGGTGCTGGATCAGCCGGAGGCGGGGCAGCGTGTCTGTGGCGTACCTGCGGTGGCCGCCGGGGCTGCGTCCGCTCTCGGGCAGCAGTCCGATGTCCGAGTAGTAGCGGATGGTCTTCACCGGCAGCCCGGTGCGCGCGGCCAGTTCGCCGATGCCGACCGTGGTCCCGCCGTGCGTGTCGTGTGTCACAGCTGGTTGAACCTCCCCCGCGCAGGAGCCATTAGCGTCCACGGCGACCGCTGCCCGGCACGGCTCAGCCGCCCGTGTACTCCAGGAAGGGGCCCTGGCGCGGATGCGTACCCGGCTCGGGCTGCCCGCGGCGTCGTCGCGGTCGGGCGCGGGCGGCCGGCCGGTCTTCCACGGCTTCAGCCCGCTGGTGGTCCCGCGCCCGGCGGACTGGCCGTCCCAGGTCGAGGTCGCGGGTTACTGGTGGCCGGCCCGGCCACACGGTTGGCGGCCCCCGGCCGAGCTTGTCGATTTCCTCCAGGCCGGTCCACCCCCGGTGTTCATCGGGTTCGGCTGCATGGCGCCGGGCCAGGGGGAACGGCTGGGGGAGCTGGTGATGGCGGCGGTCGCCCGGACGGGGATGCGCGCGGTGGTGCAGGCGGGGTGGGCCGGACTGGGCGCAGTCGGGGACGACATCCTGGCGATCGGCGACCTCCCGCACGACTGGTTGTTCCCTCGCACCGCCGCCGTTGTCCACCATGCCGGGGCGGGCACCACCGCGGCTGGATTGAGCGCCGGAGTACCCGCCGTGCCGGTACCCGTCATGGCCGACCAGCCGTTCTGGGCAGCCCGACTGCACCAGCTCGGAGTCGCCGCCCGACCGCTGCCGTTCCATGAGCTCACCGCCGAAGCCCTCGGGGCGGCGATCACTGCCTGTGTGACCGAGCCGGCCCTCCGGCAGCGCGCGGTCGACCTCGCGCGCCGCATCGCCGCGGAGGACGGCGCCGCCGCAGTGCTCGCCCGCGTCGGCGTCGTATGCGACGGCTGACGGCGGCCCGTCCCATACCGCTCGGCACCGGGACGATGGCGGCGACGATCCACCATCGGTGCCGGCGAACGGGCAACCGTGACGGGACGCTTCTTCAGTTGCCCGTGACGGGGTATCGGCTGGTGATGGCGACGCGGTTGAAGGCGTTCATCACGTTGGTCAGCCACGCGACCGCGGAGAGCTGCTCGTCGGTGAGTACTTCGGTCGCGGCCGCGTAGTCGGCGTCGGGGACGTGTCCGTCGGAGACGCGGGTGATGGACTCGGCCAGGCGAAGGGCGGCGCGTTCCGTGGCGGTGAAGTAGTCGGCCTCGGCCCAGGCGGGCAGGACGGCGAGGCGGTCGGAGTTCTCGCCCTTCTTGAGCGAGTCGCGGGTGTGCATGCGCAGGCAGAAGGCGCAGCCGTTGATCTGGGAGACGCGGATCTTGATCAGCTCGACCAGGAGTGGGTCCAGGCCGGCGGCGGCCGCACTTTCCTCGGCGGTGGTCGACAGGGCGAGCAGGGCCTGGTAACTGGCCGGGTGCTGCTTGCCGATGTTGACGCGGCTGTGCTCGGTCATGGTTCCTCGCTTGGCGTGGGTTGTGCGGGTCTTCGGGACTACTGGTGGTCTGCGACGCGGATGATCGTCTTGCCGGGGGTGCGCTTGTCGGGGGCGAAGGCGTCGACGGCCTCTGCCAGGGGACGGACGGCGCCGAGGATCGGCTTGAGGCGTCCTTCGCGTACGCGGGCGGCGAGGTCGGCGAGGCGGGTGCGGTCGGGTTCGACGACGAAGAAGATCGCGCGTCCGTCCTCGGGGTGGACGGTGACGGGGTGGGCGATGGTGACGAGCGTGCCGCCGGGACGGAGCAGGGCGGTGGACCGGTCGAGGACGTCGCCGCCGATGACGTCGAAGACGACGTCGACGTCGCCGATGTCTTCGAGGCGTTCGGCTTGCAGGTCGACGAAGGTGTCCGCGCCGAGACCGAGAGCGGTCGTACGGTCGTCCGCGCGGCCGGTGCCGATCACGCGGGCGCCGGCTTCGCGGGCCAGTTGGACGGCGAGGGAGCCGACGCCGCCCGCGGAGCCGTGGACCAGTGCGGTCTGGCCGGTGGTCAGGTGGGCGTGATCGAACAGGCCCTGCCAGGCGGTGAGCCCGGAGACGGGCAGGGCCGCGGCCGTGACGTGGTCGATGTCGGCTGGCAGGGGGGCGAGGTTGCGGGCCTCGATGGCGACGTATTCGGCGAGCGAGCCGTTGCGCGCCCAGTCGGCGAGGCCGAAGACGCGTTGGCCGACGCTCAACCCGGTGGTGCCGTAGCCCAGTTCCGTCACGACGCCGGACAGCTCGTGGCCAGGCACGCTGGGTGTGCGGTCCCGGCCGGACCGGTCGGTCCAGGTGCCGGGCCAGTCCAGCTCACCGGGGGTGAACCCGGCGGCGTGCACGCGCACGATCACGTCGTTCTCGGCCGCGTGCGGATGCGGCAGGTCGGTGAGGGTCAGACCACGGATGCCGGCGTCGCGGTCGTGGACGGTGATGGCTCGCATGAAGGGTTCCTCGCGGGGGAGGGGGCGGGACGCTGCGTGCGGCACCGCACCGGTGACGCCTGTTTCGTCATGCCGCAGAGCCTAGACGTCGGGTGGTCCAGGGAACGGGTGCACTTCGCGGCCTTTCGGGTGGGCCATTCGCGCCCGAGTCCCCGTGCGTGAAAAGTCCACAAGGAACTTGGTGAAGTGGAAGGGTTCCGGGCCGGCGCTGGCCGGTGCCTCGGAGGGACCAACACGGCTCGTCACCATCGCGGCCCTCCCACGCTCAGGCCGTGAGGCCCTCGATCGCCACGGGGAGGTGACGGGGGCCGCGCAGCACCGCGTTGGCGCGGTAGGGCGGCGGGTCCTCCAGCAGCCTGGAGAACGTCACCCGGCGGAACAGTTCGGGCACGGCCACATGGAGTTCCATACGGGCGAGCGGGGCGCCGAAGCAGTAGTGGATGCCGGTGTAGAAACCCAGGTGTTCGTTGTCCTTGCGGTCGGGATCGAACCGGTCGGGGTCCGGGAAGCGTTTCGGGTCGCGGTTGGCCGCGGCCAGCATGAGCCAGACCGGCGAGCCCTCGGGGATCGTGGTGTCGGCGACGTCGATGTCGGCCAGTGCGGTGGTCCACGGCACGAACTGGACCGGGGGCTCGTACCGCAGCACTTCCTCGATGAGCGGGACGGCCAGGGCCGGTTCCCTCTGGAACCGTGCGAGGACGTCGGGGTGGCGCAGCAGGGTCAGGGTCGTGTTGGTGATCGCGTTGACGGTGGTCTCGTGGCCGGCGACCAGGAGCAGCACCGCCGTGGCCTCCAGGTCCGCCGGGGTCATCTCGGGGGCGAGCGCACTGAGCATCCCGGGGCCGGGGTGGCGGCGTTTGGTCTCGATCAGGTCGGTCAGGTAGCTGCCCAACTCCTGGCGTGCCCGCTGGGCCTTCTCCAGGCCGTCCTCGCCGGCTTGGGGGTCGAGCGACGACGCCAGGGCGTCGGCCCAGCCGTGGAAGCGCGGTTCGTCCTCGCGCGGCACACCGAGGACCTTGCAGATGGCGGTGACGGGCAGGGGGTAGGAGAAGTCCTCGACGATGTCCACCTCGTCCTTGCCCTCGAAGGCGTCGAGCAGTTCGGTGACGACCTTGGCCAGGTCTCCGCGCAGGTCGTCGAGGAACCTGGGGCTGTGCGGGGGACCGAACGGCCGGTTGATGGTGTCGCGCAGCCGGTCGTGCAGGGGTGGGTCGGTGAAGATGAAGCTGGGCGGCAGACCGGTCTCCTCGTTCGGTTGCCCGATGCGGGCGTAGCCGGGCGAGCGGTGACTGGTGTCGTTGCTCAGCCGTGGGTCGTTGGCCAGGCTCCGTACCTCGTAGTAGGTGCTGACCAGGTATGTTCCGTCGCCTTCCCGCCTGACCGGGGTCCTGCGCAGTTCCGCGTAGAGCGGGTACGGATCGGCTCGGTTGGCGTAGTCGGTGATCTGCGCGGGGAGGGTGCCGAGCGTCATGGTGTCTCCTGGGGGCTCCGGGCGGCACAGGGCCGGTGGTCAGGCACGCGACGGAACGAACTGCACGCGCCGCTCGCTCGGTGAGTGGCCCGACAGTGTGACGGTGGGCCCGTGCGTGGGCAGGTGGGGGTCGGGGAAGTCCGGGTCGACCGGCTGCAACGTCTCGGTGCGACGGTCGACCGTGCGGTACTCCGGTGGGAACGGTGCGCCGGCGGCGATCTGCTCCTGGTAGAACCCCAGCCACTTGGCTCCGTCGAAGGTCGCCGCGGCGATGACCCGGCCGCGGTAGCCGTACACGGCGACGAACCGCTCCTCGGTGAGCGACCCCTGGGTGACGACCAGTTGGTCGCCCAGCGGGGGCACACCCACGGACTTGATGTTGATGCCGAACTGGGAGGACCAGAACATCGGCACCCACAGGTGCGGAATGCGCTTCGTCCCCGCACAGATCATGTTGTGGGCGGCGATCTCTGCCTGTTCGACCGCGTTGCCCCAGTGCTCCAGCGACAGGAACTGGTAGTCGAACAACGGGTGCGGGCTGCGGGCGACGTCACCGGCGGCGTAGATGTCGTCGGTGACGATGCCGTTGACGTCGAACACCCGGCACCCGGCGTCGCACGCGACGCCCCGGGGCCCCGCGGCCACTCCCGAGCCGGCGAGCCACTCCGTGTTCCGGACGGCACCGAGCGAGATGACCGCGACCTCCGCGTCGATCGCCGTGCCGTCGGACAGATGGGCGCGCCTGAGCCGTCCTCCGTAGTCGCCCTCCAGGGCGGTGACGCTGACCCCGCAGCGCAGATCGACGCCCTTGCTCCGTTGCAGCCGGTCCGCTGCCGCGCCGATCACCCCGCCGAGCGCGCCGACCAGGGGTGCCGGGCCGCGTTCGGCAACCGTGACCTCAAGGCCCAACTCCCGGCAGGCGGAGGCGACTTCGGAGCCCGTGAAGCCGGCGCCGATCACCAGCACCCGGGAGACCCCGGAGGTCAGCTTGCGGTGCAGACAGGCTGAGTCGTCGCGGGTGCGCAGCACGAACACCCCGTCCAGCGCGGCCTCTTCAGGGTGGATCCAGGGTCTGGCCCGGGTCCCGGTGGCGATCAGCAGGCGGTCGTAGGAAACGGTGTCGCCGTTCGCCAGGCGTACCTGCCTGGCGTCCCGGTCCAGTCCCTCGGCGGCGACGCCCAGGCGCCAGGCGGCGTCGACGTCGCGCCGCCGCGGCAGCGCGGTGTCCTCGGGCCGCGCCCGTCCGAGCAGCGCCTGCTTGGACAGCGGCGGCCGGTCGTAGGGTTCGTACGGCTCGTCGCCGATCATGGTCAGCGATCCGGTGAACCCCTGGTCACGCAGGGTCTCCGCGGCACGCAGACCGGCCAGCGAGGCGCCGACGACGACGATGCGCCCCTGGCGCCGCGCCTCGGTGTCCGTATCAGTCGACATGGGGCTCCACACCCCCCGTCACGCCCCTGGTCGGCTCGTCGGAGTAGTCGACGAGGATGGCCTGCACCGGGCAGGCCGCCGCGGCCTTCTCCACCCGGTCGCGTTGCTCCTCGTCGAAACGGGGGGAGAACAACAGCGCTTCCTCGCCGTGCAGGGCGAACACGTCCGGGGCGAGGAAGACGCACTGCGCGAAGCCCTGGCACCGGTTGAGATCGACGACAAGCCTCATCTGGAACCCGCTTCCTGCTCAGGCTCCGGCTCCGGCGGCCGCACGCTCCGCAGCCCTCGCGTTCGGTCCACACGATCGTTGGCATACCTCTCCCTCAGGATCGGCCCCTTCGCAGCGGCTCGCAAACCGGATACGCGGCCTGGGCGCGCCGACTCCCCACCACCCGAGATCGGCCTGTTCTTGCAGGTCAGGCGAGCATTCCCACAGGATGCGCGCGGGCGATCCCGTGCCCCATCACGGACCGCGAAAGCATCCGGCCAGACAGGAGAGTTGACCACCCGTGCCGGACCCCCTCGGGCCCGCCCGCGGTCCCATCGCTGAGCTCGGTCTGGGGGTTGCGTAGCCCCCGCACCCTCACGTCCTCAGACAGCTCCCTGGAGCCACTGGAACGGGGCAGACCCGAGTGGGGAGCGTCGGCCGGGCTGGGGGACCGGGCGGCTGCTGTAGTCGAACGGTGTGGCCGGTTCGGTGAGGGGGCCGAAGTCGGTCGCGGTGGTCGAGAGTGCGGCCAGCGGTGTGCGCCCGGGCAGGGGAAGGCCGCGTACGTCCTCCCGTGCCAGCAGCCCGAGTTCCTGCACCCAGTGACACACTCCGGCCAGGGTCACGCGGATCCGCCAGGAGCCGCCCTCTGTCGCACGTCGACGCAGGACCGTGGCGACGGCGGCAGCGCCGAGGTAGGCGGCGAGGTAGTCGTTGAGCAGGTACGTCGGCGGCAGCGAGGGGCGGTCGGTCCACTCTTCCATGGCGAACCCGGTTGCGGAGCAGGCGAGTTGGTCGAACCCACCGCGTTCGCCCCAGGGGCCTTCGGAGCCCCAGGCATGGTATTCGAGGGCGATGAGTCCGGGGCGGCGCCGGACGAGTTCCTCGGTCGACGCCCCGTGTCGGGCGAGCCCCCGGTAGGCGTGCACGAAGACGTCCGCTTCCTGGAGCGCGTCGTGGAAGGCCGCACGGTCGTGGGCGTCGCGCAGGTCGCAGTAGGCGTTGCGCTTGCCGCCGCCGGTCATGGCGATCATCGGGATCGGGTCGGGGCGGTCGGGACGCGTCAAGTGCAGCACGTCGGCGCCGAACTGGGCGAGCAGCCGCGTCGATACCGGACCCGCGATGACGTGGGTGAGATCGAGTACCCGGAGGCCCGCGAGCGCCTCGTCGGCCGCACCGATCGGTTCCAGAGGCCGGACCGGACCGTCACCGACGCGTTCGACCTCGACGACCGGGCGCTGCGCGACATACCGCCCCGCGGGGTGTGCCAGCCACTCGTCCCGGCTGCGCACCACACAGGCGACGCCGCCCCGGGCACAGATGGCCTCCTCCAGCGTGAAGGCGTCCCAGTCGGCCGCGGCCCGCGCGATGTCCACCTTGTCGAGTCCGCACCTCAGCACGGAGTGGACCGCGTCGCGCAGGTGCGGATAGGTGGCGATGATGAAGATCCAACGACCGTCGCGCGCCCGGTAGAAGTCGTTGTTGCCGAGCAGCGCCGGATCGTCGAGCAAGGCACCGATCGGGCGCCCCGACAGCGTCGTGTGATACGTCGCCATGAGCTGGTCGATCGCTGCCCCGGCCTGCACCTCCACCTTCTGGTGCCGGTGACCGCGCAGTTCACCGACGGCCGCCGTCTGCCGACCGAAGACACCGATCGCGGCGGACATGGCATCGGCGAGGCGGTGCACCGAGGGCACCAGGGGATCGGCCCCGACGACGGTGATGTCCTCGGCTCCCCGAACCGGGTCGGGGTCGCCGAGGGTGCGCAGCAGTTGGGAGACGATCTCGGGCGTCGGCGGTGTCTGCTTGGTCGTGGACTGCGTGTGCGAAGTCATGCCGGGATGGTCGTTCCCCGCACGGCACGAGCGCCCGGATTCACGGATATCCGTGAATCGATGCGGAGGTCACGCCCGCTTCTCCTGAAGGTGCGCGACGAGCCGGGACGCCGCCCGGTCCAGGCACAGCCGCTCCGAGCGGCCGCGACGCCGGTGCATCAGAGCCAGGGCCCCCGTGACGACGGGCCCATCGGTGACCGGGATCGCAAGCGCGCTGACCTCCGGATCGGCCAGACCCTCGCTGCGGCTGATCCGCGACGACCGGATCGACGGAAGAGCGCGGCGGAACTCGGCGACCGCCTCGGGGTCATGGCCGGCCAACTCGTCGAGCAGCCCCCGGCGTTCCACCTCGTCTGTGAAGGCCAGCAGCAGACGGCCCGCGGCGGTACGCAGCAGCGGCCGGGCCAGGTGCTGGTCGGCGAGCGGGACGAGGCGGGGAATGTGGTCCTCGCCGCCGCGCGCGAGGTACACGGCGTCGAGCCCGACCCGCACCGTGAGCAGCACCGGGGTACCCGCGACGCGGCTCAGTTCGTCGAGCTCGGCCTGGCTGATCCGCGGGACGACCCGGCCGGCGATGAGGTTGAGGACGTGCGGCGCGGGCCCGAGCCGGAAGCGCCGGTGCTGTTCCAGCAGAAACCCCGTCGCGACAAGGCCGTTGACCAGATCCTGCACCGAACTCGCCGGCGCCCCGACCGTCCGCGCCAACTCGGCCACCGTCACCCCACCCGGCGCCCGCGCGGCCGCCTCCAAGACCCACGCGACCCGGTCCACCGTACGGTGATGCTGCCGGCGTCCGTACCCGCTCATCCCACCCCACCCCATCCCACCCCACCTCGGATGCATCCGCCGTCTCGCCGGCGGGATGCTCCGCCGTGGTTGTGCTCCGCTTCTGTCCTTGGACAGTGAAGTTAGTCGACGGTGGCTTCGGGACCTCCCAAGGCCGTCCTAACAGGACGTCAGCGAGAGGAACCGCAGTCATCGACCTGACCGCGCGGAGGTCGGCGAGTCGTTGTGCCGGACGAGAGGGGGTTCTGATGGAGTGCATTCCAGCGGCGGCCTTGGACGGTGGTGCGATCATGATCTGGTACCTGGTGAGTAGGCGCAGCGAGGCCCCGTTGGCGGAGTCGCAGCGTGTGCTGGAGGAGCACCTGGCTTGGATGCGCGGCCAGCACGAACGGGGCAGCGTGCTGATCTCCGGCCCCAGCTCGGACGGCACGATGGGGCTGTACGTGGTGCGTGCACGCTCCCGTTCCGACGCGGAAACCATCGCGCAGAGCGATCCCCTGGCACGCGATGGTCAGGCAACGATCGAGATCATCGAGTGGCACGTCCACCAGATGCTCGGCATTGGCCCTTTCGACGTCGACGCGCTGCGACGCGCCGAAGGTGGTGCGTGATCGCCTGTCAGGAGTCGTCGGCGCGCGCGGCCGGGGTCGGTGGCGGCGGCGATCTCAGCCGGTCACCGACAGTGCGTGAGCGGGCACCCGACCAGCGCCTTCGTGAACCTGTTCAACACAGCCACAGGCCACCTGAAGACCTCCGCTCGTCAAGGCCGCGGGCCGCGTCATCCCACCTCCTTTAAGAACGTCATCCCACCTCGTTCAGAAGAAGCCGCCGTCGACGGGCAGGGTGCGGCCTGTCATGTAGGCGGCGTCGTCGGAGGCGAGGTAGGCGTAGCCGGCGGCAATCTCCTCGGGTTGCGCCAGACGGCCGAGCGCGCCGTGCACTGCGATCCACTGGTCCAGGGACATGGTGCTCCTCGACTGGGGGTGCAGGTAGAGAGCGCCCACTTCGGCGGCCATGTCGGTGGCGGTACCGCCGGGGGCGATGGCGTTGACGGTGATGTCGCGCTGGCCGAGTTCGGCGGACAGGTTGAGGACCATCGCCTCCACGGCTGCTTTGGACGCGGCGTACAGGGTGTGGTGGAACACCGCGCGGGAGGCGCTGATGGAGGACGTGAGCACGATCCTGCCGCCTGCGCCCATGTGGGCGGCGGCGTACTGGGTGGCGAACAGCTGGCCGCGGGTGTTGACGGAGAAGACGCGGTCGAAGTCGGCTGGGGTGATGTTCTCCAGAGCGTCGAAGTGCTCGATGCCCGCGCAGGATGCCAGGACGTCGAGCTGTCCGTACTCGTCCACGGCCCGTTCGATCAGTGCCTTGGTCTGGTCGGGATCGGCGACGTCGGCACGTAGTGCGAGGGCGCGGCGACCGTCCGCGGTGAGTGCGGAGACCAGGGCCTGCGCCGATTCCTGGTTGCTCCGGTAGCCGATCACGACGGCGGCACCCTCCACGGCCAGCCGCGTGGCGACCGCAGCGCCGATGCCCCCGCTGCCGCCTGTCACCACGGCGACCTTGCCCTCGAAGCGTGCGCTGTGCACTGCTGCCATCAGGCGCCTTCCTTCCGTTGCGAGGATGTGCCGGAATCCGACGCGGCCGAGATACCGGCCCGGCGTCTTCGCGACCCAACGTCACGACGCACTACTGCCGCTTGTGCTGGTGCCGGGCCCGCCTATGAGACCTGGGCTGTCCCGAGGGCGTTGCGGAGGAACGCCGTGGCCTGGTCGATGGCTCCGCGAGCGGCTTTGGAACGGCTCAGCGAGTTGAGCATCATGAAGTCGTGGACCGTGCCGTCGTAGCGCACGGTGGTCACCGGCACACCGGCTGCTCGGAGCTTGGCCGCGTAGGCCTCGCCCTCGTCGCGGAGCACGTCGGCCTCGTCGACGATCAGCAGGGCGGGCGGCAGACCGGTGAGTTGGCCGATGGCGGCGCGGTTGGGGGACGCGGTGATCTCCGCGCGCTGGTCCGGGTCGGTCGTGTACGCGTCCCAGAACCACTCCATCAGCCTGCGGCTCAGGTAGTAGCCGGTGGCGAACTGGTCGTAGGAATCGGTGTTCATGGCCGCGTCCGTGACGGGGTAGTACATCGACTGCTGTACGAACGTGACGTCTCCGCGTTCCTTGGCCATGAGGGCGAGTGCGGCCGTCATGTTTCCGCCGACCGATTCCCCGGCCACTGCCATGCGCTGTGCGTCCAGCCCCTTGGACGCACCCTCCTGGACGATCCACTGCGCGGTGGCGTAACCCTGCTCGATGGCCACGGGGTAGTGGGCCTCGGGCGACGGTGTGTACTCCACGAATGCCACCGCCGCACGGGCGCCGACCGCCAACTCGCGCACCAGGCGGTCGTGCGTGCCGGCATTGCCGAGTACCCAGCCACCGCCGTGCATGTACAGCACGACGGGCAGCGTTCCAGTGGTCCCCCGCGGTGTGACGATGCGGACCCGTACGTCTCCCACTGCGGCGGGAACGGTGACCCACTCCTCGTCGACGGGCAGCTTGTCGACCGGTGCGGCCTGGAGGTCGTCGAGGACCTTGCGCGCCGCGGCGGGTTGCAGCTCGTACAGGAACGGGTGTTGCGAGGTCGCGTCGGCGATGTCCTGTGCTTCGGGCTCAAGGACGATCGATGCGGTCTGAGCAGCCATGGGAATACTCCCTGGGGTCCGAGTAACGCATGGTGACGAGCGCAGCCGGCTGGAGGGTGTGGCGCTGCGGTCGGGTTGTGGGGTGACAAGCGGAGCCTGCACCCTTGTTCACGCCACAGTCGGGCGTCTGCATGTCTCTTTTGGTCATTTCGCCGCCGGTTCTCAGGGGTGCAGCAGGTCCGGCCAGTTCCGCGGGACACGGTCGGCCGGTCCCGGGGTCGGTTGTGCGGCCGGGTGGCTGGTCGGCGGTGCCAGTTCCGGTCCGGCCTCGTACAGCACGTCGGTGGCGTAGTTCCAGTACCACTCCTCACCCGGCTCGAAGCTCTGCACCACGGGATGCCCGGAGGACTTCCAGTGGGCGGTGGCGTGCTGGGCCGGTGACGAGTCGCAGCAGCCGATGTGGCCGCACTGCGCGCAGCGCCGTAGGTGGAACCACCAGCCCCCCGCCGCGTCGCAGTCCGCGCAGCCGGTACTGCTGGGCGGGACGCTCGCCGCGATGCCGTCGATGTCGGTCATACGGACTCCTCGGTGGTCGTGGTTGCGGCCTCGGTCTCGGTCTCGGGGGCGGTGAGCGGTAGCAGCACCTGGAAGCGCGTGTCGCCCGGTACGGACTCGACCTGGAGGCTGCCGTGGTGCTTGTTGACGACGATCCGCCAGCAGATGTCGAGGCCGAGGCCAGTGCCCTCCCCGACGGGCTTGGTGGTGAAGAAGGGGTCGAAGATGCGGCTGCGGATGTCCTCGGGGACGCCGGGGCCGGTGTCGCGGAACTCCACGAGGAGTCGGTCGCCCTGCCTGGCCGTGCGGACCGTCAGGGTGCCGTCGTGGCCCGTGCTGCCGATGGCGGCCACCGCGTTGTCGATGAGGTTGGTCCACACTTGGTTGAGTTCCGCCGGGTAGGCGGGTACTTCGGGGAGGGAGCGGTCGTAGTCCTTGACCACCCGCACCCGAGAGCCGATCTTGCCGGACAGCATCAGCAGCGTGCTGTCGAGGAGTTCGTGGACGTCGACGTCCCGGTGCGGGGCGCGGTCGAGCTGCGCGTACTGCTTGGCCGCGTCCACCAAGTGGGAGATGCGGGTGGTGGAGTCGTCGATCTCGTCCATCAACAGCTCGGTCTCGACCGTGTAGTTGAGCCAGCCGATCGCCGCAGGCAGGATGTCGTCGCCCACGGTCGCCGCGACCTGGTCCAGCCAGTCCGTGTCCAGCCCGGCCTGCACGAAGGTCGGCGCGATCCGCCAACTCTCCGGGATGCCGTGCTCCTCCAGCCAGTCGGCGAGTTCGTCCTCCCGGTCGGACGTCTCCAGAGGGGTCAGCACCGGTGCCTTGGCGACGCGTTCGGCGGTGCGTTCCTGGATCTCGATGAGCTCGGCGAGGGCCTCGCGGGAGTAGCGGCCCTGGGCGATCACCGACAGTTTGTTCCGCATCCTGCCGACCCGCTCGCGCAGCGCCGCGGTGGCGCGGACGGCGGCCGCGGCCGGATTGTTGAGCTCGTGGGTGAGACCGGCGGACAACGACCCGAGTGCCAGCAGGCGTTCCCGCTGGCCAACGGCACGCTGGGTGTTCTTGGAGCCGAAGAAGAGCCCCTCCAGCAGGTGCGTCGGCATCGGGAACCACTCCCGCATCACGTTCGCGAACGACTCTGCGGGCAGTACGAAGAACCGGGTCGGTTCGGTCACCCGCATCGAGTTGAGGTACGTCTGCGGGACCTGGTCGCCCAGATACGCCTGCATGGCCCCCGCGTACACGCCGCGCTGCGAGGTCCGGCTGACCTCCACATCGTCGCCGCCGACCCGGCGGGACAGTACGACGGTCCCCTCGACCATCGCGTAGAAGCAGGTCGCCGGGTCGCCCTCGGTGTACACCGGGCCGGGTTCGAACCGTTCCATCCGTCCCTCGGAGCACAGCCGTCCGAGCTGCTCCGGGGAGAGTTTCTCGAAGAGGAACAGCGAGCCGATCTCGTGCGGGTCGCAGGCCATGACCTGTGCGCTCATGACTGCTCCAGGAAGCGGTGGACGAGCATCACGGCCATGGCTCCCTCTCCCACGGCGGACGCCACGCGCTTCGCGGACCGGGCGCGTGCGTCGCCCGCCACGAACACACCCGGGATGCTGGTCTCCAGGTGGTAGGGCGGCCGGTCCAGTGCCCATTCGGCAGGGGGGCGCCCGTCCGGCGTCAAATCCGGCCCGGCCAGGATGAAGCCGTTCTCGTCGCGCAGCACAGTCCCGCCGAGCCAGTCGGTCAGCGGGGCGGCACCGATGAAGACGAACATCCACTGGGCATCGACGACTTCGGTGCCGCCGGTCACGGTATCCCGCAGGGTCAGCCGTTCCAGGTGCTCCTCGCCGTGCGCCTCCTCGACGACGGTCCGGGGCCGCACGGTGATGTTCGGGGCCTCGTCGATCTGCTGGATCAGGTAGTACGACATCGACGCTGTCAGGGACTCCCCGCGCACCAGCATGGTCACCGACTTCGCGCCCCGCGCCAGGAACACCGCCGCCTGCCCGGCGGAATTCGCGCCGCCGACGACGTAGACGTCCTGGCCCTCACAGGACGACGCCTCGGTGAGGGACGAGCCGTAGTACACCCCGCAGCCGGTCAGCTCGTCGCATCCCGGCGCCCCCAACTGCCGGTACGACACTCCGGTCGCCAGGATGACGCTGTGCGCGGCGACCGCCGAGCCGTCGGAGAAGCGCACGACGCGCGCCGGACCGTTCACCTCCAGCCCCGTGACCTCGCGAGCGGTGAGGATCTCGGCACCGAAGCGGCTCGCCTGGCGGCGGGCACGATCGGTCAGCTGCGCACCGGACACGCCGTCCGGGAAACCGAGGTAGTTCTCGATGCGGGAACTCTGTCCGGCCTGTCCGCCCGTCGCCGACCGTTCGACCAGTACGGTCCGCAGCCCCTCGGAGGCCCCGTACACCGCCGAGCCGAGTCCGGCCGGGCCTCCGCCGATGATGACGAGGTCGTAGAACGCGGCGGTCGGCGTGGTCGCGAGCCCCACGTGGGCGGCCAGTTCGGTCGGCTCCGGCTCGATCAGCGCGGTACCGTCCGGCGTGATCACCAGGGGGAGTCGTCGACCGTCGGCCCCGGCCGCCGCCAGAAGCCGCTGTCCCTCCGGCTCGTCGGAGGAGTACCAGCGGTACGGCACCTGGTTGCGGGCCAGGAATTCGCGCGCCCGCGAGGAGGGGGCGGACCAGCGGTGCCCGACCACCTTGGTGGCGGGTACCGGCCGGTAGTCGCTGGACCGCCAGGCCGTGAGGAGATCGTCCACGACCGGGTACAGCTTCTCCTCGGGCGGGTCCCAGGGCTTGAGGAGATAGTGGTCGAGGTCGACGACGTTGATCGCGTCGATGGCGGCGTCGGTATCGGCGTAGGCGGTCAGCAGCACGCGCCGCGCCCCCGGGTACACGCCGAGGGCTTGTTCGAGGAACTCGATGCCGTTCATCTGCGGCATCCGGTAGTCGGCGAGGAGCACGGCCACCAGGTCGCCGCGCAGCTTCAGCTCGCGCAGCGCCTCCAACGCGGATGCGCCGGACTCGGCACGGACGATCCGGTAGCCGTCGCCGTAGCGGAGCCGCAGGTCGCGGGCGATGGCACGGGAGACACCCGGGTCGTCGTCCACCGTCAGGATGACGGTCCGCGTTGCGTCGGTGGCCTGTGCCATGTTCCTCCGCCCTGCGCGCTCCCGACGGCCGGCACGACGGGCTGCCCGAGCCCGTTCGTTCCCGACCATCGTATGTTCGATCGATCCGGACCGCTTCGGCTGCTACGGCCCGTGCGGCCTGGGTGACCTGACGGTGGCGGATCGCCGCCGAGCCAGCACGGCACGGGTCCGCCACGGGGGCGCCGGCTGGCCGGGCACGGCCCGCGTGCGCCGCACACCGAGCCGTCGCAGGCTGGGGGCATGACCCAGCGGTACGCGACGAGGGGTGACCGATGAAGTTCGCAGTGATCGGTGGCACGGGCCTGATCGGATCGCAGGTCGTGAAGAAGCTGAACGCGGCAGGGTACGAGGCCGTGCCGCATTCCATGTCCACGGGCGTCGACGTGATCACCGGGCAGGGTGTGGAGGAGGCGGTGGCCGGCGCCGACGTCATGGTCAATCTGACGAACTCCCCTACGTTCGACGACGCCTCCCTCACGTTCTTCCGGATCTCGATGGAGAACCTGTTGGCCGCCGGTCAGAAGTGCGGGGTCGGGCACGCCGTCATCCTCTCGATCGTCGGCACCGACCAAGTGCCCGGTCTCGCCTACTACCGGGCCAAGGCCCTCCAGGAGGAGATCCTCAAGGCCGGACCGGTCCCGTACTCGATCGTGCGCGCCACCCAGTTCATGGAGTTCGTCGCCGCGGTCCTGTCGTGGACCACCGAGGGTGACGTCGTCCGTCTGCCCACCACCCCGATCCAGCCGATCGCGGCCCGGGACGTCTCCGACGCCGTCGCCGAAGTCGCCGCGGGCAGCCCCCTGAACGGCACTCTCCAGGTCGGCGGGCCCGACGTCTTCCCCCTCGACGACCTCGGACGGATCACCCTGAACGCCCGTCCCGACGGCCGCAGCGTCGTCACCGACGGCACCGCCGGCATGTTCGCCGCCGTCAGCGGCGACGTTCTCACCACCAAGGGCGACGCCCGTATCGCCCCCACGCACTACACCGACTGGCTCTCCTGATCCAGCCCGCCCACCGCAGGAGGCCACATCCATGGCGAACGACGAACCGACGGCGGGCGACACCGGGAGCCGGCCGCGCTCGGAAGCGTGGAAGACGGCGCTCACCGTGCTGCAGTCGGCGAAACCGCCGTTCGTTCCAGAGGGAGCGGAGGCGATGACGGTTGTCGTCGAATTCCCTCCCGGCGATCCCGGTACCCCTCCCCACCGGCACTCGGGACCCGCCTTCGGGTACATGCTGGAGGGGGAGATGCTCTTCGAGCTGGAAGGCGAGCCCGAGCGGGTGATCAGGGCCGGGGAGACGTTCTGGGAGCCGGGTGGCGATGTCATCCACTACCAGGACGGCAACAACCGGACGGACTCCTGGAGCCGATTCCTCGTCACCATGTTGTGTGCGCCCGGTCAGCCCATGCTCACCCTGGTCGACGACGAGGAACTGGCCCAACGTCAACACCTGCGAGCTCCAAGGGCTTGACCGAGACCGGTTCCTCCACCTCGCGATCGAGCTGGTGGCGGTCGCCTGCCACCGGACGACCGGCGCCGTAGTCAGGCGCGGGTGACCAGGGCTTGGTGGTGGCGGGCTCGTTGTCGTAGCGGGTGGCCAGTGCTTGGTTGTGCTTGAGCCGAACGCGGAGCCCACTGCCTGGCCATCCGTCAAGCGGAACCACCCCGGACTCCATGAACGAGTCCGTCGCCTGCCCTGGCGTGACGTCCGCCTGGTCCGGGTGCGCGTAGTTGGCGTACAGGAAATCCCGGTGAGTTTGATCGTGGTCGGCTGGCTTCGAGGCCGGGCAGGCCGGCCTCGGTGAACGTTCTTGGTCAGAGCCGGGTGAGGAGTTGGGCGTCAGGGGCGGGTGTGAATGCCGATGCCGCCGGAGACGGTGAGGTTGTCGCCGGTGATGTAGCTGGCGGCGTCCGAGGCGAGGAAGGCCACGGCGTCGGCGATGTCGGCGGCAGCGCCGACGCGTCCGAGCGGGATGCCCTGGCCCCAGGAGCCGATCGTTTCCTGGGAGATGCCCATCTTGCCGTAGGCGGGGGTGTTGATCACTCCTGGGCTGATGGCGTTGACGCGGATGCGACGGGGGGCGAGTTCGAGCGCGAGGGACCGCACGAGAGGCAGCAGGGCGCCCTTGGCGGCTGTCATGGCGGCCCCCATCCCTTCGCCGGCGCCCACGGTGAACACGATGGAGGCGCCTTCGCTGAGGAGCGGGAGTGCCTTTTGCAGGGTGAAGAAGTTGCCCTTGACGTTGATGTCGAACAGGGCGTCGAAGGTGTCTTCGTCGGTTGCTTCGATCGGGCCGGGGCGGGAGATGCCCGCGTTGAGGAAGAGCAGGTCGAGGGAGCCGAATTGCCGGCGTGCCTGGTCCATTGCCTGGTCGATGTCCGGCAGGGACCGTGCGTCGGCCCGCACGACTGTGATGTCTTCGGGAAGCCCGGCGGCGAGAGTGTCGAGGCCGGTGACCATGACGCGGTGGCCGCGGGTGTGGAGCAGTTCAGCGGTCGCTTTGCCGATGCCGCTGGTTCCGCCGGTTATCAAAGCTGCAGGTGTGGACATGATGCGTTCCTTTGCGTGTTCCGGGGAGGTGGAGGGGGATCGCTGAGCGGGTCCAGGCCATGGGGCGGGGGAGTGTGCCGCAACGACCACTTGGATGTGAGGGAAATCTGCTCGCGTCGTTGAGCGCAGATCCGTTCCTCCACGTCGGCGGGCGTGCGGTGTGGAGTGGCTCGGGGCTGGCTCGTGCGGCCGTACTGGCCCGCACCGCCCTCGGCCGGCCAGTGCCGAACCCACTTGTGGGCCGTAGCCCGGGAGATGCCCATCTCGTGAGCGACGTGGACGACGGGATGTCCGGCCCGGAGACGGTCGACCAGGAGTCGGCGGCCGTGAACGGTCGGCCGGGCGTGGGGATGTGAGGCCAATGCCCCTGAGGTCATTCGGTCGTGATGACGAGTTTGCCGCCCTTGGGCGTGCCGTCGCGTTCGAGCTCTGTGAGTGCCGCGATTGCTTCCGCGAGTGGCACCGTGCGGGCGATCGGCACCCGCAGCGTGCCGCGTCCAGCGGCGCGCGCGACCTCCCCGAGGTCCTCCGTGACGGGTCTGGTGATCAAGACGTTGTACGGGCCCGGCAGTGCGCTCCTTGCGATGTTCGCGGGGGTGGGGTGGATGCTGACGATGCGTCCGTCCGGCTTCAGCATCTTCTTCGCTGCGTCGGTCGGGAGCGTGTCGGCAGTGTCGACGACGAGGTCGAATCGGCCGCTGAGCGCCGTCGGGTCGAAGTCGAATGCGACGATCGGGTCGAGGCCGAGGTCGCGCGCGTCTCGCGTGGCGGTGGCGCGGCAGCTGCCTCCCACTGACGCGCCGTGCGCCAGTGCGAGCTGGGCGCCGGCGCGGCCGACTCCACCGAGGCAGCCGTTGATGAAGACCGATTGCCCAGGCCGCAGCTTTCCCTTCTTGAGCACGGCTTGGAGTGCGGTCAGGCCAACGGTCGGGATGGCGGCGGCCTCCTCGAAGGAGAGTTCCGCGGGCTTCTTCACAACCCCTCTCTCCGCGGCCAGGACCATCTCGGCGAAGGCTCCCGATGCCTTGATCGACGCCCCGCCGAGCACTTCGTCGCCGACGGCGAGCCGAGTGACGCCCTCGCCGACCGCCTCGACGACGCCCGCGAAGTCGTAGCCCAGTGCGCGCGGGAACTTCCGTCCGGTCACCATCTTCATGGCGCCGCTGCGGATACCCCAGTCCATCGGGTTGGCCGCGGCTGCCCGCACGCGGACCAGAACCTCCCCGGAACCAGGACGAGTCGGCTCGAAATCCTCCAGACGCATCACTTCGGGGCCGCCGTACTGGTGGTACTGGATGCGCTTCATTAGTGCCTCCACAAGTGATGTCATCGAATGACGTCACTGTACCACTGTGATGTCATCAAGTGACATCACAGTGAGCGGAGCGCGGTGTCACGAGGTGCCATCACCTACACTCTCGGCATGGGACGGTGGAAGCCTGGGGCCGGTGACCGGCTGCGCGAGGCCGCGCTGTCGCTCTATCTGGAGCGCGGCTTCGAGCAGGCGACGGTGGCGGACATAGCTGAGCGGGCGGGCGTCACCGCGCGCACGTTCTTCCGGTATTTCGCCGATAAACGCGAGGTCCTCTTCGACGATTCCTCCGCCCTGCAAGAGAAGTCGCTGGCTGCTCTTGAGGGGTTGCCGACCACGACGTCGGCGCTGGATGCTGTCGCGGCCGTACTCGAAACCGTGGCCCAGACGGTGGGTGGCGACCGTGAGCTCGCCCGGAAGCGACAGGCCGTGATCATGGCCAACGCCGATCTCCGCGAACGCGAGTTGATCAAGCTCACATCCCTGTCGACCGCCCTGGCCGACAGGTTGCGACAGCGAGGCACCGGTGACATCGAGGCCAGCCTGGCCGCGGAGACCAGCATCGTCGTGTTCCGCGTCGCCTTCTCTCGATGGGTCACCGCCACCGACGATCAGGTCTTGCAAGACATCATGCGCGAGACGTTGGACCGACTGCGGGCCCTGGCCGCCAGCGGCTGAACCACATTCCGGCTCGCCCACGCCCGTCAACGTTGAGCAGCCAGTCCTTGCCCGCTCGCCATCTGTCGACAACGCTCGTGGCCAGTACGGCTGGCACACCGGCCGTGGACCCTGCTGAGGTTCGGGGAAAACCGGTCGGATGGGCGTCGGGGCTGGCCACGGTCCGGCACATCGGCGCCGCCCGCCGCCACACCGCCCGAAACCACCTGCGGCCCCGCACCACCCCCGGCGTGACATGACGAACCCCAACACGAGATCACTTCTCAGAAGCGAGTAGCAGTGGGGCCGGGCAGGTGGCCTCCGTGGTCTCCTGCCCGGCCCCGCCGTGTGCACCGTGGCCGCCGCATCCCCGAGCCGCGGGGCAGATGCCCCAGAGCTCAGGCGGACACCCGGGCACTGGCCGTTTCCGTGGTCAGCCCGAGCGGCGCCGGCCCGTGAAGCGCACCCGCCCCGGCAGGATCAGTAGCAGCAGGCTGTAGTACTGCAGCACCGGTACGGCGAGGGCGAGGGCGAACGCGACGACCACGGCGATGACGTTGATGTAACTGTCGGTGTACAGGCGCGCGATCCTGAGGCGGGTTTCCTCGCCATCGCTCTCGACCATCCCCGGGTTGCTCTTCAAGATCTTCAGCATGCCTACCCGGCACACCATGCCGACCAGGAGCACCGCGTAGTAGAACGCCGCCACGAACCGGTCGCGGCCGAAGGCGCCGATCATCTCCGTCGGGAGCGGGAGCACGACGACCGACAGCAGCCACCCCATGTTCCACACCGTCAGGGAGCGGGTGGCCTTGACGACCGTCGAGAAGGTCCGGTGGTGCTCCTGCCAGATGTTCGCGATGACCGCGAAGCTGAGCAGGAAGCTCCAGACCTGGTCGAGGTGACCGGTGATCACCTCGCTGGCGCCCTCGTGGGCGGACGCGGCCTCGGGGACGAGGTCCACCAGCGGCAGGATCAGCAGGGTGATGGAGATCGCGGTCACCGCGTCGGTGAACAACACCAGCCGCTCTCCCGAGA
Source organism: Streptomyces diastatochromogenes (assembly GCA_001418405.1). GTDB lineage: Bacteria > Actinomycetota > Actinomycetes > Streptomycetales > Streptomycetaceae > Streptomyces > Streptomyces albulus_C. Next base: position 32,966 of record LIQL01000071.1, on the reverse strand, counting down.
GGCCCCCCTCGATCCTGTCCGGGGCGGGAACCGATGGCTCTCCCGGGCCGCCCCGTCCCGTTCCGGTCTCGTCGATGACGCCATTGGCACCCATGTGTTTGCACCTTTCCCTTGTCATGCCCGCCGCCCCTGCCATCGCTACCGGACCCTGCTGGTCATGGACATTCCAACGAACTGCGCCGACTCCACCCATGGAGGCAGCGAGAAGTTGACAGAGTCCGCAGCCGCTGCCCCCCTACGCACAGGGTCATCCTGTCGAGGCGCGGGCGACTGGGGCGTTCGGATTATCAGTTGGTTGTTCAAGGTTAATCTTTGGTGGGTCCTTGAGGAATCTGGCTATCCAACTGCCGCCGCCTGCACCGGCGTTACGCGCGCAAGCCCGAGCCCCTCCTCACGTACACCGCCATAGCCACCAGACGGATCAACTACCGCCGACTCACCAACGGCAACGACGTCTTGGCCGGGAAGACGGGCGAACTCATTGCGGAGGTCGGCGATGAGGCCGTTGCCGTCGAGTTGCGCGTGCTCCACCCTGGCCACTGCCATGAGTTGGCCGTCCGCCATGCGGGACGCAGCCGCCCACTCGGCCCGCAACGTCCCGTCTTCGAACACCGCCGTGTCCCAGTAATGCCGGGAGTCGGCGAAGGCGGCGAGGTGGGCGCGAGAGAAAGCAGCGTTGGCCGCACAGCCACGGACTGATCCCGGACCGATTCGGACGGTCGCGTCAGAGGCGAGCAGAGTCAGCAGTTCCTTGAGCGCCGAGTCGTCGTGCACCGCCCGGTCCGACAGGCCGATGGACCCGTCGATCGTGGTGTCCGTCATTTCGCAGCAGCTCCTTCGCTGGTGGCCGCCGCCTTTTCCAGGAGCTCTGGATCGAACAGCGTGCCGGGGTGACGCAGCATGTAGGAGACGTTGTTGAATGCCCGCGACACATCCGCATCGACGAGGGCGGCGCCGGCGATCTGCTCCATGACCCGGCGCTGCTGCCGCACTTCCTCCGGCACTTCGGTGCCGTTCTCGGCGTCGATGCGGGCGGCGTCACCTCCCGCGGACACGGCCCAAGCCGCGTCGACGACCACCTGCTGCAGACGAAAGAACTCCGTGGCCGCTGTGTCGAGGTCGGTACTGCTGTCGAGATAGGAGGCCAAGCAGGAGGCGTGCAGAGCGGCGGAACTCATGCCCTGGCCGTAGATCGGGTTGAAGGAGGCCACGGCGTCCCCCACGCTGACCAGGCGCGCCGGAAGGCGGCCTGCTTCGGCGAAGTGACGACGTCTGCTGTCCGCCTGACGGTACGTCACCACCTCACGGGTGACGCCGCCACGGGTGATATCACTGAAGATCGCGGGCAGCGCGGCACAGTGCGCGCGAAACTCGTCGATCGTTCTGCCTGGCCGGCTGTCGCCGTAGCCCATCAGCATGACGAGCCACTGCTGCTCTTCGATCGCGTTGGCCGCCGCGACGGACACTCCGCCCGACGGGTACTGCGGCGTGAACAGTTGCAGTGCTGTCGCCACTTCCAGCTCCGGGAACTTCACTGGGCGCTCAAACAGCGCGGTCGCGTAGTTGACCGGGGATTCCAGCCGTTCGAGCCGGGGCTGGTCGTAACCGTCCTGCCTGAGCCAGTTCGACAGCCTGCTGGAGCGTCCCATCGCGTCCACGACGAAGTCCGCCGCGAGGTCCCCCTCCGCCCGCTCCCCCTGATCTCCGTTCCCAGGCCCGGCGAAGCGCACGCCGACGACGGCGCCGTCGCCGTATCGCAACCCGGTCGCCTGCGCCCACAGTACCGAGACATTGGGCAGGGCGGTGACCCGGGCTCGGACGAGAGTCTCCAGCAGAGGACGCCCGACCGCGAGGAACTGGTGGTCCAAGCCGTCCGGCGCCTGCCGGATGTCGTCGTAGCCGACGAACTGCTTGTCGGGTCCGACGAGCGACGCGCCCCGGTCCTGCGCCTCCTGCGACACACCGGGAAGCCACCGCTCGATCCACAGTCGACCGGCCGGCAGCAGCGTGTGCACCTGCTGGTCCTGGGGCACCCCGGAGCGCGACTCGGCCTCCGCCGACGTGTCGTCGGGCTCGACGATGACGACCTGGCGCGCGCGGTCGGAGAGCACCCGTGCCGCGAGGAGCCCCGCGATGCTCCCGCCCATCACGCACGCCGTGTCGAACAGAACGGGTACGTCGTGCGGCGGCTCAGCGCCCACCAGACTCTCGAAGAGAGTCACCACGGATTCGGGCACCGAATACTCCAGTTGGTGAGTGAAACAGACGTGGGCAGGCGGATCAGCGCCCAGGCGGTCGGAACCAGGGCCCCCGAGGTCCGGCGAAACCTGCTCGTCCCGGAGGAGGGAACCCGCTCGTGCCGGGGAGGCGGGGAGGCGCCCGATCATCCTGACAAGCCCCGGACGCCTGCGACTTGTACCAGTCGGCCCCGTGCGTTGTACTTCCTTGCCACGCCACCCAGGGCCACACGGTGAGCCTGGCCGAGGCGGTGGCCAGGGGGAGGAGTAGCTTGGTCCGGATGCGCACCGAAGTCAGCGGGTCTCCTTGGCGGATCGGGAACCCTTCCGCACCCTTGGTCGACGTCACCGTGCCGTATGCGAACGAGAACCGGAACTCCGTGCTCCTCAAGGAGTGGCGGCGTCAGGCGGGCGAGTCGGTGCCGGCTCCGCCCATGCGGCTGCCGCGACACAGCGAAGGGACCTACCGCGCCCGCATCTGGAAGCAGAATCTGCTCGACCTCTTCCTGGAGGACCAGTACAGCGACGCGGTCGCGGGGGGCACCGGGGGGCCTGATGGGCACCTCGAGGACCGGATCGTGACAAGCGTGACGCTCAGCGGTGAGTGGCGCTTCGCCACGAAGGGGCAGCGAGCCACGGCGGCGGCCGGAATGCTGTGCGCGCGAAGGAACGAGGATCTCTGGGACTTCGAGGTCGCCCGGGGCACCCGGGCGATCACCCTGGTCCTTCCCGCGAGCGAGATCCGCTTCCCGGCGAACACCCGGGCGGTCACCGCGGAACAGGGGTCACCCGCCGCGGCCCTTCTGCTCGCCCACCTCCGTCTCTGGGCGGAACTGGCGGACGGACTCGGGGCCGCCGCAGCCGGGGCCGCCCGCAACGCGACCCTGGAGCTGTTCAGAGGACTGATGAACGATCAGGTCATCGACGACGCGGAGTTCGCACCCGCGCTCCTCAGGGCGGCGATGGACCACATAGAGGCCCGGCTGCTCGCCGACCCCGACCTCGCCCCCAAGACGATCGCGGCGGCCCTGAACGTGTCCGTCCGCACCCTCTACCGCGCGTTCGGCCAAGGGGGCACGTCGTCGGTCATGGGATACGTGCGCGAACGCCGACTCGAACGTGCCAGGGCAGAGCTGCTCTCGACACGCCTCACCGTTTCCGAAATCGCCGCCCGCTGGCACTTCGCCGACAGCAGCCATTTCGTCAAGGCATACAAGAAGCGATTCGCCGAGACGCCCACCGCAGGCCGGTAGTCCGCAGAGGGTGTTTAATCCAGGTGGATTGCCCCATATTCCTGGGTCGTGTCTGCAAAGTCATGGCAGCCAAAGCCGTAGGCAGGCGAGGGTCATCAGGGCTTGGTGGTGGCGGGCTCGTTTGTCCACGATTTCTGCCACGGCGAGGGTGCCGTTGAAGACGTAGTCGCGTTTGTCGTGCCTGCCGGCCACTGCGCGGTGCTGCTTCCATTCGCTGACGCATCGCTCGGCAGTGCTGCGGTGGCGGTACTGGACCGTTTCGAACAACCACCAGACTTCGGCGAGGGTCAAACCCTTTTCCGGCAGTCACCGATTTCGCCACCACCTTCTATTTCACGCCTGCTCCGCCCCCAGACACGCACTACGAATGGTCGCATATCGTCATCAGAAATCTCGGCCCGGAAACCTGCCGAAACGAGGATCCCGATTATCGCATCCCGCATGTGCATAATGACGGTGCCGTGATGTCGGATCGCTTGAGCTTGATATTCGCTATTCTGTAGGCTTTCGACGGCCGCTGTGGAATGGGTTGGATGGGGTTTCCAAGTCACAAAAACCCCTCCAGCCGCATCATCGCCACGATCAACCTCAATTTCTGCTCCCACCTGCACCTTCACGTCTATCTGGAAAGCTACGACACCGGCTAGCTCCAACTCTCGCTGCACTTGTTCCGCCAGTTTCTCTCGCGCGGCTATGATGTCGGCGGGTGCATGTCTAAAGTCATACATTTTGCAAAACTCTTTCACGGTTTTAGTTGGATTCGTGAAAATTGGGGAGTGGCGAGTACTCCTCCATGCTTGCCACTCCCGGCTTGGCGGGTCTTGCTCACTCTGCAGCCCGGATGAATCTTGCAAGCGTCTCGTCGGGTGCCGAATTCATGAGATCGCCATCCCCCGAGGTGGCGGACCAGCTGATGGGGGTGTCCGGCCTCGTGGTCTGCCGCGGCGGGGGTGGACGTGACACGTCGGGTCGCCGTCCACCATGGGGCACTGCACCTGCCGTTGCCTTGGCATGACGGCGGATGGTTGGTCCGGTGCTGCGTCGAGGTACGCAGTGTGATCGGTAGTAGGGGTCCAGAATTCAAAGGCGGTCCGCTTCACCTTGATGATCGCCCGTACATAGAGACCAGAGGCGGCGTCTCGGATGAACTCGTCGAAGGGGCGTTCCGCAGGCCGGGTTGTCGGATGCCAGCCTCCGCATTTGCCGCTCCGCTTCTTCGGGCACGGCCCCGGGAATCGTTCGTCGCACTTGGCGAGTTCGATGCGCCGGATGCCACCGCGAAACGGAATGGGAGAATCCCGCTTCATGATCAGCTCCAGGGGAACGCGGTCGGTACGCAACCACGGCACCGTCGTATCCTGCGCCATCTCCTGGCTGTCCGTCTGCCAGGCGTCCAGAACGCTCGCTCGTCGGGCCGCCACGTCTCGGGCCTGAATCTCACGCGGGTTTCGCGAAGACAGCTGCGACTCGAAGCCAAGGAGCACCCCGTCCGTACCGCGGATCAGGACATCGCTTCGCACCGCGCGGTCCTTGCTTGATCGTTCCTGGACGGCAGCGTGCCCGCCTTCCTCTCGGCCCGGACCGCCCGGTCCTTGTACGCCTTGTGCGCGTCGAACTCTCCACTGCCGTAGTGCCGGTCCTCGGCGTCGCTCCGCATGTGGGCAGCGGCGAGTTTGGCCAGTCGCCGGTACTCCGACATTGGCTCGATGAAGCCTCGCTTCTCGCATACCTCCGCGCGCGTGAGGCCGCGGAGTGGTACGGGCAACCGGCGGTCATTGAGCAGCTGTTCGAGCAGTGGAGCGCCGCCGGTCACTCCAAGATTCGGTTTCGTTGGATCCAGTCGTTGATCGAATCCTGTAAGTCGCACGTACCGGTTGGGCATGCTGGCCTCCGCTCGCCATACGGCCACTATCTAGCCTGCCGCCGACGGAGCCGGTCAGGGTCCTGTCCGGCGATCACGGCCGACGGACGCTGCGAGCGCGTTGCTTCAGTGGTGAGTGCGCCGTGAACGGTGTGGGCCCGTTCTCGGTTCTGCCGGTTGCGTGCCTTGTTCAGCTCTGTGGACTCAGTCCCGCCACGGCCAGCCAGAACAGCCGGTCCGCCTGGGTGGCGGGGTCGGGGTGGTGCTCCGTGGCCAGGACGATGCCGACGATCAACGTGATCAGGTCGGCGACGGTGACGCCTGTCGTCAGCGCGCCGTCCTGCACGGCGCGGCGCAGCAGAGGGCCTGCCGCCTCTTCCAGTGCCGCCGAGCAGCTGTTCTCGTGCACCGGGCCGCCGTAGGCCAGTGCGGCCGCCAGCCCCCGGGCGGAGACGGAGTAGGCGACGACGTCGTCAAGCCATTCCAGGAGCGCGCTGCGGCTGTCGTCCTTGCCGGTCAGCTCATGGGCGCGGACGCACAGGGCCTCGATCCGTTTGCGGGAGACCGCCTCCAACAGTGCGCGGCGCGTGGGGAAGTGTCGGCGCACGGTTGCTGAGCCGACCCCGGCGGTGCGGGCGATCTGCTCCAGGGAGGCGTCGGAGCCATGGGCAGCGACCTCCTCCTCGGCCACGGCGAGGATGCGCGTGTAGTTGCGGCGGGCGTCCGCACGCCGGTGCTCAGGCATGGCATCACCTCCAGGATTGATAAGTGGCGGGCCCCGCCGTATCGTACCGAAGCAGAAACGGCGGGCCCCGCCGTTTAATCGGCGAGTAACCCGAGGAAGCGCCATGCCCACAGATCGCGCACCCGTCCTGGTCACCGGTGCTACCGGCAGGCAGGGCGGAGCCACCGCCCGCGCACTGCTCGCGGCGGGCGTTCCCGTCCGCGCCCTGGTGCGCGACGCCGCCACCGACCGGGCCAAGACCGTCGAGGCATTCGGCGCCGAACTGATCACCGGCGACCTGCACGACCGCGATTCCGTGATCCGGGCCGCCGAGGGCGCCCGCGCCGTCTTCTCCGTTCAGATGCCCGGCATCACCGCGGAAGGCTTCGATTTCGAAGGGGAGGTGGCCCAGGGCGTCAACCTCATCGAAGGCGCGAAGGCCGCCGGAGTGCGGCAGTTCGTGCACACGTCCGTCACCGGCGCCGGCCAGCACACCGACACTCCTGGCTGGGCCGAAGGCCGCTGGGCTTCGATGGAACCCGCCCTGGGCGCCAAGACCGCGATCCAGGACCGGGTCCGCGCGGCCGGCTTCCCCCACTGGACCCTTCTCAAGCCGGGCTTCTTCATGGAGAACTTCCTCCCGTCCATGGCGTTCCTGTTCCCGCGCGGCATAGCGGGCGGCCTGGTGAGCGTCCTGAACCCCGAGACGCGGCTGTCCCTGGTCGCGGTGGACGACATCGGCAGGGCAGCCGCCGCGGCCCTCACCGCGCCGGAGCGATTCGGCGGGGTCGAACTGGAGTTGGCGAGCGACTACCTGTCGATGACGGAGATCGCCGAGGTCCTCTCACGCGCCCTGGGCACGCAACTGTCCGCGCCGGACATGACCGAGGAGGAGGCGCTCGCCGCCGGAATGCCGGCGATGGGCGCCACCCACGAGTGGCTGAACGTGACCGGCCAGCCGGGCCGCCCGCAGTACGCGAGGGACCTCGGCATCCCACTCACCGGCTTCGAGGAATGGACGCGGCAGCACATGCGGCCCACCGCCTGATCCGGCCCCGGGTCCCGCCTGGTCCGTCACAGGAGGGCCAGGTCCTCTCCGGCTACGACGCCACCCATCCACCACGAACACAGCCCTGAATCCCACGCAGACCGTCCACAGAATTTGACAATTCCTCGGCCGCACCAGCACACGGGTGATCCGACCAGCAGGTTCTTCGACTGCTGGTGGTACAGCGCTCGTGTGGCGCTGACCTGCTGAAATGGTGGCTGTGACTGCCATTGGTGGAGCTTTGGTCCGGGCAGGGTCCGGATCTTGGCGTCAGCTACCTGATCGTCGAGCCGGCTGGCAGTGGACGCGCGGGACCGAGAAGTGCTGTGGGGCGCGTCGGTAGCAGGGAATGGTTGGTCTGGGGGTAGCTGAACGGGCCTGAGCATGGCGGACCGGTCGGATGCTGGATGCGATGCTTCTTCGGCCGCGACCGTCGACATCGGACACGACCGGGCCGATCTCGACGTCGGCAACCGGCTCACCATGCCGGTGACGGTCGTCCAGCAGGACTGGGGCCGGCAGCTCGGGTGCAACGCCGCCGCGATCTGGCGGCCGTGGACCACTGATCTGTAGCACTTCAGCACCGGGGCCGGCCATTTCATGGCGGAGGAGGCTCCGCAGGAGATCCGGCAGCGGCCGGTTGCCGTGCGTGGGCGCCCGCTCGGACGACCACGGCCGTCGCCGTTCAGTTCAGTCGTTCGACTCAGGCTCACCGTGCACTCCGGTCACTAGGGTCCGGATGACGGACACGGGAGAAGGAAGCTCCTCGGAGGGCCATACGGGCCGGGAGGGAGGCCGGACAACTGCCCGGCGCACGGACCGTCGTGGAGTAGGGCCGGGTCGACCGGCCCCGTGCAGCGGGAGGTGCCGCTGCACGGGGGGTACGGAGTTCGCCCCGGAGCGGGGCTTCCTGCCGCCGTCGGGTTCCGCGCGGGCTGTGACTCACAGGACGCGCCCTTCCTCCGGCTGGAGGGCGGTGGTGCCGGTGCCGGCTCTCCCTCCCGGGCACGCTACGAGACGGAAGACTCAGTGGGTGGATCAGTGGTGACGACGCAACTCCACGGACGCGACGACGAACTGCGCACGCTCCGGGAGATGATCGGACGGCTTCCCGGTACGGGCGGTGTGCTGACCGTCCTCGGTGAGCCCGGCATCGGCAAGACCACCCTCCTGCGAGCCGCCGTGGCGGCCGCGGAAGAGTCCGGAGCGGTCGCCCTGGAGACCACCGGGGTCGAGGCGGAGGCCAGGGTGCCCTTCGCCGGGCTGCACCAGCTGCTGCGGCCGGTGATGGCCGGCGTCGGGCGGCTGCCCGCTCCCCAACGAACCGCGTTGCAGTCGGCCTTCGGTGTGGTGGACGGCCCGGTACCCGAGGTCTCCATGGTCGCGTTCGCCGTCCTGAACCTGTTGGCGGAGGCCGCCGAGGACGCCCCGCTGCTCCTGGCCCTCGACGACGCGCAGTGGCTGGACGCCCCGACGCAGGAGGCGCTGGCGTTCGTGGCCCGGCGGGTGAGCAGGGACCCGATCCTGGTGGTCGCGGCGCTGCACAAAGGGCATGCCGGCCCGTTCACCTCGCTCGGGGCGGCCGACCTCGACCTGGCCGGATTGGACGACTCCACCGCCCGGCACGTGCTGGCCGAGGAGGCCGGCGATCTGAGCCTGCCCCTGCGGGAACGGATCCTGAGGGAGGCCAGGGGCAACCCGCTCGCGCTGGTCGAGCTGCCGGTCGCGTGGCGGGACCAGCGGGAGGCGGCACAGCAGGCGACACCGGGCTTTCTGCCGCTCACCGCGCGCCTGGAGCGTGCCTTCGCCGGCCGGGCCGCAGAGCTGCCGGCCGACAGCAGGGACGTGTTGCTGGTCGCGGCCGTCGACCACGCCGACGACCTGTCGGAGATCCTGGCGGCGGCGTCGGTGCTGGCCGGACGGACGCTCACGGTGGAGGCGCTGGATGCGGCGGTGGCGGCCCGGCTGCTGCGGCTGGAGGGATTACGCCTGCTGTTCCACCATCCGCTGGTGCGTTCGGCTGTGCAGATGTCGGAGACGTTGACCCGGCGGCTGTCGGCGAACGCGGCGCTGGCCGAAGTGCTGGCGGACGAGCCCTACCGCCGGACCTGGCACCTGGCGCAGTCCATCATCGGCCCCGACGACGCCATAGCCGACGAGCTGGTGGCCAATCGCGCCATCTCGCTGCGCCGCGGTGGTACGGCCATGGCGGCCTGGGAGTTGGAACGGTCCGCGCAGTTGACCAGCGACCACGCCAAACGCGGTCGTCGGCTCCTGCTGGCCTGCGAGCACGCGTTCGGCCTCGGCAGGGCCGATCAGGTCGAACGGCTGCTGCGGGCCGCCGAGCGGTCCGGCCTGACCACGCTCGATCGAGCCCGGCTGGAGTGGCTCAGGGAGCTCTCCGACAACGGGGGGCCCGACGACGCGCTCCGGGTGCCGCAGCTGTGCGAGACCGCGCGGGAATCGGCGGACGAGGGCGACGTCCAACTGGCGTTGAGGTTGCTGTTGAGCGCGGCCCTGCGGTGCTGGTGGGCCGATGCCGGCCCGGACGCCAGGGCCGTGGTGGTCTCGGCAGTGGAGTCGTTGGAAGGGACCGAGAACGACCCGCGCCGTCTCGCGATCCTCGCCGTGGCGGAACCGGTACTTCGCGGACGTGTCGTGCACGACTGGTTGTCCGGCACGGCCTCGGCGGCCTACGCCGACGTCGAGGGGTTACGGATGCTCGGTATGGCCGCCCACGCGATCGGGGACCCCGTCCGCGCAGTGGGCCTGCTCGGCCGGGCCGAACTGAAGCTCCGTGAACAGGGGCGGCTCGGGCTGTTGTCGCACACGCTGATCCTCCAGATCGGTCATCTGCTGTGTACGGGAGACTGGGAGCGGGCCGCGACGGTCTCCGAGGAGGCGCACCGCACGGCCGGAGAGTCCGCGCGCGCGATCTGGAGCAACGGGGCACTGGTGCTGGAGGCGGTCATCCGCGGACTGCGCGGCGAGGTGGACGAAGCGCTGGGGCTGGCCGCCTCCGTCGCGACCACCGCCCACCGTGGCCGCCTCGTCCACCTGCTGGCCTGCGTCCAGTTGGCCAAGGGGGCGGCGTTCGTGGCCACCGGGCGGCATGCCATGGCCTATGACGAGCTGTGCAGTCTCTTCGACCCCGACTCCCCGAACTACCACCAGCGTGCGAGTTTCGACGGGGTGTTGCTGTTCGCCGAGGCCGCCGCGCACTCCGGTCACGAGGAGCAGGCCCGGGGGGTGCTCGCGGACCTGGAGAGGGTCGCGTCGGTCACGCCGTCCCCGCTCCTGCACACCCATCTGCTCTACGCCCGTGCCGTACTGGCGGAAGAGCAGGATGCCGAGCATCTGTTCCGGACCGCGCTCGCGGAGGACCTGTCACGCTGGCCGTTGGTCCGGTCCAAGCTGGAGCTGGCCTACGGGACGTGGTTGCGCCGCCGTCGCCGGGTGGCCGAGTCGCGCAGGCTGTTGCGTTCCGCCCGGGCAACTCTGGAGCTGATCGGCGCCACCGGATGGGCCGAGCAGGCGAGGGCCGAGCTGCGGGCCGCGGGGGAGCGGGCCCTGTCGGTGGCCCCGGCGGCGCACGCGGTGTTGTCTCCGCACGAGTTGCAGATCGCCCGCCTGGCAAGCCAGGGTTTGTCCAACCGGGAGATCGGCGAACGCCTCTACCTGTCGCCCCGTACCGTCGGTTGGCACCTCTACCGGATCTTCCCCAAGCTCGACATCACCTCCCGGGCCCAACTCGCCTCCCGCCTGAACCCGTTCTGAGCGCGGTTGAGCCTTCGGGCGCCGGGCTGATCCGGCACCCCCGCAGTCCGCTGTCGAGGCCGTCCGCACCGCAATGCGACCGGGGGCGGGGAGACACGAGGCAGTGCTACCTTGATCGGTTAGGCTCGCTTCCGGCCGTTCCGCCACGGCCGGGTGAGCGTCGCCTACGGTGAGGGGCAGGGCGTGGACGAGGGAACGGTCCTGGTGGGGCGTGAGACGGAGCTCGCCACGATCGTCGGTTTCCTCGACGCCATCGCGGCCCGGGGCCGCTCCTGTGTCTTCGTCGGGGAACCGGGCATCGGTAAGACGGCGCTGTTGGCGGCGGCGGCCGACGAGGCCAGGGCGCGGGGACTGGCCGTGCTGTCGGCTCGGGGCGCGGAGTCCGAGCGGCACCTGTCCTTCGCCGGACTGCACAGCCTGCTCTATCCCGTCCGGGCCTGCCTGGACCGACTGGAGCCGGTCCACCAGGAGGCGCTGCGCGGAGTCTTCGGCCTCTCACAGGCCCCGGTCGAGTTGTTCCTGGTGGCGCTGGCCGCGCTGGAGTTGCTCGCCGAGGCGGCCGAGCAGCGACCGCTCCTGCTCCTCGTCGACGATCTTCACTGGCTGGACGCCGCCAGCCGCGACGTCATCGAGTTCGTGGCCAGACGCCTGGACTCCGAGCCGCTCGTCCTCCTGGCCGCGAGTCGGCCGCACCGGGCGGTGACCGGCCAGAGCCTGGACGCCCTCGGTCCGGACGCATCGCGGACCCTGCTGCGCAGACGTGTCGACCTCCCGCCCGACCTGGAGGACAAGGTGCTGGACGAGGCGGCAGGCAACCCGCTGGCCCTGCTGGAACTCCCGGTCGCTCTGCGGTCTCAGGGGATACAGGGCGGCGCGCTGCCGCTGACCGCCCGCCTGGAGACCGCCTTCGCGGCCCGCCTGGCCGAGCTGGACGAACGGCCCCGACTGCTCCTGCTGTTGGCCGCCGTGAACGACGGCGAGCTGCTGGCCGAGGCCGTGGCCGCCGCGGCGAACCTCGCCGGCTCCGACGTTGCGGCCCGCGACGCCGAGCAGGCCGTGCGCCTGCACCTGGCCGCAACCGACGGCACGACGGTGACCTTCCGTCACCCGCTGGTGCGCTCCGCCGTGTTGCAGACGGCATCCGAGACGGAACGGCGGCGCGCTCACCAGTCGCTGGCGCAGGTACTCACCGGCTTCCCCGACCGGTACGCCTGGCACCTCGCGGCCGCCTCCGACGGACCGGACGAGGACCTGGCCCGCCTGCTGGACCAGGCGGCCGACCGGGCCCTGCGGCGCGGCGCCCCTTCGTCGGCCGCGACCTGGCTGGAACGCTCCGCCGACCTGTCGCAGACCGAGACGGGCAGGGGCCACCGACTGCTGCGGGCCGCCGAGGTCGCCTTCCAGCTCGGCCGTCCCCGGACCGTGCACCGCTACATGGAGCGGATCCAGGCGGCCATGCTGGACCCGGCCGACCGAGGCACACTGGCCTGGTTACAGGGAGCGTTCGTCGACGGGGTCACCAGCGACTCCGAGATCGTGCGGCAGTTGGCCGCGTCGGCCAGACAGGCGCTGGACGACGGGGAGCCCGAGGTCGCCGCCGACCTGCTGTCGGGGACGGCGACCCGCTGCTGGTGGGTCGAACCCGGCCGGCAGATCCGCGCCGACCTGCTGGCCTTGACCGATCGGCTGGCCGCCGGCGGCCGGCTCCGGCATGCCGACCGTGATCCGCGGCTGCTCTGCGCCTGGGCGGCTGCGGGCGGCCTGGAGCGGCACGGCACGGTGGTCGAGGAACTGGCCTGGTGGGCATCGGAGGGCGACCTCTCCGACCCGGGGACCCGGATGCTCCTCGCCCGCGCGGCCTTCGTCTCCGGGGAGTTCGAGCGGTGTCTGCTGTTCTGCCGGCCCGCCGTCGACAGGCTGCGTGCTCAGGGCCGGCTGGGGTTGTTGACGGCCATGCTGGCGACCCAGACGTTCTCGGCGTTCTACCTGGGACGCTGGGACTTGACCGAGACCACCGTCGACGAGGTCAGCCGGCTGGCCGCCGAGACCAGACAGCCGATCTGGGAGGACAGCGCGGCACTCGCGTCGGCCCACTTGGCGGGCCTGCGCGGTCAGGCCGCGCGTGCGCGGGAACTGCTGGCCCCGGTGGAGCGGGTCGCGGTCACAGCCGGCAACCAGGCCATGCTGAACAGCGTCCAGCTGTCCAAGGGCTTCACCGAGCTCGGCCGGGAGAACTACTCCGACGCCTTCCTCGAACTGCGCCGGACGACGGATGAGACGGACCACGCCCACCACCCGGTCCTGCAGTTCTGGGGGCTGGACTACCTGGCCGAGGCGGCCGTCGGCGGCGGCCACCAGGCCGAGGCACGGGAGATCCTGGACCGGCTCAGACCCGCGCTGGGCCGCTCGCCCGGAGGGGGCGCGGTGCGGGCCGTGCGGTTCGCCGAGGCGCTGCTGGCGAACGACCTGGATGCCGAAGCCGCTTTCGCCCGGGCGTTCGCACTGAGCCGGGCGGCGTTACCGTGGTATCGGGCCAGGCTGGACCTGGCCTTCGGCACCTGGTTGCGGCGCCGCCGCCGAGTCACCGAGTCGCGGGCCCCGTTGCGGGCGGCCCACAGTGTCTTCACGGTGCTGGGGGCCGGCGCGTGGGCCGAGCGTGCCGCCCGCGAACTACGGAGCTCGGGAGTGAAGGACAGGGTCGCGTCGGTACGCGGGGCGTCCCGTCTGTCGCCGCAGGAATGGCAGATCGCCAGGCTGGCCGCCAAGGGGCTGTCCAACCGCGACATCGGCCAGCAGCTGTACCTTTCGCATCGCACGGTCGGCTCGCATCTCTACCGCATCTTCCCCAAACTCGGCATCACCTCGCGCGGCCAGCTGCACGACGCCCTGCCGCCGGAGCAGTAGGAGTCTCCCGGCCGGTCGCGGCGAGGAGCACAGCGGTCACCGCGGGATGCGCGTCGTGGCCGGAATGGTGTCAACTCCCTGTCCGTAGAACGCTGTTCGTGGACCTGCGTCACTCTAGGGCAGCAGCGGGGCCACCGGCCACCATCGCCGACAACGCCCGTCGTCCCACCAGTCGAACTACCGGTGGGACGCCGAGTCCGTCAGGGCACAGCGGGAGAGCGGGCGGCCGGTGTGGCGGACACGTGTCACGGTGCCGGCCCGCGTTGCGACGTGCCGCCCGGGCCGGAGCGACGAGCCCCGGGCGCGGTGATGGGGCACCTGACACCGCAGAGCAGGTGCCCAGTCATCTGACTGGTGCCAGTGGCCTTCCCCTGTGCACAGAGTTGTGCCCACAGCCGACCGGACGGACGCCCTGTTCCGCAGGATCCGGACCGCATCGCGAGTCATGGACCGGCCTCCTGCGTGCCTGTGGGCCATGGACGGAGGTCGGGGGCCAGGCATGAGGGGGATGGCCACTTCCGCGATGTCGGCTGCTCTTGTCGCAACTACCACGAGAGGTTGGGATACGCCATGGCTGCCGCCGAGCCCGCCGGCCTTCCGCTGTCGTCCGCCCAGAACGGAGTGTGGGTCGCGCAGCAGCTTGACCCGACGGGCGTCGCCTACGACCTGGGTGAATACCTCGACATCCGTGGCGACGTGGACCTGGAGCTGTTCGAAACGGCGCTGCGGCACGTAGTGGCGCACACCGAGTCGCTGCACGTCCGGTTCGACGCCGGGGGCGAGGACGTCAGACAGGTCGCCGCCGATCCACCCGTGTGGGAGCCGGCCACCGCCGACTTCCGCTCGCACCCGGACGCACCGGTGGTCGCCGAGGAGTGGATGCGGGCCCAGATGGCCCGGCCGATGGATCTGCGTACCGGGCCTCTCTTCAGACACGCCCTGCTCAGGGTCGGTGACCAGCGGTACTTCTGGATGCACCGCTACCACCACCTCGTCATGGACGGGGTGGGCATGGCGCTCAGTGCGCGCCGCGTCGCCGAGACGTACACGGCGCTGGCCGAGGGGGCACCGCTGTGGCCGGGCGGCGACACTCCGTTGAGCCGGATGCGTGCGGAGGAGGCCGCCTACCGGGCGTCGGAGGAGTTCGCGCAGGACCGGGCGTTCTGGCTCGCGCGCATGGCGGACCGGCCCGAGCCGACCGGATTCGCCCCCCTCCGCCATGCCAGGAGCGGTGACGTCGTGCGCTGCCACCGCAGTGTGTCGGCGCGGGGCACGGAGGGCCTGCGGGCCGCCGCCCAGCGGGCCGGTACGACGTGGAAGACCGCCGCGCTCGCGGCGACCGTGGCGTATCTGCACCGGGTCAGCGGCGCCCAGGACGTGGTCGTGGGACTGGCGGTGACCGGACGGCAGCGCACGCCCGAGGCCCACAAGGTGCCCGGGATGTTCGCCAACGTGGTTCCCCTGCGGGTGTCCGTGCGGGAGGGGATGTGCGTGGACGAGCTGATCCGGACCACGTCCCGGGTCCTGCGCGAGGCCCTGCCCCACCAGCGCTACCGGATCGAGGACCTCCAGCGCGACCTGGGGATGTCTGCGGTCGACGGGAAGCTGTTCGGCGTCGCGGTCAACATCATGGCGTTCGACTACGACGTGACCTTCGCCGGATGTCGCACCTTCGCGCACAACCTGTCCACCGGTCCGATCGACGACCTCGCCGTCAACGTCTACGACCGTGGCGAGGACGGCGCCGTCGCCTTCGGCTTCGAGATCGACGCGGCGCGCTGCGGGTCGGACGAACTCTCGGCGCAGCAGCGCCACTTCGTGAGGCTCGTGGAGGATCTGGCCACGGCGCATCCGGACACCCCCATCGGTGAGCTCGCCCTGCTGTCCCCGGAAGACGTGTCCGGTCTGCTGGAGTCGGGGGCCGGAGCCGTGCTACCGCCCGTGGACCGCTGTCTGCACGAACTCGTCGAGGAGCAGGCCCGACGCACCCCCGAGGCGGTGGCGGTCCGCTGTGGCGGCGACGAGATCAGCTACCGGGAACTCGACACGTGGGCGGACGAACTGGCCCGGCGACTGCGGGCCGTGACCACCCGCGAACAGCGGGTGGGCATCTGTCTGCGTCGCTCCGTGGCTCTGGTCTCCGCCACGCTGGCGGTGCTCAAGGCGGGGTGTGTCTACGTCCCGATGGACCCCGGACTGCCGGGGCGCCGCTTGGAGTTCATCGCCCGGGACGCCGGCGTCGGGCTGGTGGTGAGCGGACCGGAGAGCGAGGGGCGACTGTCGTCGCTCGCGGTGTCCCAGGTGCCCGTCGGCCGGGTGCCCGACGGCCGGGGCGGCGCGGCGCCCGCTCCCGTCCCGACCGTCGTGCCGGGCCAGGGCGCCTACCTGCTGTACACCTCCGGGAGCACCGGCCGCCCCAAGGGTGTACTGGTGGAGCACCGGGCGGCCGTCGACTTCGTCACCCAGAACGTCAGGGCGTACCGCATAGCCGCGACGGACCGGTTCCTCGGCTTCGCCGCGCTGACCTTCGACGTCTCGGTCCTGGAGATGTTCGGTGCCCTGGCCTCCGGAGCGACGCTCGTGCTGGCCACCGACGAGGAGCGGGTGGACGCCGAACGACTGCAGTCCCTGCTGGTCGCCCAGAACGTCACCGTCGCCGACCTGCCGCCGGCCCTGATGCCGTTGCTCACCCCGCGCGAACTGCCGGCGCTGCGGCTGGTGTCCGTCGGCGGGGAGGCGCCTTCCGGCGAGCTGGTGGACCGCTGGGCGGTGGAGGGACGAGAGTTCTGGAACTCCTACGGACCCACCGAGACCACCGTGTCGGTGACGATGAAGCAGTGCCCGGCCCCATCTGGAGGACAGAAGCCGTCCATCGGCCGACCGATGGCCAACCACCGGGTCTACGTGGTCGATCCGCAGCTCCGACTGCTGCCCCCCGGCCGGCCGGGCGAACTGTGCGTCGCCGGTGCCGGGCTGGCCCGCGGCTACTTGGGCCGCGGTGGTCTGACGGCGGACCGGTTCGTCCCGGACCCGTGGGGGAGGCCGGGGGAGCGGATGTACCGGACAGGGGACCTGGTGCGCTGGACGCCCGAAGGCGAGCTGGAGTTCCTGGGGCGGGTGGACCACCAGGTCAAGATCAACGGGCATCGCATCGAACCCGGCGAGATCGAGACGGAGCTGCTGCGCCATCCGGACGTCGCCCAGGCGACGGTGGTGGCCCGGCAGACCCCGGGCACCGGCCGCAGCCTGGTCGCCTACGTGGTGGCGCGGCACGGCCACGGGGTCCACGACGATGCGCTGCGCGCCCACTTGGGCGAGGCCCTGCCCGGCTACATGGTTCCGCACGCCTACGTCGCCCTCGACCGCCTTCCGCTGACCGCAGGCGGGAAGGTCGACCGCGCGGTGCTGCCGGAGCCCGAACGTCCCGAAGCGGTCGGCCGCGATCCCCGCACGGCGCGCGAAGCGGCCCTGTGCCGGCTCTTCGCCGAGGTGCTCGGACTGCCCGCGGTCGGCGCCGACGACGCGTTCTTCACGCTGGGTGGAGACAGTATCACCGCCATCGCCCTGGTCAGCCGGGTGCGCGAGACGGGCCTGGAGATCGCGCTGCGCGACGTCTTCGCCCACAAGACGCCCGCCGCGCTGGCGGCCGCGCTGCGCGAGAGCGAGGAGGGCGACCGGCCGACGGGCGAGGAACACGGCGCCGCGAACGGTGAGTTCCCGCCGACTCCGATCATGCACTGGCTTCGGGAGACCGGCGGCCCGGTGAACAGGTTCAGCCAGTCGGTGCTGCTGCGGACTCCCGCAGAAGCGGATCAAGAGCGCCTCACCGCCGCCGTCCGGACACTCCTCGATCACCACGACGCACTGCGGATGCGGATGACCTTCGAGGACGACCCGGCCACCCCGTGGTCGGGCACCGTGCAGCCGCCCGCATCGGTGGACGCGGCACGGCTGTTCTCCCGGATCGACATCTCCCGGGCCGACGAGGCGACGGCGCATGCCATGATCGCCGAAGCCCGCGATACCGCGCTCGGGCGGCTCGACCCGGCCGCCGGGGTGATGCTCCAGGCCGTGTGGTGCGATGCGGGATCCGAGCGCCCAGGGCGCCTGCTGCTGGCTGTGCACCACCTTGCCGTCGACGGGGTGTCCTGGCGCATCCTGCTGCCGGACCTCGCCACCGCCTGGGAGGCCGTGACGGCCGGCCGGCGGCCCGAACTACCCGCGGTCGGTACATCCTTCCGCACGTGGGCGCACGACCTGGCCAGGCTGGCCCAGTCGCCGGACATCACCGGGCAACTGCCCTGGTGGCGTGGGGTGCTCGACGCCTGCGAACCCGTACTGGGCGAGCGCCTGCTCGATCCGGTACGCGACACCGCCGGCACGGCCCGCCACCTGACGCTGTCCATGCCCTCGGAGCTGGTGCGTCCGCTGCTCTCGACCGTCCCCGCCGCCTTCGGCACCGGAGTCAACGAGATCCTGCTCACCGCGCTCGCCCTCGCCGCCGACCACTGGCGTGCCCGACGCGGACTGACCGGCTCCACGCCGTTGTTGCTCGACCTGGAAGGGCACGGCCGCGACGCCGGTACCGGCCGGCTCGACGTCTCCCGAACCGTCGGCTGGTTCACCAGCCAGTTCCCGGTCCGCCTGGACCTCGGCGGGATCGATGCGGCCCGGGCATGGGAGGACGAGGCCGTCCTGGCGCGGGCTGTGGAACAGGTGGCGGCCACCTTCGGCGAACTGCCGCGGGGCGGCTGGGGGTACGGGTTGCTGCGCTACGCGAACCCGCGCACACAGGCCGAGCTGACGGGGCGCGCCCGCCCGCAGATCCTCTTCAACTACCTCGGCAGGTTCACCGCCCACCACGACGGCGACTGGGCCATCGCCCCCGACGCCGAGCAGCTGCGCGCCGACACCGACCCCGGCATGTCCCTGGAACACTGCCTGGAGGTCAACGCGCTCGTCCGCGACCACGCCGACCACGCCGAGCTCACCGCCACCTGGAGCTGGCCGGATGCGGTGCTGTCCGAGGCCGAGGTCGGGGAGCTGGCCACTACCTGGACCCGGGCCCTGGAGCTCATGGTGACCGCGGCCGCACGCCGGGACGCCGTCCGGAACACATCGGAGGACTTCCCGCTTGCCCGCGTCAGCCGGGCCGAGCTGGACCACCTGGTGGGCAGCGTCCCCGGCATCGAGGACATCCTGCCCCTCTCCCCCCTGCAGGAGGGAATCTTCTTCCACTCCTCCTACGACGAGCGGGACGTGGACGCCTATACGGGGCAGCTGATCCTCACCCTGGACGGCCCGCTCGACACCGTGGCGCTGCGCCGTGCCTGCCACCGGCTGCTCCAACGGCACTCCGGCCTGCGGGCCGGATTCACGGACCACGGAGTCTCCGAGCCGGTACAGGTGGTCCTCGGCGCCTGCGAAATCCCCATGGACGAGCTGGACTTCCATGCGCTCGGCGAGGAGCAGCGCCGGACCGCGCTGGAGGAGTTGCTGGCTGCGGACCGCGCCCGGCGATTCGACCTCGCCCGCCCACCGCTGCTGCGCTTCACCCTCGTCCGGATGGGCGCCCGGCGCCACCACCTCGTCATGACCAACCACCACATCCTGTCGGACGGCTGGTCGACCGCGGTGCTGCTGGAGGAGCTGTGCACGGCCTACCGCGATCACGGCGCGGAGGGTGGTGGCACACCGACCGCCCACGCGGAGGTTCCGTACCGCGCCTATCTGGCCTGGCTGGCCCGGCAGGACCGGACCGCGGCCCTCGACGCCTGGCGGCGGGCGCTCGCCGGTCTGGACGAGCCGACCATCCTGGCCGCTGTCGACCGCAACCGGCTCCAGGCGGTGCCCGAGCGCGTGACCGCGGAGCTCACCGAAGAGCTGACAGCGCGACTGGTGGCGCGGGCCCGGAGCGCCGGAGTGACGCTGAACAGCGTCGTGCAGGGCGTGTGGGCCGTCCTCCTGGCCCGACTGACCGGGCACGACGACGTGGTCTTCGGCGGGACGGTATCCGGACGCACGCCGGACATCCCCGGGGTGGAGACCATGGTCGGCCTGCTCATCAACACGCTCCCGGTGCGCTTCGCCGTCCGGCCCCACGAGCCGCTCATCGAGGCGGTGGCCCGTCTCCAGGACGAACAGGCCCTCCTGTTGGACCACCAGCACCTGGGTATGGCGGACATCCAGCGCGAGTCCGGCCTCGGCACGCTCTTCGACACCACGGTCGTCTTCGAGAACTATCCCCTGGACCGGGCGAAGCTGGCGGACCTGACCGGCGGCCTTCGGCTGACGGACATCAAGGCGACGGACGCGACCCACTACACCGTCAACCTGATCGCGGTCCCCGGTAGGCGGCTGCGACTCCACGTGGACCACCGCGCCGACGCGATCGCACCCGAGGCGGCGGCTGCGATCGCCCGATCGCTGGAACGCCTGCTGTCCGTAGTCGTCGACGCCCCCACCACTGCGGTCGGCCGGATCGAGTTGCTCTCGGACCAGGAGCGCGACCGGGTGCTGGGGGAGTGGAACGCCACCGACCATCCGGTGCCGGACGCCACCCTGCCCGAGCTGTTGGCGGCGCAGGCCCGACGGACTCCGGACCGCACGGCCACCGTCTTCGAAGGCGACGAGCTCTCGTACGAGGAACTCCACGCGCGAGCCAACCGCCTGGCGCATCTCCTGATCGCGCGGGGCGCCGGGCCGGAGAAGACCGTGGCACTGGCACTGCGGCGCTCCACGCAGATGGTCGTCGCCATCCTGGCCGTCCTGAAGTCGGGGGCCGCGTACCTGCCCGTCGACCCGGACCTGCCTGCCGGCCGGATCGCGTACCTGACCGAGGACGCGGCGCCGCACCTTCTGCTGACGAGCACCGACACCGACCCGTCCATGCCGCAGCGCGCGGCGACGCCGCGGCTCGTGCTCGATGAACCGGCCCTCCTGGGAGAACTCGACCGCCTCAGCCCCCGCGACCCCGCCGAGGCCGACCGCACGGTCCCGCTGCTGCCGCAACACCCCGCCTACGTCATCTACACCTCGGGCTCCACCGGTCGTCCCAAGGGCGTGGTGGTGACGCACGGCGCGATCGTGAACCGCCTGGCATGGATGCAGGAGTCGTACCAACTGAACGGCACGGACCGGGTGTTGCAGAAGACGCCGTTCGGGTTCGACGTCTCCGTGTGGGAATTCCTCTGGCCGCTGCTGTACGGCGCGACGCTGGTGGTGGCCCGGCCCCAGGGACACCAGGACCCGGCCTACCTCGCCCGTGTCATCCGGCACGAGGCCGTCACCACCGTGCACTTCGTGCCCTCGATGCTGCGTGCCTTCGTCGACGAGCCGTCGGCGGCCGACTGCCGTTCGCTGCGCCGGGTCGTCTGCAGCGGCGAGGCGCTGCCCGTCCGTCTCCAGGAGGACTTCTGGCGGGTGCTCGACGTCCCGCTGCACAACTTGTACGGACCGACCGAAGCCGCGGTCGACGTGACCAGTTGGACGTGCCGACCCGGCTCCGCCACCGTTCCGATCGGCCGGCCCATCTGGAACACCCGCCTGTACATACTCGATCCGCAGCTGTCGCCGCTGCCGGTGGGGGCCACGGGAGAGCTGTACCTGGCGGGAGCGGGCCTGGCCCGCGGCTACGCCGACCGCGGCGGACTGACCGCGGACCGTTTCCTTCCCGACCCCTTCGGGCCTCCGGGGACGCGGATGTACCGCACGGGAGACCTGGCCCGCTGGCGCACCGACGGCGCCGTCGAATACCTCGGACGCACCGACGACCAGGTCAAGATCCGTGGTCTCCGTATCGAACTGGGGGAGATCGAGGCGGTGTTGGTGCGGTGCCCGGAGGTGTCGCAGGCCGTGGTCGTGGTGCATGAGGACGGGGATGGTGACCGGCGTCTGGTGGCGTACGTCGTCGGTGCTGTGGGTGCCGCGGTGGATCCGGATGTGGTGCGTGGCGGCCTTGCGGTCGCGTTGCCCGATTACATGGTGCCTGGTGCTCTTGTGGTCTTGGATGTGCTTCCGTTGACGCCGAACGGGAAGCTTGATCGCCGGGCGTTGCCCGCGCCGCCGGTGGGGGTGTCCACCGTGGTGCATCAGCCTCCGGTGACGGCCACCGAGGAACTCGTCGCCGAGATCTGGTCCGCCGTGCTGGGTACCGACCGCATCGGGCGGCTGGACAACTTCTTCACCCTGGGCGGGCACTCCCTGAAGGCCACCCGCGCCATCTCCCGCCTCAACACCAGGCTGGACGCGGCACTGCCGCTGCACATCCTCTTCGACCACCCCACCGTCGCCGATCTCGCGGCGGCCGTCGAGACCCTTCTGCTCGACGACATCCTCGCGTCGGGTGACGAGCACGAAGCCGCCTCCGTCGAGAGCGACGGAAGCCGTTCCTTCGAGAGCCAAGGAGAGACCGCGTGAGCGCCCAGCAACCGGAACAGTCCGCCCCGGGAGACCACCGCGCGGCCGCGCGTCAACTCCTCGAACGCCGTATCCGCGCGGCCCGGGAGGGCGCAACCGCCGGCTCCGCTCCCGCTCGGATCGCCCGTGGTCGCTCCGCAGAGCCCGTCGCCTCCTTCGCACAGGAACGCATGTGGCTGGTCGACCACCTGCTCGACGGCGCCCCCGGCTACGCCGTCCCCACGGTGCTGCGGCTGCGCGGCCCCCTCGACGCCGACGCCTTCCAACAGAGCCTGACCGAGGTCGTACGGCGGCACCTCGCACTACGCACGGTCTTCGAGGAACGCGACGGACGGCCCCACCCCGTGGTGCTGCCCGCGCAGACCGTTCCGCTGCCGATCGTGGATCTGCGGGAACTGCCGTCCGCGCAGCGGGAACCGCGGGCGGCGGAGCTGGCCCGCGAGGCGGCCCGGACGCGCTTCGACCTGAGCGCCGGCCCGCTGCTCCGGGCAAGCCTTCTGCGCATCGAAGACGAACATCACCTCCTCGTCCTCGTCGTGCACCACATCGCCACGGACGGCTGGTCCATGGCGCTGCTGTGGAAGGAACTGGGAAACGGCTACCGGTCGTTGCTCCACGGCCGGCCGCCGGAGCACCCCGACCTGCCCGTCCGGTACGAGGACTACGCGCACTGGCAGCGCGAGCGCTCCGCGCACGGCGAGCTCGACGGACAACTGCGGTTCTGGGAGGAGCGGTTGGCCGACCTCGTCCCGCTGGAGCTGCCCACGGACCGGCCGCGGCCCGCGCGGCGCACCGGGCGGGGAGGGAGCGTGGAGTTCGCCCTGGACGCCGAGCTGGCGACGGGACTGCGCACGCTGGCCGAGCGGTGCGGCGCGACGATGTTCATGACCCTGCTCGCCGGGTTCCAGGCCGTCCTCGCCCGCTACACCGGCCGGCACGACGTCGCCGTCGGCACGCCGATCGCAGGGCGGGACCGGGAAGAGGTAGAGGACCTGATCGGGTTCTTCGCCAACACCCTGGTGCTGCGCACCGACCTGTCCGGCGACCCGTCGTTCGCCGACCTGCTCGGCCGGGTGCGGCAGGTCACCGTGGAGGCGTACGGGCATCAGGAAGTGCCCTTCGACCGGCTCGTCGAGCGACTGCGCCCGGAGCGGTCGCCGAACCGCAATCCGCTGGTCCAGGTGATGTTCGCAGCGGCCGAGGACGAGACCGCGACACTCGACCTGCCCGGGATCGACGCCGAACCCGTCGACGTGGACTTCCAGGTGTCCCTGTTCGACCTCACCGTCTTCGTGACGGACACGGGCTCGCAGGTCACCGGCTCGGTCACGTTCGACCGCGACCTGTTCGACCACGACACCGCGCAGCGGCTGATCGGACACTACCTGCGGTTCCTCGCACAGGTCGCGGCAGACCCGGGCCGCCCGGTCTCCGACGTCGGCCTGCTCGACCCGGCCGAACAGGAGCAGGTCCTCGCCCGGTGGAACGACACGGCCCGGGAACTGCCGTCGGCCTCCCTGCCCGACCTGTTCACCGCTCAGGTGCTGCGCACTCCGGACGCGGTCGCGGTCGAGTGTGCGGGGACCTGCTGGACCTACGCCGAGCTCGACGCCCGCGCCGACCGGCTCGCGGGACGGTTGGCGGCCGCCGGGGTCCGGACGGAGAGCGCGGTGGGCCTGCTGCTGGAGAGGTCCGCCGACCTCGTGGTGGCCGTCCTGGCCGTCCTCAAGGCCGGTGGCACCTATGTGCCGCTCAACGGCCGGTTCCCGGCCGAACGACTGCGCGGCCTGCTCGAACAGGTCGATGCCGCACTGCTGATAACCGACTGCGCCTCGTCCGCGCACCCGGTCGTCGGCGCCCGTCCGGTGCCGGTGATCGACGTCGCGGCGGCCGGCGCTCCCGGCGGTCCGACCGCGCCGCGGACACCGTGCCCGCCCGAGCAGGCGGCGTACGTGATGTTCACCTCGGGGACCACCGGTGTCCCCAAGGGCATAGTCGTCACCCACGCCAACGTCGCGGCGCTGGCCCTGGACTCCGGGTGGGGGCCGGCGCACCGCACCGTCCTCGCGCACTCGCCGCACTCCTTCGACGCGTTCACCTACGAAATGTGGGTTCCCCTGCTCTCGGGGGGACGGGTCGTCCTGGCACCGCCCGGCCACCTGGACACCGCGGCACTCCAACGACTGGTCCGGGAGCACCGGATCACCACCGTCTTCCTGACCACAGCCCTCTTCAACCTGGTGGTGGAGGAGCGGGTGGAGATCCTCGCCGGGCTGCAGGAGGTGTGGACCGGCGGCGAAGCGGCCTCCCTCACCGCGTTTCGACGGGCCGTCGAGACCTGCCCGGACACCGTGGTGACCCATGTCTACGGCCCGACCGAGACCACCACGTTCGCCACCCGCTGGAAGGCGGACACCGCGTCCCTGGCCGACGGGCGGGTGCCGATCGGCAGCCCGATGGACAACACCCGGCTGTATGTCCTGGGCACGGGGCTGGAGCCGGTGCCGCTCGGCGCCGTGGGGGAGTTGTGCGTGGCGGGCGCCGGGGTGGCCCGTGGCTATCTCGGTTCCGGCGCCGCGACGGCCCGACGTTTCCTTCCCGACCCCTTCGGGCCTCCGGGGACGCGGATGTACCGCACGGGGGACCTGGTGCGCAGGCGGGCCGACGGGAACGTGGAGTTCGTGGGGCGCGTCGACGGTCAGGTCAAGATCCGTGGTTTCCGTATCGAATTGGCGGAGATCGAGGCGGTGTTGGTGCGGTGCCCGGAGGTGTCGCAGGCCGTGGTCGTGGTGCATGAGGACGGGGATGGTGACCGGCGTCTGGTGGCGTACGTCGTCGGTGCTGTGGGTGCCGCGGTGGATCCGGATGTGGTGCGTGGCGGCCTTGCGGTCGCGTTGCCCGATTACATGGTGCCTGGTGCTCTTGTGGTCTTGGATGTGCTTCCGTTGACGCCGAACGGGAAGCTTGATCGCCGGGCGTTGCCCACGCCGCCGGTGGGGGTGTCCACCGTGGTGCATCAGCCTCCGGTGACGGCCACCGAGGAACTCGTCGCCGAGATCTGGTCCGCCGTGCTGGGTACCGACCGCATCGGGCGGCTGGACAACTTCTTCACCCTGGGCGGGCACTCCCTCAAGGCCACCCGCGCCATCTCCCGCCTCAACACCCGTGCCGGCACCGACGTCCCGCTGCGGACCCTCTTCGAAAACCCCACGCTCAGCGGTTTCGCGGCAGCCCTCGACGGCGGCCGGGCCACCGCCGCGACCACCATCGCCCGCCGGACGGTGGACACCCCCGCGCCGCTGTCCTACGGCCAGCAGCGGCTGTGGTTCCTCGACCGACTCCGGCCCGGCCGGGCCGACTACACCATCCCCGTCGTCACCCGACTCCGCGGCCGGCTCGACGACCGGGCTCTGCTCCACGCGCTGACGGAGGTGGTACGCCGCCACGAGGTCCTGCGGTCCCGCTACGAACACGACGGCGACCTGCCCGTCCAGATCGTCGAACCCGTCACCGCCTTCGTCCCCGTGGTCACCGACCTGAGCGATCTGCCCGAGGGCGAGGCCCGGGCCCGCGCGCACGATCTGGCGACCACCGACGCCGCGACCCCCTTCGACCTTTCGGAGGCGCCACTGATCCGCGCCCGGCTGATCCGCGTCACCGAGCACGAACACATGCTGGCTCTGGTACTGCACCACACGGTCGCCGACGGCTGGTCGATACCGGTGCTGTGGGACGAACTGGCGGCCGGGTACGCCGCAGCCGCTCGCGGGACCCGGTTACAACTCCCCGAACTCCCGCTCCAGTACGGCGACATCGCGTCCTGGCAACGGGACCGGATGGCCGCCGGCGCATTCGCCGACCAACTCGACCACTGGCGCCACCGGCTCGCCGACGTCCCCCAGTTGGAACTGCCCGCCGACCGCCCTCGGCCGCCGGTGCGCTCCGGAGCGGGTGACGTGGTCTCCTTCCGCCTTCCCGCCGAACTCCACACGAGCCTGGTCGCGTTGGGGCGGCGCGAGGGCGCCACGCTGTTCATGACCCTGCTCGCCGGATTCCAGGCCGTCCTCGCCCGCTACACCGGCCGGCACGACATCGCCGTCGGCACCCCGATCGCCGGCCGCAACCGTGCCGAGCTGGAGCCGTTGATCGGCTTCTTCGTCAACACCCTGGTGCTGCGCACCGACCTGTCCGGCGACCCCGCCTTCACCGAACTGCTCGCCCGCAGCCGGGACACCGCCCTGACCGCCTACGCCCACCAGGACCTGCCGTTCGACACGTTGGTCGAGGAACTGCAACCGGACCGCGACCCCAGCCGCAACCCCCTCTTCGACGTCCTCTTCCAGCTCCACCCGGACCTGCCGGACGCCCTGCGGATCGACGGCCTGGTCGTGGAACAACTGGAGGTGGACAACGGCACCTCGAAGTTCGACCTGAGCCTGGCGCTGACCGAGCGCCCCGACGGCCTGACGGCGACCATCGACTACGCCACCGACCTGTTCGACCGCGCCACCGTCGAGCGCCTGGCGGAGCATTACGTCAGGCTGCTCACCAGTGCCGCCTCCGACCCGGCGCGGCCGCTCTCCCAGCTGGAGCTGCTGAGCCCGGCCGAGCGGCACCAGGTACTCGACGCCCCTACGACCACCGCCGACTTCCCCTGTGACCGCCTGCTCCACGAACTCGTCGAGGACCAGGTCCGCCGGCGCCCGCACGCCATCGCCGTCACCTGCGGCACCCGGCAGCTCACCTACGCGGAGCTGAACGCCCGAGCCAACCGCCTCGCCCGGTGCCTGCGCGCGAGAGGGGTCGGGCCCGGTCACACCGTCGCGGTCGTGCTGGACGCCACGCCGGAAGCGGTGGTCGCCGTACTGGCCGTACTCAAGGCGGGCGGCGCATACGTCCCCGTGGACCCTGGTTACCCCGCCGACCGCATCGCGCTCATCCTGGCGGACAGCCGGGCACGGCTCGCCCTGACCCAGGACTCCGGTACCGCGACCCCGGCCGGGCTCGGCGGCGTACCCGTGCTGGACCTGGACCGGGAGCGGTCCCGCATCGCTGCCCAGTCCGGCGAAAACCTGCCGCCGGCCGCCTCCTCGGCCGACCTCGCCTACGCGATCTACACCTCCGGCTCCACCGGTCGTCCCAAGGGCGTTGCCGTGCCGCACCGCGGAGTGGTCAACTACCTCACCTACCTCACCCGCACCTTCGAGATCGACGAGCACGACGTCGTCCTCGCCCGCACCGCGCTGACCTTCGATCCTTCGGTGCGCGACCTGTTCGCACCGCTGTCCGTCGGCGCGCGGGTCGTGGTGATGCCTCCCGACGAAGCCAAGGACCCCCACGCGCTGCTGGCCGCCATCGAGGAACAGCGGGTCACCGCCTTACTCTCGATCGTCCCCTCGATGCTCGACGCCCTCGGCGCCACCGCTGTACGGCCACCGGGGTCCGCGCTGCGCCTGGTGATGACGACCGGCGAGGCGCTGACCCCCGCCCACGCACGCCGAGCCCGCCGTCTGGGCACGGAGTTCGTCCTGGTCAACCAGTACGGGCCGACCGAATGCACCAACACCTCGGCCTTCCGCTCGGTGACCGACCGGGACGTCGAGGACGGCCGAATCCCCATCGGGCAGCCGATCCCCAACGCCCGGTGCTACGTCCTGGGCGAGCACCTGGAGGTGCTGCCGCCGGGAGCGGTGGGAGAACTGTGCATCGCCGGGCCGGGGGTGACTCGCGGATACCTCCATGACCCGCGGCGCACCGCCGAGCACTACGTACCCGACCCGTTCGGGCCGCCGGGGGAGCGGATGTACCGCACCGGCGACCTGGCCCGCTGGCGGGCCGACGGCACCCTGGAGTTCCACGGCCGACGCGACAACCAGGTCAAGGTCCGCGGGCACCGGATCGAACTCGGCGAGCTGGAGGCCGTGCTGGCGCGCCACCCCGACGTCGCCCAGGCCGTCGCTGCGGCCCGCGGCGAGGGACTGGAGCGCACGTTGGTGAGCTACGTGGTGTGGCGCTCTCCCGACGGGCGACAGCCCTCCCCGGAGGACCGCAGGTCCGACCTGTTGGACTTCCTGCGTGCGACTCTGCCCGCCGCGATGGTGCCCTCGACCGTGGTGGAGCTGGGCGCGTTGCCGCTCACTCCCAACGGCAAGGTCGACCGCAAGGCCCTGCCGGCGCCCGACGTCGAGCAGCAGCGCCGCGCCTACCGCGCTCCCGCCGACGCCGTCGAGCGCACCATCGCGTCCGTCTGGGAGGAGGTACTGGGCCGCGAACGCGTCGGGACGCACGACGACTTCTTCGAGCTGGGCGGCCACTCCCTGCGTGCCACACAGGTGGCCGCGCGGCTGCGGCACCGACTCGGCCGGGAAATCCCCCTGCAGATGGTCTTCACCTACCCCACGATCACCGCGTTCGCCCGGGCACTCGACGACACCACCCGCGCCGGCGGGGCGATCGGGCACCGGGAGACCGACACCGCCCCGGTCTCCTTCGGCCAACAGAGGCTGTGGCTGCTCGACCAGCTCCAGCCGGGCCGCCCCGACTACAACATGCCCTCCGCAGTCCGGTTCCGCGGTCCACTGGACCAGGACGCCGTCATCGCCGCGCTGCATGCCGTCGTTGCCCGCCACGACGTGCTGCGCTCAAGCTTCATCAACCGCGGGCCGAGCCTCGGTGGCGGGGGCCTGTGCCAGGTCGTCGCCCCCGTCGACGCCTTCGCCCCGGCCCGCACCGACCTCTCCCACCTGCCTCACGCCCAGGCCCAGCGGCGCGCCGGGGAACTCGCCGAGCAGGATGCCAAGGCCCCCTTCGACCTCTGCACCGCGCCGCTGATCCGAGCCCGGCTGATCCGCCTCGCCACCGAGGACCACCTGCTGGTGGTCGTCGTCCACCACGCCGTCTTCGACGGCTGGTCGGCCCGCCTGCTGTGGGACGAGGTGTTCGCGCACTACCGGGACCTGACGGCCGGACGCCGACCCGCCCCGCCCCATCTCGCCGTCACCTACCGCGACTTCGCGAGCTGGCAGCGCGGACGGATGACCGGAGCGGCACCGGAGAAGGACCTCGCCTACTGGCGCGACCGCCTGACCGGCCTCGCCCCCCTGGAGCTGCCGACCGACCGGCCACGCCCGCCGGCCCCCTCCGGCCGTGGCGACCACGTCGACTTCACCCTCCCCGGGCCGGTGCTCGACCGGCTCCGGGACATCGGCAAGGAGAACGGCGCGACGCTGTTCATGGTCCTGCTGGCGGGCTTCCAGACGCTGCTCGGACGCTGGGCCGGCACCGACGACGTCGCGGTCGGCGCCCCGATCGCCGGCCGTGACCACGCGGAACTGGAGCCGCTGATCGGGTTCTTCGTGAACACCCTGGTGCTGCGCGGTGACCTTTCCGGCGACCCGACCTTCACCGAGCTGGTGGCACGGGCCCGGGACACCGCCCTGGCCGCCTACGCCCACCAGGACGTGCCCTTCGAACGCCTGGTGGAAGCGGTCCGGCCGGAACGCGACCTGAGCCGCAATCCGCTGTTCCAGGTGATGCTGGTGCTCAACGACGACACCGCCTCTCCCGTCGAACTGCCCGGCCTCGACGCGGAACCGGTCGAACTGGGCGGTGGGGCTGCCAAGTTCGACCTGAGCCTCTACCTGTCCGAGGAACCCGGCGGGCTCGGCGGCCGGGCCGTGTACGCCACCGACGTCTTCGACCGGGCCACCATCCTGCGCCTGATCCGCTCCTTCGAGCAGGTCCTGACGTGCGCCGCGGCCGACCCCGGCCGGGCGGTCGCGGAACTACCGCTGCTGGACCCGACCGAGCGGCACCGGGTGACCGTCGGGTGGAACCGCACCACCCGTGCCCTCCCCCGGAGCACCCGCCTCCACGAGCTGATAGCCGACCGGTGCGAGCGCTCGCCGCACGCCGTCGCGGTCAGCGACGCACGCCAGTCGCTGACCTACGACGCCCTGGGCCGTCGCGCCAACCAACTCGCCCACCACCTCCGCTCCATGGGGGTGGGACCGGACAGCAGGGTCGGCGTGTGCCTGGAGCGCTCGATCGACCTGCCGCTCTGCCTGCTGGCGGTCCTCAAGGCCGGCGGCGCATACGTCCCGATCGACCCGGACCATCCGAGGGAGCGCAACGCCTTCATGGTCGGCGACAGCGCGGTGCGGGTGGTCCTGACCTCCGGAGCCGCACGCGATCGGGTCCCGGCCGCCGAGGGCGTGCGCGTCGTGGACGTTGCGGCGGAGCGGGCGTCGATCGCGAAGCAGCCCGAGACCACTCCCGTCCTCGGCCTCGGCGCCGACCACCTCGCCTACGTGATCTACACCTCCGGCTCGACCGGTGTCCCCAAGGGCGTCATGGTCCCGCACCGGGGACTGGAGAACTTCGCCCTGGACATGGCCGAGCGGTTGGAGCTGACCACGACGGACACCGTCGCGGCCCTGACGACGGCCTCGTTCGACATCTCGGTACTGGAACTGCTGGTGCCGCTGACCCGCGGCGCGACGGTCCACGTCGTGGACCGGGACACCGCGCGCGACGGCTCCCTGCTCACCGAGCGCCTCGACGACGCCGGGGTGACGGTGGTGCAGGCGACACCGGCGACCTGGTACCTGCTCACCGAGGCCGGCTGGAAGGGCGGCCCCGGCGTACGGGCCCTGACCGGCGGCGAGGCGCTGCCACCCGCGCTCGCCCGTCGACTGCGCGAGCGCGTCGGCCCGGTCTGGAACGTCTACGGGCCCACGGAGACCACGATCTGGTCCACCGCCCACCCTCTGCACGGCACACCGGACACCGGACCTGACGTGGGTGCCGTGCCGATCGGGCGTCCGCTGACCAACACGCGCGTGTACGTGCTCGACGAGCGGATGCAGCCCGTTCCGGTGGGCGTCGAGGGCGAGTTGTACATCGGAGGCGAGGGCGTCGTCCGCGGCTATGCGGGACGGCCCGGCCTGACCGCGCGGCGCTTCGTCCCCGATCCGTTCGGCACCGGTACCCGCCTCTACGCTACCGGCGACCTGGTCCGGTGGCGTGCGGACGGTGCCCTCGAGTACCGCGGCCGCGGGGACGACCAGGTCAAGATCCGAGGCCACCGCATCGAACTCGGCGAAATCGAGTCGGCGCTGGCGCACTGCGAGGGCGTGGCGGAGGCGGCGGCCGCGGTCCACGGCGAGGGGGTGGACGCCGTGCTCGTCGGCTACGTCGTGCGGGACCCGGGCCACCTCGAACCGGTCCAGCCGACCGAGGCCCTGCACGCACGGTTGCCGGGCTACATGGTGCCCACCCGCTTCGTGGACCTGGAGGAGCTGCCGCTGACCGTCAACGGCAAACTCGACCGCAAGGCACTGCCCGCCCCCGACCTGCCAGGGAACCGCGGCCCTCTGCTGGCCCCCCGCGACCGGACCGAACTTCGGATGGCCCGCATCTGGGAACACGTCCTGGGGGTCACGCCGGTCGGCGTGCGAGACGACTTCTTCGCCCTCGGCGGGCACTCCCTCAAGGCGTTCGCCCTCATCGAGGCGATTCGCCGGGAGATGGACGTCGCGCTCCCGCTCCACGTGGTCTTCCGCAAGCCGACGGTAGAGCTGATGTGCGAGGCCCTGCCGGCCGGCGCCGGGGATCGGCTGCTGGTGCCGCTCGCCGACGGCGACCCCGC
Organism: Streptomyces diastatochromogenes; assembly: GCA_001418405.1. Classification (GTDB taxonomy): domain Bacteria; phylum Actinomycetota; class Actinomycetes; order Streptomycetales; family Streptomycetaceae; genus Streptomyces; species Streptomyces albulus_C. The sequence continues at coordinate 1,095 of LIQL01000071.1, read as the reverse complement.
ACAGCCGCCGCTGTTCCTGGTTCACCCGCAGGGCGGCGATGTCTGCTGCTACCTCGAACTGGCCCGGGGCCTGGGAAGCCGGCGGAAGGTGTACGGCATCGAGTCGGTGGGCTACAACACCGACGAGCCGCCGCTGCGCCAGGTGCCCGACATGGTCGACCGCTACCTCTCCGAGCTGCGATCGGCCGCCCCGCACGGACCCTACCTACTGGCCGGGTGGTCGTTCGGCGGCCGGGTCGCCTTCGAGATCGCGGCACGTCTGGAGGCCGAGGGCGAACAGGTCGCATTTCTGGGCCTGATGGACACCCGGGCCCCCGCACGCGGGCCCGTCCGGCCGCAGGAGGAGAACATCGGCGGGGCCACCGGACTCCTCCAGCTCGGCATCGCCGCCGGCCTGGACGCCGAAGACCTGCGTGGGCTCGACGAGGAAGAGGCCATCGCGGCCCTGCTCCGCAAGGGACACGAGGACGGCCGGCTCCCGCGCCGCGCCGAGACCGCAGCCATGCGGCGCATGGTCCGGGTGGCCGCCGCCAACGAACGGGCAGCCGCCCTGCACCGCGTCACCGGGCAGGTCCGCACCGACCTCCACGTCTTCGCGGTGGCCGAACAGCACCCGGTGCTGCGCACCCCGCTCATCGACCCCGGGGAGTGGACCGACCGCACCGAAGGCTCCGTTCACACGATCGGCATCCCCGGCAACCACCAGACCCTGGTGGACCCGCCACACGCCGCTGAACTGGCCGCCCTGATGGCCACGGCTCTCGAAGGGCCATGACCGGAACGCACCGACCCCACCCGGCCCACCACCCACCCACCGATTCACCTTCACACGATTCACCGTCACGAGGAGACCGCACATGAGCCAGGACAAGGGCACCCAGGAATGGACCGTCGTGGTCAACGACGAGGAGCAGTACTCGATCTGGGCGGTGAACCGGCAGATCCCCGGCGGCTGGAAGGAGACCGGCGTACGAGGCACCCAGGAGGAGTGCCTGAGCCATATCGACCAGGTCTGGAGCGACATGCGGCCGCTGAGCCTCCGTCTGGCCATGGACGCCGCCGGGTGATCTCGCGGCACCAGTGACCGCCGACCCG
>LIQL01000709.1 GCA_001418405.1 Streptomyces diastatochromogenes | reverse complement strand
GGGCGGGTGTGGGGTGGATCACGTACAGCGCTTGCCCTTGGCCGGTGGGGTGCCTTCCAGGAGGTAGGTGTTGATGGCGGTGTCGATGCAGTCGCTGCCCCGGCCGTAGGCGGTGTGGCCGTCGCCGACGTAGGTCAGCAGGGTGGCGCTGGAGAGCTGGGCGGCCAGGCCCTTGGCCCAGGTGTACGGGGTGGCCGGGTCGCGGGTGGTGCCGACGACGACGATCGGGGCGGCGCCCTTGGCCTCGATGCGGTGGACCGTGCCGGACGCCTTGACCGGCCAGTACGCGCAGTTCAGCGCCGACCAGGCGAAGTTGTCGCCGAAGACCGGGGATGCCTTGCGGAAGGCCGGCAGGGCGGCTTCCACCTGGTTCGGGCTGGTGAAGGCGCCGGGGAGGTCCAGGCAGTTGACGGCCGGGTTGGCGAACATCTGGTTGGCGTAGTGGCCCGAGGCGTCGCGCTCGTAGTAGCTGTCGGACAGTGCGAGCAGTTCGCGGCCGCTGCCTGCCTGGGCCTGGGCGATGGCCTCGCGCAGCATCGGCCAGGCGCCCTGGTCGTACATCGCGGCGATCACCCCCGTGGTCGCGAGGGACTCGGTGAGCTTGCGCTCCTGGCCGGTGTCCACCGGGTGGGAGTCCAGCTTCTTGAAGAGCTCGGAGAGGCGTCGGCCGGCGTCCTGGGCGTTCTTGGTGCCGAGCGGGCAGTCCTTCTGCTTCACGCAGTCCTCGGCGAACGCCGTGAACGCGGTGTTGAAGCCGGCGGTCTGGTCGACGTTGATGGCGCGGGAGTCGAGCATCGGGTCCATCGCGCCGTCGAGGACCAGACGACCGGAACGGGTCGGGAACAGGCCGGCGTAGGTCGCGCCGAGGAAGGTGCCGTAGGAGGCGCCCACGTACGTCAGCTTCTTGTCGCCCAGGACGGCGCGCAGCACGTCCATGTCGCGGGCCGCCTCGATGGTGGAGACGTGCGGCAGCAGCTTGCCGGAGCGGGTCTCGCAGCCCTTGGCGAAGTTGCGGTAGGCGGCGACGAGGGTGTTGATCTCGGCGGGGGTGTCGGGGGTGGTGTCGGTCTGGGTGAAGCGGTCCATCTGACGGTCGGTGAGGCATTCGATCGGGTCGCTGCGGGCCACCCCGCGCGGGTCCATGGCGACCATGTCGTACCGCGCCCGGACCGCGGCGGGCTGCGGCGCGTACTGCTGGAGGTAGTCGATCGCCGAACCGCCGGGACCGCCCGGATTGACCAGCAGCGAGCCGAGCCGCGGCCCGGGGCCGGTGGCCGTCCTGCGGGCCACCGCCAACTTCAGGTCGGTGGCCGGGTCGGGCTTGGCGTAGTCCAGGGGGGCCTTCATCGTCGCGCACTGGAAGCCCGCCACGCCGCAGTCGTGCCAGCTCAGCTTCTGGTCGTAGTACGGCCGGAGGTCGGCCGGGATGGCCGTGGGCAGCGGCTGGAGCGGGGTGACGGCGGCCGCCGGGCGGTCTGCGCCGGCCTCCGTCGAACGGCCCGAGGAGCCGGCGTCACCCGGGGACGACGTCCCCGACGAGCAGCCGGAGATCAGCAGGGCGAGGGCCGCGGCGGCAGCGGCCGCGGCGGCCGCGGCGGCGGTGGTGGAGCGGAACGGGCGGCTGGACGGCATGGCGGTCCCTTGGTGTCGATCCCCCGGTAGGGGTGTTCCCGGTGGTGGCCTGCGGTGCGTTCCTGGTGGCGGCGGCTCCTCGGGGGCTCCTCGATGGGGCTTCTTGGCGGGGCTCCTTGGCGG
>LIQL01000708.1 GCA_001418405.1 Streptomyces diastatochromogenes | reverse complement strand
CGCCCCGACCACCCACACACCAACGAGAGTCCGCCATGTACGAGCTGTCCCGGGTCCGCCTCTACTCCATCGGGCCGGCCGGTGCGCGCTACGCCGACACCGTCCTGGACCTGCGCGGGGTCGGCGCGCCGGTGCCGCAGCCGGCCCCCGCCCAGGCGGACTTCTTCGAGGACGAACCGGTCGGCCCGCCGCGCCGCCCGGCCCCGGCCGGCGTGCTCTTCCTGGAGAACGGCGGCGGCAAGTCCGTCCTGCTGAAGCTGATCTTCTCGGTGATGCTGCCGGGCCACCGCAACACCCTCGGCGGCGCCAGCTCCGGCGTGCTGCGCAAGTTCCTGCTCGCCGACGACTGCGGCCACGTCGCCCTGGAGTGGCAGCACGTCGTCACCGGCGAGAGCGTCGTGGTCGGCAAGGTCAGCGAATGGCGCGGCCGCCAGGTGTCCAACGACCCCCGCAAGTTCGCCGAGGCGTGGTACAGCTTCCGGCCCGGCCCCGGGATGAGCCTGGACTCCCTCCCGGTCGCCGAGGCCACCCTCGTCCGCCCCCGGACCGCGCAGGGCGAGGGGGGCTCCGGCGCGCAGGGCCGCCGCCGCACCATGAAGGGCTTCCGCGACGCGCTCACCGACGCCGGCAAGAACTACCCGAACCTCGACGTGGTCTGGGAGGAGGTCCACGAGCGCTGGAACGAACACCTCGGCGACCTCGGCCTGGACCCCGAACTCTTCCGCTACCAGCGCGAGATGAACGCCGACGAGGGCGAGGCGGCCGGCCTGTTCGCGGTCAAGAACGACTCCGACTTCACCGACCTGCTGCTGCGCGCCGTCACCGACACCCGGGACACCGACGGCCTCGCCGACCTCGTCCACGGCTTCGCCCACAAGCTCGGCCGGCGCGCCGAACTCACCGCCGAACGCGACTTCACCGCCGGCTCGCTGGACCTGCTCGCCAAGATCGCCGAGGCCGCCGAGACCCGCGAACGGGCCCGCGAGGTGCACGCCGGCGCCGAACGCCGCACCCGCGCTCTGGCGCAACGGCTGCACGCCCGCGGCACCGAGGAGCGCGGCCGGACCGCCGAGCTGGCCGAGGCGGTCGCCGCCGCCGCGCACCGGGTCACCGACGCCGAACGCGGCCGCGAGCGCCGCGCCCTGGTCTCCGCCGAACTCGCCTACCGGCACGCCTCGTTGGCGCTGGCCGCCGCCGAGAAGGGCGCCGCCGCCCAGCGCCGCGAGCTGAACGACGCCCGGACCCTGCACAGCGCCTGGCAGGCCGCCGAGACCGCGCTGCGGCACCGCGCCGCCGCCGACCGCTCGACGCGGGTCGCCGCCGCCATCCGGGAGGCCGAGCGGGACGCCGCCCCGGCGCTTGCCGCCCGCGCCACCGCCGCCGCCGACCTGGTGCGCGCCCTGCACGGCGCCGCCGAGGCCGGCGAACGCCTCGCCAACGAGGAGGAGGAGCGCTCCGCCGGCCTCCAGGAGGCCGGCGAGTCCGCGCACCGCGACGCCACCAGCGCCGCCACCCACGCCCAGCGCGCCCGCAGCGAGTCCGACCACCTCAAGCAGCGGCTCACCGAGGTCGCGGAGGAGACCGCGGAAGCGGTCCGGGCCGGCTGGCTCGACGCCGCCCAGGGCGCTGACCCCGACACCGACCCGGCCCGCGCCGCGCTCGCCGCCTCCGACGCCGAGAAGACCGCCGTCGAGGCGTGGGACGCGGCCCGCGACGCCGCCCGGCAGGCCACCGACCGGGCCCGCGAGACCGCCGCCCGGCACTCCGCCGCCGAACTCGCCGCGGCCCGCGCCACGGACGCCGCCGAGGCCGCCGAGCGGGCCCACGACGCCGAGCGGCGCGCCGCCGAGTCGATCGGCGCCGAACAGCGGCTGACCGAACTCCTCGGCCTGCCCGAGGCGTCGGCGATCGCCCTGCCCGGCCCCCGTACGGCCGACGGCGCCGGATCCGCCGCCCCGCGCCGCGCCGCCGGTCCGCTCACCGCCGAGGAGCTGGACCGCAGCGCCGACGCCCTGCACGAACTGCTGGAGCAGGGCGTCGCCGCCGCCGAACGGCAGCTGTTCGACCTGCGCACGGCCGCCGCCGACGACGCCCGGATCCTGGGCGCGCTGGGCGACGGCGGGCTGCTGCCGCCGGGCCCCGACGTGTTGGCCGCGGTGGAGTACCTCGGCGAGCACGGCGTCCCCGCCCTGCCCGGCTGGCGCTACCTCGCCCAGTCCGTCGACCCGGCCGACCACGCCCGGGTGCTGGCCGCCCGCCCCGAGCTCGTCGACGGCGTGATCATCACCGACCCGGCCACCCACGCCCGGGCCCGCGAGGTGCTCGCGCAGGCCGCGCTGCTGCCGCGGTCCGCCGTCGCGGTGGGCACCGCCGCCGCGCTGTTGGCCCCCACCCCGGCCCCCGACGCCCAGGACACCGGCGTGTTCCTCGTGCCGCCGAACCCGGCCATGCACGACGAGTCCGCCGCCGACGAGGAGCGCCGCGCGCTGCGCACCCGCGCCACCGAGCGCGACGAGGAGATCCGGACGCTGGCCGCCCGCCTGGCCGGGGACCGGGCGCTCGCCGCCCGCCTGGGCTCCTGGCGCGCCGGCTGCCCGGCCGGGCGGCTCGTCGAGCTCGCCGAGGCCGCGGCGCGCGCCCGGACCGCGGCCGAGGAGGCCGCCGCGGAGCTGACCGAGGCCCGCGTGGGCCGCGCCGAGGCCGACGAGGTCGCCGCCGAGGCCACCCGGGCGCGCGACGAGCGCCAGGACGCCGCCCAGCGGGCCCGGCGCGCCGCCGACCTGCTCGCCGGCCTCGCCCACCGGCTGCGCGAGCGCGCCGGCTGGCAGTCCCGGATGCGGGAACTCGCCGACGAGGCGGTGGAGTTCGAGGCCCGCGCCGAGGAGTGCGTGGACCGGGCCCGGGCCGCCGACGAGGACCGCCGGGCCGCCCAGCGGGCCGCCGACGACGCCCGCCGCACCGCCCGCGCGCTGCGCGCCGAGCGCGCCGAGATCGCCGGTGTCCCCGACGACCTGGGCGAGGCGCCCGAGGAGTCGGGCGCCTCGCTGCCCGCGCTCCGCGAGGCGTACCGCGCCGCGTCCCAGCTCTACGAGAAGGTCGGCGTCGGCGCCGACCTGCGCGCCGAGCAGGCCCGCGCCGAGGGCGACGAGTCCGCCGCGCTGGCCGAGCTGAACCGCCTCACCAACAAGGTCCGCACCCGCGCCGAACAGCTGCTGCAGAGCCCGGACGCCGCCGACGGCCCGTCCCGCCAGGCCGCCGCCGGTCGCGCCGAATCGCTGGTGCAGATGCTGGAGACCCGCGCCTCGGCCGCCAGCGAGCAGCTGGGCCGGCTGCGCGGCGAGGCGGAGCGGCTGGCGCCGACCGACGGCGCGGCCCACACCGAACTGCCCGAGGACCTGGTGCCGGCCGACGCCGACCGGGCCAAGGAGCTGCTGCGCACCGCCAACGGCGAACTGGCCACCGCCACCGAGGCGCTGGAGGCCGCCCGCACCGAGCACGAGGAGCTGTTGCGCGCGCACCGCGGCGCCGAGGACGCGGCCGGCGGCTTCGACGAGACGGCCGCCCTCCTGCGTGACCTGCTGCGGGACCACCAGGACGCCGAGGAGGGCGAGGAGGCGTCGATCGAGCCGTACGGCGACGGCCTGGCCGCGGCCAGGCAGGCCGCCTCGGAGTCCCGGCGCTCGTTGCGCGGCTGCGCCGGGGACCTCTCCGCCGCCGAGGCCGCGGTCCGCGAGGCCGCCGACGTCCTCGTCCGGCACGCCAACTCCACCCGCTACGAGCAGGTGCGCACCCCCGCCCGGCAGCAGATCCGGGAGCTGCCCGCCGCGGCGCTGCCGGACCACGCCGCCAAGTGGGCGGAGGCGTTCGCGCCCCGCCTGCGGGTGCTCACCGACGAACTCGCCCAGCTGGAGCGGAACCGCGACTCGATCGTCGACCGGCTGCGCGGCCTGGTGGAGTCGTCGCTGACCACGCTGCGCTCCGCCCAGCGGCTGTCCCGACTGCCCGAGGGGCTGGGGGAGTGGTCCGGTCAGGAGTTCCTGCGGATCCGGTTCGAGGACCCCGACCAGGCCACCCTCACCGAGCGGTTGGGCGAGGTCATCGACGAGGCGACCCGCGCGGCGGTCAGGAAGAACAGCGATCTGCGCCGGGACGGGATGTCCCTGCTGCTGCGCGGGGTGCAGGCCGCCCTCCAGCCGCGCGGGGTGGCGGTGGAGATCCTCAAGCCGGACGCGGTGCTGCGCGCCGAGCGGGTCCCGGTGGGGCAGATGGGCGACGTCTTCTCCGGCGGCCAGCTGTTGACCGCCGCCATCGCCCTGTACTGCACGATGGCGGCGCTGCGCAGCAACGACCGGGGCCGGGACAAGCAGCGGCACGCCGGCACGCTGTTCCTCGACAATCCGATCGGCCGCGCCAACGCCACCTACCTGCTGGAGCTCCAGCGCGCCGTCGCCGACGCCCTGGGCGTCCAACTGCTCTACACCACCGGCCTGTTCGACACCACGGCGCTCGCGGAGTTCCCGCTGGTGATCCGCCTGCGCAACGACGCGGACCTGCGGGCCGGCCTGAAGTACATCAGCGTCGAGGAGCACCTGCGTCCGGGCCTGCCGCAGCCGGACCCGTCCGGCGAGGCGGTGCACGGGCAGATCACCGCGACGCGGATGTACCGCCGCCCGGAGGAGCCGGCACCGGCGGAGCCGGCCACCGGCTGAGCGGCCGCCCGGGCGGGGCGGCCACCGCGCCCGGGCTCAGCCGGCGTGCCCCATGCGGCGGGAGAGTTCGGCGGCGGCCTGCACCGCCGCCTTCGCCGGCTCCGGGAGGCGTTCTGGGGCCATCCGGTAGGCGGGCCCGGAGACGCCGATCGCGCCGATGACCGTCCCGTCGTAGGAGCGGACCGGCGCCGCGACGGCGTTCAGCCCGGTCTCGAACTCCTCGACGGTGCAGGCGAACCCGTCCTCGTGGGCGGCCGCCAGCTGCTCCCGCACGGCGGCCGCGGTGGTCAGGGTGCCGTCGGTGAACCGCGGCAGCGTGCGGCCCAGCAGCGCCTCGCGGCGCTCCCGCGGCAGGTGGGCCAAGAGGACCTTGCCGCTGGCGGTGGCGTGCAACGGGGTGCGCCGGCCCAGCCAGTTGTGGGCGGTCACCGCGGCGGAGCCCCGGGCCTGCATGATGTTGACCGCGGCGTCGCCGTCCAGCACCGCGATGTTGGCGGTCTCGCCGGTCTCGTCGGCCAGCGCCCGGCAGACCGGCTGGCCCTCCTGGGAGATGTCGAGGCGGATCGCCGCGGCGCCGGCCAGCCGCAGCACCCCGGCCCCCAGGAAGTACTTGCCGCGCTCCTTCTCCTGCTCGACCAGGCCGCGGTTCTCCAGGACGCCCAGGATCCGGAAGGCGGTCGACTTGTGGACGCCCAACTCGTCGGCGAGTTCGGTGACCCCGGCCTCGCCCAGCCGCGCCAGGCTCTCCAACACGCTCACCGCGCGGTCCACGGACTGTACGGAACCGCTCCCGCGTCTGTCCTCGGCGCGTCCGTCCGCCGGGTCCGTCGTCTTCGCCATGGCTGTCGCCTCACCACCCCGTCGCCCCCGACGGGCACGTCGTGGGGCCGCTCTCCGGAAGGCCCTTGACGCGGGCTCCCCCGGCTTGGATTCTGTTGCGCATCGCGCGATGCGATGCGCAATTCACAACGCCATGATACCGATCAGTGCGAGGGGGGCCAGATGTTTCCCGTCTGCCGCATCGAGGACCTGCCGGTCGGAGAATCCGTCCGGATCCAGATCGACGACACCACACCCGCCATCGCCGTCTTCCACACCGAGGACGGGCTCTACGCCGTCGACGACACCTGCAGCCACCAGGACGCCTCGCTCTCCGAGGGCTGGGTCGAGGGCTGCTTCGTCGAATGCCCGCTGCACGCCGCCCGGTTCGACCTGCGCACCGGCGCGCCGACCTGCCTGCCCGCCCGCCGCCCCGTGCGCACCCACGAGGTCGGGGTGCTGGACGGAACGGTCCACGTGCGGCCCGCCGTGCGCGAAGGGGCGGTGGCCTGACCGCCGACCCGGTCCGGGCGCCGGCCCGTCACGCCGCGGCGCGGTCCGTCCGCGACGGCTCCTGCGACGGCCGGCGCCCCTGCCGGCGGGCCCGTCGGCGCTCCCGCCGCAGCTCCCGGGCGGTGCTGCTCGGCTCCGACCGCACCCCGTGCCGCTGCACCCAGACCTGCCGGGTCACCCACACGTCCAGCACGCCCCAGGTCGCCACGATGGTGCTGGCGACCGTGCACAGGACCGCGGGGAACGCGAACCAGGACCCCGCGAGCGTGCACAGGAAGGCCACCATGGCCTGGATCAGGGTGACCGCCACGATGATCACGGCCCGCACCGCCGCGGTGCGCACCGGGTCGGCCATCCGGCGCCGGCTCGCCGGCTCCTCCTGCCACAAAGGACGCCTGTCGCGGTCCATAGCGTCACACTCCCCGCACTCTCCCCGGACCCTGCCCCGCCGCCCGACTCCTCGGTGGCTGCCCGGGTTTCACCGGATACATGCCACACGGACCGGCCCGTTGTCCACTCGGCGTCCCCCTCAGCCACCACGCACCGGGGTGCGCGGAAGTATCCGGGCGGGACGACACCGGCCGCGCGCCCCGGGTGGCCATAGCCACACTCGACGGCCGGCCGTCCGGGCATCGCCGGACATCTCATGACGATCCCGCCCCGCCGACGTGCCCCGCTGCTGCGCCGGGCCTACGGATCGGTCGCCCGACAGTAGTAGGCTCACGCCGCTGTTGACGGAACACCACCCCCCGGACGCGCGGGGTTGACGTAGGGGAGGCCATGCGCTTTCGCGGGAGGTCGGTCCGCCGGAAGATCGTGGCGCTGCTGCTCGTGCCGCTGGTGTCCCTGACGCTGATGTGGACGATCACGACGTACGTCGCCGGGCGGGAAGCCAACCAACTCCTCGACGTCGGCACGGTGGTCCGCAACCTCGGCTACCCGGTCGAGGACACCATCCAGGCCATCCAGCGCGAACGCCGCCAGAGCCTGCTGTACCTCGCCGACCGCCGCGGCGCCAACGCGCTCAGCGAACTCCACCACCAGACCCGGGCCACCGACGACGCCGTGGCCCGGCTGCACGACAACGTGGACACCCCGGACGTCCGCGCGGACCTGGCCGGTTCGGCCGTCGGCCGGCTCGACGACCTGGTCAGGGGCCTGGACGGGCTGGAGGACCTGCGCACCCAGGTCGAGGACAACCGGCTCGGCCGCGAAGAGGCCATGGAGTCCTACAACGCCGTGGTCGACCCCGGCTACGACCTGCTCGCCGCCCTCCACGCCCTGGAGAACGTCGAGATGGACAAGCAGGGCCGGGCGCTGGTCAACCTCACCCGCGCCCGGGAGGCGTTCTCCCGCGAGGACGCCCTGATGTCCGCGATCCTCGCCTCCGGCAGCATCAGCAAGCGCGACCAGCGTGCGCTCTCCGACCGGATCGCCGAGCGCCGCATCCTCTACGCCACCAACCTGCCGCTGCTGCCCGCCGCCGACCGCGGCATCTTCGAGGACTACTGGCACTCCGCCGGCGCCCGCGAACTGACCTCCTTCGAGGACCGGGTGATCGCCGCCGACCCGTCGACCGCCGCGCGCACGGTCAACGCCGACCGCTGGAACACCGCCGCGGAGCAGGTCCTCGGCGACCTCGGCCGGCTGGGCAGGGACGCCGGCGACCGCTATCAGGAGCGGGTCGCACCGATCGCCACCCGGATCGTCTTCAAGGCCGTCGCCACCGGCGTCCTCGGCTTCGTGGCGCTCCTGGTCTCGGTCGTCGTCTCGCTGCGCATCGGCCGCCGGCACGTCCGGGACCTGACCCGCCTGCGCAAGACCGCCCACGAGATGTCCGGCGTCCGACTGCCGAGCGTGATGCGCCGCCTGGCGGCCGGCGAACGGGTCGACGTCGAGACCGAGGCGCCCCGCCTGGAGTTCGGCCCGGACGAGACCGGCCAGGTCGGGCAGGCGCTCAACACCCTCCAACGGGCCGCCGTCGAAGCCGCCGTCAAACAGGCCGACATGCGCCGCGGCGTCTCCGAGGTGTTCGTCAACCTCGCCCGCCGCAACCAGGTCCTGCTGCACCGCCAACTGACCCTCCTGGACGCCATGGAACGGCGCACCGAGGACACCGACGAACTCGCCGACCTGTTCCGGCTCGACCACATGACGACCCGCATGCGGCGGCACGCCGAGGGCCTGGTCATCCTCTCCGGCGCGGCCCCCTCCCGGCAGTGGCGCAAGCCGGTCCAGCTGATGGACGTGGTGCGCGCGGCGGTCGCCGAGGTCGAGGACTACGAACGCATCGAGGTCCGCCGGCTGCCCCGCCTCGCGGTGGACGGCCCCGCGGTCTCCGACCTCACCCACCTCGTCGCGGAACTCCTGGAGAACGCCACCG
>LIQL01000707.1 GCA_001418405.1 Streptomyces diastatochromogenes | reverse complement strand
CATCGCGCAGTCCTTCGCCGGTCCGGCCGGCCCGGCGAAGGACTGCGCGATGCCCAACCACCGTTCGGCGTCCGGCCCCACCACCACCAGCGAGACGTCGTCGCGGTGCACCCGCTGCGTCACCAGCAGGCAGAACTCCAGCGCCGTCCCACTCACCCGCTGGGCGGCCCCCGGCGGCCCGAACGCCCACTCCTCGCCACCGGGCCCGACCAGCTCGACCCGGAACTCCTCGGCCGGCGGCGTCAGCCCGTGCACCGCGTACGCGTAGCCGCGGGCCCGTACCCCGATCCGGGCGACGTGCCGCAGCCGCGCGGTCGGCACCCGCCGCACCCCCAGCGCATCGGCCACGTCCTGTCCGTGCGCCCAGGTCTCCATCAACCGCCCGGTCGCCACCGACGCCACGCTCATCGGCGGCCCGTACCAGGGCAGCTTGGCGCCCGCCGGCTGCGCCGCCAGCACCGCCAGCAGCTCCGTCCGGCTCGCCCGCCAGCGCGCCAGCAGCTCGGCGGGCGCCAGCCCGGCGCCGCGCTCGGCCGCCTCGTCCACGAACGTCTCCGGCGACGCCATCGCCGCCGCCACCTCGCGCCCGAACCCCTCGGGGTCCACCGCCGACTGCACGGCCCGCTCGTCCGTCCACAGCAGGTGCGCGATCTGGTGGGCGATGCTCCACCCGGCGGCCGGGGTCGCCCGCCCCCACTGGGCCGGCGGCAGCTCCGCCACCAGCCCGTCCACTTCCTCGCCCTCGGCCCGCAGGTCCGCCAGGACCTCCCGAACCTCCCGCGGATCGGCCATCGCGCGCTCTCCTCATCCACGCCGGTCGCCCATGTCCCTTACGGGCAGGGCGGGTTGACAGCTGCGGTGATGCGAGAACCGAGCGTGGCAGCGCGACCAGAAACAATCAAGCACGCATGCATGATTTTTTGCCACGCCACGCCGATGCGCCCGTGCCGCGCCGACACCCCGCGCGCACCGCGTCCACCACGCTGCCGCCCGACGGCCCCGGGCGAACCGGCCGACGACCCTGAGGCCGCCTACGCGACCGGCGCCCTCACCGCCGCGCCCCGCTCAACACCGCCCCCGCACTGGCCACCACGACCAGGCCGATGGCCAGCAACTCCACCCACCCCAACGCCTGGCCCAGCACCAGGAACCCGGCCGTGGCGGCCGCCGCCGGCTCCAGGCTCATCATCACCGCGAAGCCCGACGCCGGCAGCTTCCGCAGCGCCAGCAGCTCCAGGGTGTACGGCAGCACCGACGACATCAGCGCCACGGCCGCCCCCAGGCCCACCGTCACCGGGTTCAGCAGCGCGCCGCCCGCGCTGGCCACCCCGAGCGGCAGGCTCAGCACCGCCGCGACCGTCATCGCCAGCGCCAACCCGTCCGCCTGCGGGAACCGCTGCCCGGTCCGCGCCGACAGCAGGATGTACGCGGCCCACAGCCCACCGGCCGCCAGCGCGCACCCGGCACCGACCAGGTTCAGCCCGTCGAAACCCGCCCGGCCCAGCAACACCACGCCGCCCAGCGCCAGCGTCGCCCACAGCACGCTCAGCAAACGCCGCGACGTCGCCACCGACAGGATCAGCGGGCCCAGGAATTCCAGGGTGACCGCGGCGCCCAGCGGAATCCGGTCGATCGCCTGGTAGAAGAGCGAGTTCATGCCGGCCAGCGCGACACCGAAGGCGACGATCGTCGCCCAGTCGCCCCGCCCGTAGCCCCGCACCTTCGGCCGGCACGCGACCAGCAGCACCAGCGCCGCCACCACCAGCCGCAGCGTGACCACGCCCAGCGCCCCGGCCCGCGGGAACAGCAGCACCGCCACCGACGACCCGAACTGCAGCGAGACGATCCCGCCGATGACCAGCCCCACCGACACCAGCCGGCTGCGGGCCCGCGCCGCGCCCGGCCCGGCCTCACCGCGCGCCGCGGCCGCCGCCTCGGCCGACAGCACCTCCGGCGAGGGCGGCACGGGCCGGGGTATCCCCCCGCCCGACGCCTCGACGGCGGAGCCGACGGGCGAGGCGGGGGCCGGGCGGGAGCCGTCGGAACCGGCAGAACCAGCGGAACCGGCGGACGAGGGGGAGCCGTCGAAGTCGCCGGAGCCGGCGGGCGACGCGGGGGAAGCGTTCACCCTCCCACGCTACGACCCGCGTTCGCGCACGTGAAATGCGATTTCGCCGGTTGTTATGCTCCGCACGCATGAGCATCGAGCTGCGTCATTTCCGCTGCTTCCTCGCCGTCGCCGACACCCTCAGCGTGACCCGCGCCGCCGAACGCCTCCACCTCACCCAGCCCGCCGCCTCCCGCACCCTGCGCCAGCTGGAGGACGCGCTCGGCGTCCGCCTCGTCGACCGCTCCACCCACCACGTGGCGCTCACCCCGGACGGCGTCGCCTTCCGCGACCAGGCCGCCCTCGCGGTCGCCGCCTTCGACCGCGCCCTGACCTACGGGCACCACGCCGGTTGGCCGCTCCGCCTGGGCCACGCCTGGTCGGCGGCCGGGGCGGACACCACCA
>LIQL01000706.1 GCA_001418405.1 Streptomyces diastatochromogenes | reverse complement strand
TCGGTGCGGTCGACGGTGTGGACGCTGGGTGTGATGACCGTCCTCGTCCTGGGCATCGGTGTGCTGGTGGCCGTGTCGGTGGCGTCGATGAGCACCGTCGGCGACACCTCGCCGCTGTTCTTCGGGCTCTTCGGGATGCTGCTGGGCGTCCTGTGCGTGCTGCCGCTGGGAGTGCTGGTGACCTCCTCGGAGTACGGCACCGGCATGATCCGCACGACCCTGGCGGCCTGTCCGAACCGCGGCCGGGTGCTGACGGCCAAGGCGCTCGTCTTCTTCGCGCTGACCTTCGTGGTGACCACCGTCGTCACCGGACTCGTCGCACTCACCGACAACGCCATGATCAGCGACATCAGCCGGGTGCACGTCGGCGCCGGCGAGTGGCTGCGGTCGACGGTGGGCATCGGCCTGTACGTCTCGTTCCTCGGGCTGCTGGCGCTGGCCGTCGGCTCGCTGATCCGGCACTCCGCGGGCGCCATCACGCTCATGGTCGGGGTGGTGCTGCTGCCGTTCGTGCTGTCGATGTTCATGTTCGCCGACAGCCTGGAGGGGGTCCGCAACTTCCTGATGGGCTACTCGATCCCCAACCAGCTCACCGTGATGTACGGCAACAAGTTCCCGTTCGTGGACGGCGGCCCGTCCGGCTGGCAGCCGCTGTGGATCGTCATGGGCCTCGCCGCCGTCGCGCTCGGCGCCGCCTACGCGACCATGCGGCAGCGCGACGTGTGACGTGTGACGCGGTCAGTACCGCGGCGCATTACGGGACCGCTGGAGCCGTGCGCTCCGGCGGTTCCGTGCGTTCCAGCAGGCTTTGTGCCAGTGCCGGCGGTCGTCGACGTCGCCGTGCCGGGGCCAGGTGACGACGTGCGGGACGCCGGGCGGGATCTCCTGGTCGCAGCCCGGGCAGCGGTAGTGCTTGGCCGCGCCGGCGCCGCCCACCGGGCGGACCACCCAGTCCTCGCCGTGCCACTCCTCGGTGGTCTCGAAGCCGTAGCGGCCGACGCCGGGGTGGTCCGCGCGGTCGGGGGGATTCGCACCGCGCTGGCGGTTTCGACGCGGGGACACGGCACACCTCGGCAGATCGACGGGGAGGGGAGCCCCCAGCCCGAACGGAGTGGAGCTCGGGGGAGGGCTGTCACCAGCGTACGCGGCGCGGTCAGGGGCAAAAGTCCGCCGTCACGTTTCTGCGATGATCTGGAAATTTCGCGTCAGGCCGTGCCCTGGGCACGTGTCGCCCGTTGTTGCCGGGTGAGGGGGGGTCGCGTCGGCTGCAAGGAGGCAGAGAGCGATGCGCGTAGGGGCTTTCATCCTGGCCGCCCAATTCCCCGGTCAGGGGCAGGGGGAAGCACTGCACCGCGCGGTGCGTTCCGCACAGATCGCGGAAGAGGCCGGACTCGACGAAGTCTGGCTGGCCGAACACCACTTCGTCCCGTACGGGGTCTGCCCGCAGGCCGCCACGCTGGCCGCGCTGCTGCTGGGGCGGACCCGGCGGATCGGGGTCGGCACGGCGGTGAGCGTGCTGCCGACCCAGCATCCGGTGGCGCTCGGTGAGCAGGCGGCGCTGCTGCACCTGGCGTCGGAGGGCCGGTTCACGCTCGGCGTCGGCCGGGGTGGTCCCTGGGTGGACCTGGAGGTCTTCGGTGCCGGCCTCGCGGCGTACGAGCACGGCTTCCCGGAATCGCTCGATCTGCTGCTGCGCTGGCTGCGCGAGCCGCGGGTGGGCGCCGCCGGCGAACGGTACGCGTTCCGCGAGGTGGCGGTGGTGCCGCGGGCGGCCGAGGCACTGGTCGATCCGGACGACCCGCAGGGGCTGACCGACGGTCCGCCGGTGGTGGTCGCCTGCACCTCGCCGTCCTCGGTCCGGTTGGCCGCCGCCCGCGGGCTGCCGATGCTGCTCGGGATGCACTGCGACGACGAGGAGAAGGCGGAGATGGTCGCGCTGTGGCGGTCGGCGGCGCTGGCGGCCGGCCGGGACCCGGGCGAGGTGGCCGCGGCGGAGCACGTCTCGGCCGGGGTGGTGCAGGTCGCGGACGGCCGGCCGGCCGCGGTGGAGACGCTGACGAAGGCGATGCCCGGCTGGTTCCGGCAGGGGCTGGGCGCGCACGTGACGGTCGACGGCCGGTACCGGTCGATGCGCGATCCGTTGGCGTACACGGAGTTGCTGTGCGCGCTGCATCCGGTGGGGCCGCCGGAGTTGTGCGCGGACCGGCTGGCGGCGACGTCGGAGCGCACCGGCATCCGACGGTTCGCGTTGATGGTGGAGGGCTCGGGGGACCTCGCCGCCACCGAGGAGAACGTCCGGCGGCTGGGCACGGAGGTGCTGCCGCAGTTGGTGTGACCCCGCCGGGGGTGGGCGGCGGGGTCAGCTCTCACCGGTCTGGGGCACGGCTGGTCGGTGGTGCTGCCGCCGGTGCGCGGTTCCGGAGGGTGCTCCGGTCGACCGGCTCAGCGGCAGCAACTCCGCTCAGCAGTCGCGGAGTTCGGGCGACTGGTTCAGCAACTGGCCGCGGACCGAGGTGAAGCGGACCAGCCGCTGGTCGACGGCCGGGTCGAGCGGGAAGACCGCGACCCGGTGGCAGTTCTGGAAGGCGAGGCGCACTCCGAAGTGGCGCTCCAGCGAGCCGCGGATGGCGTCACTCGCCAGTGCACGGAGCAGCTGGCCGCGCGCCTGCTCGTTCGGCGGCGGCGTCTGGTTGTCGGCGAACTCTCCACCGTCCGCCTTCAGCCGGTCCACCAGAGAGCTGATCATCCCCCATGCGTAGGGCAGGGAGGTGCGGACGCAGTCGACAAACGCGGCTTCGTCGACCTCGCCTCGCTCGGCCTGTTCGAGGAGGGCCGGTGAGACGTCGAGCGACATGAGGTTCTCCTCTCGCGACCCCGCCGGGACGAACGGGGCCTTATGGATGGGACAAGGGGAATTCGCGACAGAGCGTGTTCGCCCCGCGACCCCCCGCGTCAACGGTATGCCGCGCAAGGGGCCCGCACCAGGAGATTGCACATACAACCGGCCAAGGACCCGCGCCGGGGGTGCGGGGGTTTCCGCCGTAAAGGGACCCCGGGGCGGGGGCGAATCGCGTCGGCGGCCCCGGTTCGAGTAGCGTGGCGCACCATGCGTCTCGTCATCGCCCGCTGCTCCGTGGACTACGCGGGTCGGCTCACGGCCCACCTTCCTTCCGCCCCCCGCCTCATCCTGGTGAAGGCGGACGGCTCCGTCTCCATCCATGCGGACGACCGGGCCTACAAACCCCTCAACTGGATGTCCCCGCCCTGTTCCCTCAAGGAGGGCGACGGCAACGTCTGGACGGTGGTGAACAAGGGCGGCGAGAAGCTCATCATCACCCTGGAGGAGGTCATGCACGACTCCTCCCACGAGCTCGGGGTGGATCCCGGGCTCATCAAGGACGGCGTGGAGGCCCACCTCCAGGAGTTGCTCGCCGACCGGATCGAGACACTGGGCGAGGGCTACTCGCTTATTCGGCGTGAATACCCCACCGCCATTGGCCCGGTGGATATCTTGTGCCGGGACGCCGACGGGCAGACGGTCGCCGTCGAGATCAAGCGGCGCGGTGAGATCGACGGCGTCGAGCAGCTCACCCGCTACCTCGAACTCCTCAACCGTGACCCGCACTTGGCGCCGGTGAAGGGCGTCTTCGCAGCTCAGGAGATCAAGCCGCAGGCCCGGGTGCTGGCCACGGACCGCGGGATCGGCTGCGTGGTGCTGGACTACGACGCGCTGCGCGGCATCGAGGACGACAAGCTGCGCCTGTTCTGACCGGCCCGCGCCGGCCGGACGACGACGGCCCGGTACGCCTGCCTCCCGCCGCTCTGGCGGGAGGCGCGCGTACCGGGCCGTCGTGACGTTGCGGCCCGTGGCGGGTGTGCCGGGTGGGGCCCGAGGGACGCCGGGGGCGTCAGCCGGCCGGTGTGCCCTGGCTGGATGCCGACGGGTCGGACGGGGCCGGCGGGGTGTCCGAGGCGGTTGCCGCGCCGCCGTTGCTCGTGGACGGCGCCACCGCGGAGTTGCTGCCGGACGGGTTGCCGCCCGAGGAGCCGCCGGACGTCGTCGGCGGCTGTCCGGTCGGGGTGTCGGTGGGCTTCTGGGTCGGGGTGGGG
>LIQL01000705.1:783-1318 GCA_001418405.1 Streptomyces diastatochromogenes | reverse complement strand
CTCGCCGACCGCGGCTTCGACCAGGACGCCGCCGGGCACTTCAGCGTCGGCTACAGCCCCGCCGGCTGGGACCACCTCACCCGCTTCCTGCGCGGCCGCGGCTTCAGCGACAAGGAACTGATCCTCTCCGGCCTCTCCCAAGAAGGCCGCCGCGGCCCCATCGACCGCTTCCGCGGCCGCCTGATGTGGCCCATCCGCGACATCTCCGGCGAGGTCGTCGGCTTCGGCGCCCGCAAACTCCGCGACGACGACAACGGCCCCAAGTACCTCAACACCCCCGAGACCCCCCTCTACCGCAAGTCCCAGGTCCTCTACGGCATCGACCTCGCCAAGAAGGAGATCGCCAAGACCAACCGCGCGGTGGTCGTCGAGGGCTACACCGACGTCATGGCCTGCCACCTCGCCGGCATCACCACCGCCATCGCCACCTGCGGCACCGCCTTCGGCGAGGGCCACATCAAGATCCTCCGCCGGCTGCTGATGGACAACTCCGGCTCCGAAGTGGTCTTCACCTTCGACGGCGACGCCGCCGGCC
>LIQL01000705.1:0-745 GCA_001418405.1 Streptomyces diastatochromogenes | reverse complement strand
GCCGCCCTCGACGAGGCCGCCCCCATCGTCGCCCGCATCAAGAACAGCGCCATCCAGCACGAGTCCGCCGTCCAACTCGCCGGCATCCTCGGCATCCTCGACACCCAGTTCGTCGTCCGCCGGGTCTCCCAACTCGCCCGCTGGGCCCGCGAGCGCGGCCGCGACGGCGGCCCCGGCCAAGGCCGCCCGCAGCGCCGCGAGGCACCCTCCGCCGCCGAGCCGCAGCGCCCCGCACCCGGCGCCGGCGGCCCCGCCCTCAACCTCCGCAGCCCCGCCCACCGCGTCGAACGGGAACTCCTCAAGCTCGCCCTCCAACGCCCCGACCTGGTCTCCCCGGCCTTCGACGCCTACGGGGCCGACGAATTCACCGCGCCCCCATACGCCGTCGTCCGCCAGTGCATCGAGGAGGCCGGCGGCGCCACCACCGGCTCCGCCGACGGCGACTTCCTCGCCCGGGTGCGCGACGCCGCCCCCGACGACACCGTCCGCGCGATGGTCACCGAGCTGGCCGTGGAACCCCTCCACACCCGCCGCGACCCCGACGAGGTCTACGCCGGCGTGCAACTCGTCGCCGTCCGCCTCGCCGCCGTCAACCAGCGCGTCATGGAGATCCGCGGCACCCTCCAACGCCTCGGCCCCCGCGCCGACCCCGAGCAACTCACCGCCGTCCAGAACGAACTCTGGGTCCTCCAGCAGTACGGCCAGTCCCTCCGCGAGCGCGGCGCCGCCGCCCTCTGAACCACCC
>LIQL01000704.1 GCA_001418405.1 Streptomyces diastatochromogenes | reverse complement strand
CTTCGCGTCCGAGGCCGCGGTGCGCGCCGCGAGCAACGCCCTCCAGGTGTTCGGCGGTTACGGCTACATCGACGAGTACCCGGTCGGCAAGCTGCTCCGGGACGCCCGGGTGATGACCCTGTACGAGGGCACCAGCCAGATCCAGAAGCTCCTCATCGGCCGCGCCCTGACCGGCGTCTCCGCCTTCTGACCCGCCGCCCGCCACCGCCCTCGCGACCGCACCCCACCCCCCGATCGGGGCCTAAGCGCTTGCTCAGTGGCGCGGTATGGTGTTCGATCCGGCAGAGGAAGACCCCTGGCGGATCGAGGAGCGGGGAGAGCGATGGGTGCGGCCGAGCGGGCGGCGAAGGAGAGCGACGAGTGGTCCGGCGTGACGCCGGACGCCGCGCGGCGGCTGGTCAGCGCGGCCGTCCAGGCGTTCGCCGAGCGCGGCTACCACGCCACCACCACCCGCGACATCGCCGGCCGCGCCGGCATGAGCCCGGCGGCGCTCTACATCCACTACAAGACCAAGGAAGAACTCCTCTACCGCATCAGCGGCACCGGCCACGAGGAGGCGCTGCGCATCATGGGCGCCGCCGCCGAGGCGCAGGGCAGCGCCACCGACCGGCTCCGGGACGCGGTGCGCACCTTCGCCCGCTGGCACGCCGAACACCACACCACCGCCCGGGTCATCCAGTACGAGCTCCAGGCACTCGGCGCGGAGCACTACGCCGAGATCGCCGGGCTGCGCCGCCGCACCGACCGGCTGCTCCGCCAGATCATCGAGGACGGCGCGGCCAGCGGGGAGTTCCGGGTGGACGACGTCCCCGGCACCACCCTGGCCGTGCTGTCGCTCTGCGTGGACGTCGCGCGCTGGTTCTCCGCCGACGGCGCGCGCACGCCCGACGAGGTCGGCGCGCTCTACGCCGACCTCGTCCTGCGGATGGTGGGCGCCTCCTGACGGCCCGCCCGCCTGCTACAGGTAGAAGCGGCTGACCGACTCCGCCACGCACACCGGCTTCTCGCCGCCCTCCCGCTCGACCGTCACCACCGTGGTGAGCTGCACCCCGCCGGTCACCTCGGTGACCTCCGCGATCCGGGCGCGGGCCCGCAGCCGCGCGCCGACCGGGACGGTCGCCGGGAAACGCACCTTGTTGGTGCCGTAGTTGATGCCCATCTTCACGTTGTCGACCCGCAGCAGCTGCGGCACCAGGACCGGCAGCAGCGACAGCGTCAGGTAGCCGTGCGCGATGGTCGTGCCGAACGGTCCGGCGGCGGCCCGCTCCTCGTCGACGTGGATCCACTGATGGTCGCCGGTGGCCTCCGCGAACAGGTCGATCCGCTTCTGGTCGACCGCCAGCCAGTCGCTGGGACCGAGCTCCTCGCCGACCGCAGCCCGCAGTTCCTCGACCGACCCGAACACCCGGGGCTCTGCCATCCTCGTCCGCCTCCTCAGCCGTGCTACTAAGCGCTTGCTCAGCATGCGAGGACGGTCGCCCGCTGTCAACGCCCCGACCGCCGACCGCACCGGGGAACCACCGCACAGGCCGTAGGGTTGACGCCGTGCCCCAGCTTCCGTTCAAGGTCCACGAGCTCTCGGTCGGCCAGCTCTCCGCGCGCAGCGGAGCGGCCGTCTCCGCGCTGCACTTCTACGAGTCCAAGGGGCTGATCAGCAGCACCCGCACGGCCGGCAACCAGCGCCGCTACACCCGGGAGACGCTGCGCCGGGTCGCCTTCGTCCGCGCCGCGCAGCGGGTCGGCATCCCCCTCGCGGTGATCCGGGACGCCCTGGCGGAGCTGCCGGACGAACGCACCCCCAACCGCGCCGACTGGGCCCGGCTCTCCGAGGTCTGGCGCAGCGAACTCGACGAACGCATCAACCAGCTCGTCGAACTCCGCGACCGGCTCACCGACTGCATCGGCTGCGGCTGCCTCTCGATGGAGAAGTGCGCGCTGTCCAACCCCTACGACAACCTCGGCGAACAGGGCCCCGGCGCCCGCCGGCTCCGCGTCGACCGCCGCAGCGCGGACCCGGCGCCGACCCGGGCGGCCCAGCAGGCATCCCCTCCCGCCGACGCGGCCGAGGGCTGCACCCCGGACGTGCGGGACTGCGCGTCCCGGCAGGAGTGCTGACGGCGCCCGGTGCCCCGAGGGGCACCGGGCGCGCCGCGTTCACCAGACGGGCGGCTTGCGGTGGGCCCAGGGGCGGGCCGCCTCCAACTGCGCGGAGAGCGCGATCAACGTGGCCTCGTCGCCGTAGCGGCCGGCCAGCATGACGCCGATCGGCAGCCCCGCGGCGTTCCAGTGCAGCGGGACGTTGACCGCCGGCTGACCGGTGACGTTGTAGAAGGCGCTGAATGGCGTGAACCGGCCGACGGCGGCGAACTCGGCCTGCGGATCGGCGTCGTCGCGCAGCGCCCCGACCGGGGGCGGCGGTGCGGCCACGGTCGGGGAGAGGATCACGTCGTACCCGCCGTCGGGCGGCATCAGACCGTCGGCGAGGCCCTGGGCGAGCGCCCGGAAGGCGTACAGCGCGCCGGCGAAGTCCGTGCCGGACACCTCCCGGCCGCGGGCCCGCAGGTAGCGGGAGAGCGGCATCAGCCGTTCCTCGGCGTCCGCCGGGACGGGCCGGTTGGCGGCCATCACCGACCAGACCCGGGTGAAGTCGAGCAGGATCCGCTCGTCCACCGGCAGCGCCAACTCCTCGGTCTCGTGACCGAGTTGACCGAGCAGCGAAACGGTCTCCGCGACCGCCGCGCGGCAGTCGGGATGCACCTCGACGTCCGGGAGCGGCGTCTGCGTCAACACCGCGATCCGCAGCCGGCCCGGGTCCCGCCGGACCTGGTCGGCGAAGGTCTCGCCGGGCGGCAGGGCGGGCGCCGCGTACGGATCGCCGGGCAGGGTGCCGGCCATCGCGTCCAGCAGCACCGCCGCGTCCGCGACCGTACGGGCCAGCGGGCCGGACGTGCTCAGGCCCGTCACGTCGTGCAGCAGCGGACCGGCGCTGACCCGGCCGCGGCTCGGCTTGATGCCGTAGAGCCCGCAGAGCGACGACGGGATGCGGATCGACCCGCCGCCGTCGCTGCCGTGCGCGACCGGCGCCAGCCCGCCGGCCACCGCAGCGGCCGCGCCGCCACTGGAGCCGCCCGCCGAGCGCGCGGTGTCCCAGGGGTTGCGGGCGGGTGGGGCGAGCGCGTTCTCGGTGTAGCAGGGCAGCCCGAACTCCGGGGTGTTGGTCTTCCCCAGCATGATCGTGCCGGCCCGGCGCAGCGCGGCGACGACGTGGTCGTCGCCGTCCGGGACGTGGTCGGCCAGCGCGGCCGAACCCATCGTGCAGCGCACCCCGGCGACCCGGTTGAGGTCCTTCACCGGCACCGGGACCCCGTACAGCGGCGGCAGCGTCCGCCCCTGGCGGCGGGCCGCGACGACCTCCCCCTCGGCCTCCGCGGCCTGCTTGCGGGCGAGTTCCGGGGTGCGGGTGAGGAAAGCGCCCAGCGCGTCGTCCAGTCGGTCGATCCGCGCGAGGTAGTGCTCGGTGAGCTCGACCGGGGACAGCTCCCCGGACCGGATCTCCGCGGCCTGTTCGAGCGCGGTCAGATCGTGCAGTTCGGCCATGGACGTCCACCCTCTCGTCGGGGCCCGTGCGACCGGTGCCACACACGCCGGACGGGCCGCGCGCAGACGCGCGCCCTCCGGCGATCAGCCCGTCAACAGTTGTTTCAGTGTGCCGCCCGCCCCGTAAAGGCCCTAGGCGAATGGGACAGTCACCCACGTTGTCGGCTTTCCCGCCGTGGGGGTTGCCGTTTGCGCCTGGCGGCGCGGGGCGTTGTCGGCGTTCCCGCCGTGGGGGTTGCTGTTTGCGCCTGCGGCGCGGGTGTTGTCCGCTGCGCGGGGCTGTTGGGTGGCGGTGACGGGCCTGCGGGGGTGGTGTGCAGGAC
>LIQL01000703.1 GCA_001418405.1 Streptomyces diastatochromogenes | reverse complement strand
ACACCGCCTCGATCTCCCCCAACTCAATCCGGTGCCCCCGCACCTTCACCTGGAAATCAGACCGACCGCAGTACTCCACCACCCCCTCCGCAGACCACCGCCCCACATCCCCCGTCCGATACATCCGCCCACCCGACGCACCAAACACATCCGCCACAAACCGCTCACCCGTCAACCCAGGACGACCCACATACCCCCGAGCCACCCCCACACCAGCGATATAAATCTCCCCCACCACACCCACCGGAACCGGCCGCAAAAACCCGTCCAACACATACACACGCAGGTGGGTGAGGGGGGTGCCGACCGGTACGGCGGCCGGGTTCTCGCCTGCCGCGGCACGGCCGGTGGTGGTGTAGACCGAGACCTCGGTGGGGCCGTACTGGTTGTGCAGCTCGGCTCCGACCACGGCATGGAAATGGTCGGCCAACGCTCCCGTCAGCTGCTCGCCGCCCACGAACACCCGGGTGAGGCTGTCGCAGCGGTCGCTGCCCGGTTCGCGCAGGAAGACCTCCAGGGTGGACGGCACGAACTGGGCGACGGTGACCCGTTCCTCGCGGATCAGCTCGGGCAGGTAGCCGGGGGCGACCTCGCCGTCGGGCCGGGCCACGACCACGGCGGCTCCCCGCTGCAACGGCCAGAAGATCTCCCACACCGACGGGTCGAAGCTGAGCGAGGTGCGTTGCAGCACTCGGTCTGCCGTGCTGAGCGGGTGGCGTTCCTGCATGCCGGCCAGGTAGGTGGTGATGCCCGCGTGGGTGACCACGATCCCCTTGGGACGGCCCGTTGATCCCGAGGTGAACACCACGTACGCCGGGTGTTCGGGCCGCAGGTCCGGGGCCGGCGCGGGGACGGCGGCTTCCGGTCCGAGGCCGGCCAGGAAGGCGTCGTCGACGACGAGGACGGGCCGGGTCTCCGCCAGCATGTGCTGGATGCGTTGGTCGGGGTAGTCCGGGTCGAGCGGCAGGTAGGCGGCGCCTGCCAGGTGAATCGCGTGCAGGACGACGATCAGCTCGATGGACCGTCGCAGTCGGACCGCGACGATCTGCCCCGGGCACGCGCCCTTGGCGGCCAGGGCGCCGGCGAGCCGGCCGGCGCGGGCGGCCAGCTCCGCGTAGGTGATCCGCTCGCCGTCGCAGACGACCGCGACGGCGTCCGGGGTGCGTCGTGCCTGCGCGGCGAAGAGCGCGGGAAGCGTGGTGGTCGCGACGTCGCCCGCGGTGTCGTCGGTGCCGTGTGCCGGGGTGGGCCGTTCGGCGTCGGTGAGCAGTGTCAGCCGGCCCACCAGCCGGTCGGGAGCGGTGGCGAAGGCTTCCAGGGCCAGGCGCAGCCGACCGACGCAGGTCTCGGCGTCAGCCGCCTCGAACAGGTCGCCCCGGTAGGTGAGTTCCAGTCGCAACCGCTCGCCCGGCACCACGGACAGGCTGAGCGGATAGTGCGTACCGCCGGTGGGGTCGGACTCCTCGACGGTGACGCGCAGCCCCCTGGCCTGCTTGAGGATCTCCTCGCGGTCGATCGGCGCGTTCCCGAAGACGACCGAAGTGTCGAACAGCTCGCCGTGTCCCGCGAGCCGGTGCAGGTCCGGCAGGCCGAGGTGGTGGTGTCCGACGAGCGCGGTCTGTTCGTCCTGGACCCGGGCGAGCAGTGCGGCCAGTGACTCACCGGGCTTGAGGCGGACCCGGACCGGGAGGGTGTTCATCAGCAGGCCGACGATCTCGTCCACCCCCGCGAGGTGCGGCGGACGACCGGAGACGGTCCCGCCGAAGACGACGTCGTCACGGCCGGTGAGGGTGTTCAGGAGCAGCGCCCACGCCCCCTGGATCACGGTGTTGAGGGTCAGGCCACGTGTGCGGGCGGTGCTTTCCACGGCTGCGGTGAGGCCCGCGGGCAGCTCGGTGACCAGGAGGCCCGGGAGGCAGTCGGCGGGAGCCGGGCGGGCGGGGGCCACCAGGGTGGGCCCGTCGAGGTCGGCGAGCGCCCCCCGCCATGCCTGCTCGGCGGCGGTCCGGTCCTGGCTCGCGGCCCAGGCGAGAAAGGCACGCAACGGTACCGGTGCGGGCAGCTCCGCTTCCTCACCGTGCAGGAACGCGAGCACGTCGCGCAGGATCAGGGGCACCGACCATCCGTCGAAGAGGATGTGGTGACTCGACAGGGCGACCAGGTGCCGTTCGTCCGCCAGCCGGATCAGGCTGAAGCGCAGCAGCGGCGGCGCGGACATGTCGAACCGGGTCCGTTTGTCCCGGGCGAGCAGGTCGGCCAGGCGCCGGTCCCGCTCCTCGGGCGGCAGTCCGCGCAGGTCGTGCTCGTGCACGGGCACCTCGACATGCCTGGCGACGAGTTGCAGCGGCTCACCCGCCGCCGACTGCGTGAATCCGGCCCGCAGGGCGGTGTGCCGCTCCACCACGGCCTGACAGGCGTGTCGGAAGGCGCCGGAGGTCAGCGGGCCGGACAGACCGAAGACCTTCTGCACGGTGTAGGCGTCGGCTCCCTCGGCGAACCCGGCGTGGAAGAGCATCCCCTGCTGGAGGGGGCCGAGCGGCAGCACATCCGCCACGGGGCCCTCACCGGTCGTGTCCAGGTGCCGCCACGCCTGCTCCAGACGGGCTCGCTCGCCGGCTTCCAACGAGACCAACTGGTCCACTGTCAAAGGCAGTTGTGTCGACGCCTCGACAGGTTCGGCGGCATGGGCGGCCAGCTCCGCCACCGTGCGGTGCGCGAACACCGCCTGCGGGGTGAGCGGGATGCCGGCGCGGGTGGCCCGCGCAGCGAGCCGGACCGCGACGATGGAGTCCCCGCCCAGCTCGAAGAAGCTGTCGTCGATGCTCACGCGGCTCGCGCCGAGCACGTCACCGAACAGCTCGCAGAGCGTGGCCTCGCGTGCGTCGCGCGGGGCGCGCCCGGTGACGGAGCCGGTGTACTCGGGCCTGGGCAGCGCCCGCTGGTCCAGCTTGCCGCTCGTGGTCAGCGGCAGATCGGGCAGGAACACCACGGCGGCCGGGACCATGTACGAGGGCAGCGCACGACCGACGGTGTCGCGCAGCACGGTCGCGTCGAGCGGCCCGGCGCCTGCCACCGGCACGACGTACGCCACCAACTGGCGGACGCCCGGCCGGTCCTCACGGACGACGACGGTCACCCGGCCGACGCCGGGTGCCTGGGCGAGGACGCTCTCGATCTCACCGGGTTCGATGCGGAATCCGCGGACCTTGACCTGCCTGTCGCCACGACCGAGGTAGGTCAGTTCACCGTCGGCGGTCCAGCGGGCCAGGTCGCCCGTGCGGTACATGCGGGTGCCGGGCGGACCGTACGGGTCGGCGACGAACCGTTCGGCCGTCAGTCCGGCGTTGTTCAGGTAGCCGCGGGCGAGCCCGTCGCCGCTCAGGTACACCTCTCCCTCGACGTCGGGCGGAACCGGCCGCAGGGCGGTGTCGAGGACCCGGACCCGGGTACCGGGGACGGTACGGCCCATGGGCGGGACGGTCCGGCCGGACAGCGGCGGGGTCTGGGTGGCGATGACCGTGGACTCGGTGGGCCCGTAGGCGTTGACCATGCGCCGGCCCGGGGACCACCGGGCGACCAGCTCCGGTGCGCACGCCTCGGCGCCGACGACCAGCGTGACGCCCTCGGGCAAACCGTCCGGCGCCATGGCGGCCAGGGCGGACGGGGCCATCAGCAGGCAGTTGACGCCCAGTTCGCGCACCAGGCCGGCCAACTGCGGCCCGGGGGCGAGCCGCTCCGCCGGGGCGACGACGGCGGCCGCTCCGGTCAACAGCGCGGTGCACAGCTCCCATATCGAGGCGTCGAAGCCCCGTGATGCCAGTTGCAGCACCCGGGTGCCCGGGGTGATGTCCAGGAGCGCCTTCTGGTGGGCGAGGAGGCCGGCCAGGCCGGTGTGCGGGACGACGACACCCTTGGGGTTGCCGGTCGAACCGGAGGTGTAGATCACGTACGCCGGGTGGGCGGGCCGCAGCGGCGAACGGCGGTCGGCGTCGGTGAGATCGGTGTCCGGCAGTCCCGGCACGGGCCGACCGGTGGGGTTGTCGGCGGCGGCGTCATCGGCGTCATCGGCCAGGTGTAGCCGCACCACATCGGGGGCGAGGGCGGGGTCATCGGCTGCGCGCGTGGTCAGCAGGAGCGCCGGCGCCGTGTCGTCGAGCATGGTGGCGACCCGCGCCCGTTGGTGGGCGAGGTCGATCGGCAGGTAGGCCGCACCGGACTTCAGTACGCCGACGGCAGCCGTCAGGGCGGCGATGCCGCGCGGCAGGGCGACGGCCACCACGCTCTCGGGCCCGGCCCCGCGTTCCACCAGCGCCCGGGCCAGCCGGTTGGCCCGGGCGTTGAGCTCGGCGTAATCGAGGGTTCCGGCGGCGGAGATCACCGCAGGACGGTGCGGGGTGGTGCGGACCTGCTCCTCGAACAGGTCCGGGAACGTGCGCGCGGGCACCGGAGCGGAAGGGCCCGGGAGCTGTCCGGCGGCCAGCACCCGAGCGCGCTCGGCCGCTGTCAGGACATCGGTCCGGGCCAGCACCCGGCCGGCGGGCTCACCGAGGAAGCGGGTCAGGAAGTCGATGAACCGGCGCTGGTGCGCGGCGAGTTCGTCGGCGGTGTAGCGCGCGGGATTGGCCTCGAACTCGATCCGCATGCCCTGACCGTCCGGCCCCGGGTGGCAGGTGAGGTTGAGGTCGTGGACGGGTCCGCCCGACAGTGCCGTCAACGTGGCCTCACGGCCCGCGAAGTTGCTCTCGGAGCCGGCCGGCATGATGTTGACCAGCACGCCGAACAGCTGCTCGTTCGCACCGAGCATCCGCAGGTCGCGCCGCAGGTCGTCGTAGGGGTGCCGCTGGTGCGCGAGGAGTTGCCCGAGCCGCTGTCCCACGTGCCGCACCAGCTCGCTGCGGCTCGCCCCGGGATCGACGCACAGCCGCAGCGGGAGCGTGTTGGAGACCATGCCCGGCACGTTCTCGGAGCGTGCTCCGACCCGTGCGGCGACGGGCACTCCGATGGCGAGGTCGGTGGCTCCGGTCATGCCGTGCAGATAGGCGGCGACTGCCGCCAGCATCACCACGCTCCACGAGGTACGGGCTTCCCGCCCGGCGGTGCGCAGCGCCCGCAGTTCGGCGGCGGGCAGTTCACTGGTCGCGGCCAGGGCGCGGGCCGAGGCGCCGGTCGGTACGCCGGGGGCCAGGCTGACCGTCTCGGGCCGGTCGGCGAATGCGCCGGTCCAGTACTCCTTGTCCGCCGCGTAGTCCGCGGATGCCCGGTACTCGGCCTCGTCCGCGAGCAGGTCGGTGAGCCGGCCGAGCGGCCGACCGGAGACCTCCTCGCCGGCGGCCAGTTGCTCGTACACCTCGGCGATGCGCCGGGAGTGGCGCACCGAGCCGTAGCCGTCGGACAGGATGTGGTGGCTGCGCTGGTACCAGAGGTAGTGGTCGTCGCCGACGCGCATCAGCACGTGCACCGACAGCACGTCGGTGAACAGGTTGTTCGCGGTCCGGCTGTCGCGCTCCATCAACGCGTGCGCCGCGCCGAAGGGATCGGCCTCACCTTGGAGGTCCAGCTCCCGCCAGGTCGAGCAGCCCGGGGCGACGGGGCGCTGGTGGGGACCGTCGGGCAGCTCGACGAACTCCACGTCGAAGGTTCCGCTCTCGGCCTCGGCCCGGCGGACCGCACGCGCCAACAGGCGGCCGTCCACCGGCCCGTGGATCTCCATGACGACGACGGTGTTGTAGGCGGGATTGCCGGGGTCGAGCTGCTGGGCGTAGAAGACTCCCCGCTGGGCGACCGTGAGCGGGAGGAGGCCGCTGCCCGCGGGATGGTGTGAGGTCACTGCGTCGCGTGAAGTCATTCGGCGTGTCAACCGCTCTCTCGTGAACCGCTCTCTGGGGTGAGTCGGGAGCCGGCAATTCGAGACGATGCTGCACTTCCCGCACAACCGCTCACCAGGCAACCGACCGGCAATCGCGATGCCCGGCGAAGCTGCCGCCCGACGCTGGTGGAGTTACCGCCCGCTTGCCTGGTGACCGCCGCACGGTCGCGGCCAGGATGATGTCGGACACCTCTTCGAAAACAGCGGTCGTCGCACGGAGTGTGCGCGCCGGGCCTGTCCCGCCTCCAGGAATCGGCAGGGCAATTGGGCGGCAGACCGGTTGCCGGTCCATATGCCTGGTCCTGCTCTCGCCGTCCCGCCACGATGGGCGGGACAGCTGGCCACGCAGGACCCCGGTCCCGCGCCGGCCGCGGCACACGAGGAGGGGCGGGAAGCCAGATGCGTACGCCTACCGCAGCCGGGCCCGCTCCGGAGCGCGCCCCGCAGCGCGAACCGGCGCCCGGCCCGGTACCGAGGATCCGCCGGTGGGCGGGCAGCAGCTGACGTGCGGCGTGGCTGCGACGGTGGCGCGTTCACCCGGCAGCTCCGGCCCGGTGGGCGCGACTGCCGGTCGGCCGAGGCGTCCGCGGTGCTCGACCGGCCGGCCGCGACGCTTCGCTGACCGGTCCCGGCCGTAGGGGCTTCGTCGGGCGGTACCGGTTCGCCACCCAGTTTCCAGGGAGTTGTGAGAGTTGAACGATCTGACCGGTATCAGCGTGTTCGAGGCGCACGGCGAAGGGCTGGCGTCCTTCACGCACGGGCACGCCCGGATGATCGACGAGGCCGTCGCCGAGAACGGTGCGGCGCTGGTCCGGGGCGCCCGGGCCGAGGGCACCGAGGACTTCGAGCGGGCCCTGCAAGGGCTCGGCTTCGAGCCGCTGGCGTACACGGAGCGGTCCACGCCCCGGAGCCAGGTGGGCGACGGGGTGTTCACCTCGACCGAGTACCCGGCGCGCGAGGTGATCCCGCAGCACTGCGAGTCCTCCTACGCCGGTGCCTGGCCCGCACGGCTCGCGTTCTTCTCCGCCACCCCGGCCCTGACTGGCGGCGCGACCCCCCTCACGGACGTCACGCGCGTGCTCGACGACATCCCGGCGGAGGTGGTCGAGACCGTGGAACGGCGCGGTCTGCGCTATGTGCGCAACTACGGCAGCGGTGTCGGCATGGACTGGCGCGAAGCCTTCCAGACCGACGACCGGGCGGAGGTGGACCGCTTCTGCGCCGAGGGCGGTCTGGAGTGGGAGTGGCTGGCGGACGACTGTCTGCGCACCCAGCGCCGAGCGCCGGCCCTCGCGACGCACCCGCGCACCGGGCGACGCCTGTGGTTCAACCACCTCGTGCTGTTCCACCAGTCCTCGCTCGCCCCGGAAGTGCGTGCGGCCCTGGTGGCCGTGCTGGGAGAGGACGGGTTGCCCAACGACGTCCTGTTCGGCGACGGGGAGCCGATCCCGGATGCGACGGTGGCCGCCGTGCGGTCGGCGTTCGAGCGTCGCCAGCAGCGCTTCGACTGGGAGCTCCACGACCTCCTGGTGATCGACAACATGCGCTGGTCGCACGGCCGGGAGGCGTTCACCGGCGAACGCCGTGTCCTGGTCTCGATGACGGACCTCATCACCCGGAGCTGAACCGGGCGGCCCCGCTCCCCGCCTGCCGCCGCCGGCCGTTCGACGGCGTCCCGGCGTCGTCCGCGCGCTCTCCCCCCTCC
>LIQL01000702.1 GCA_001418405.1 Streptomyces diastatochromogenes | reverse complement strand
CCTCACGCCCCGCCTAGCGCCCGGCGGGACCCTGGGCCCGCGCCCGCTTCCGGGCCCGCACGAGCGCCCGCGTCACGACCGGCGGCAACACGTCCAGCGCCACCCGGCGCAACGCACCCCGCGGCGGCCTCGGCGCCGGCCGCCCGACCACCGGCCGCGCTGCCTCCGCGGGCTTGCCGGGCTTCGCCGCCGGCTTCCCGGGCTTCGCCGCATCCGCCGCCCGCGCCGGCGCCGCCTCGTGCCGCGACACCGGGTGCGCCGGCTCCTTCGCCCCCTTGGCGCTCAACCGCACCAGCGGCGCACCGTTGACCTCCTGCACCTCGTGCCACACGTCACCGCGCTCCGCCAACCACGCCAACAGCCCCGTCCGGTACGGCTCCGGGTCCCCCCACGTGCCGTAGAACTTGGTACCGGTCACGCAGATCGGCCGCAGCCCGTGGTCCGTCACCGCCTGCCACGTGGCGGCGGCCACCCCCGGACAGTGCTCCGCCCGGTAGTCGTCCATCACCACCACCCCGGCATCGGCCAACAGCTCCCGCACCGCCAGGATGTCGCCGTGCACGTGCGCGTACAGGTGCGACGCGTCGATGTGCGCGAACCGCACGCTGTCCGCCGCCACGTGCTCGCTCACCGACGAGCTCAACCCCTGCACGACGACCGGCAACTCCTCGTGGAACGAAAGGTAGTTGGCCTCGAACGCGCGACGCGTCAACGTCGCGTACGACTTCGCCATCTCCCGCGAGTTCGACGCGTCCTCGGCCGGCGAGTCGAACAGGTCGCAGACCGTGAAGCGCTCCTCCGGACGCAACCGCGCACCCAGGAAGATCGCGCTCTTTCCCATGTACGCGCCCAGTTCCAGCAGGTCCCCCGCCACCCCCCGGTCCTGCTGATGACGCAGGAACCAGTCGAAGAGCAACTGATCGGCGGTGAAGAACCACCCCTTGACCTCGGACAACCGGGTCGGGCGCGGCAACTGGTCGGCACTGTGGCCTGCGGTAGCGGCAGTCATGTGCGGTCCGTCTCCAGACGGTCGGGAATCGATGGCGATGTACGACACGGGGGCACGGCACGGCCCCGGGATCCGGCCGGCTGCGCGCAGCACCCCGGTCGCACCATGCGTTTCACGGAGCGGCGCCATCGTGGGGCAGCAACATGAACGGAAGGTGAGCGTTGCGCCGCGCTCCGGTCATCTCCGCCGCCCGACCCCCGAACTGTCTCTTATACAACTCT
>LIQL01000701.1 GCA_001418405.1 Streptomyces diastatochromogenes | reverse complement strand
CGCCGCCCATCACGGAGCACACGCCCTGGTCCACCGGGTTGATGCCCGCCTTGGTCTCACCGATGACGACTACGCGGCTCTCGCCTCGTGGCTGCGACAGCCATGCGGGTCGGAGGTCCGCCGGTCGCCCATGGTGACGGGTCAATACCCCGAAGGCGGCGAGCCGTTGAGCGAACAGCTGGAGTGATCGGCTCGTCGGAACCGTCCCCTTCGCCTCACCAAGGGCCGGGGGGCGCGTCCGGCTGGCTGGGATGGCGGGGAACCGACCCACGGCCGGCCCTCGGCGTTGAACGCGTGCGGATCGGCCTCCGACGCCTCTTGATCCGGTCCTCGGGGTGGGTGGGTGTGGCAGGACCACCCTGTTCTCGGTTCCGACCCCTACGTTGGTCGACATGGACAAGAACCGGCTGAGTGAGTTCCTGCGGGCCCGCCGCGCGCTGGTACGCCCTGAGGACCACGGGATGCCAGCGGGAGCGCGCCGTACTCCTGGTCTGCGCCGTGAGGAGGTTGCCGTCCTCGCCGGGGTGAGTACCGACTACTACGTGCGGTTGGAACAGGGACGCGAACGCAATCCCTCGTCCCAGGTCCTGCGGTCCCTGGCGACCGCACTCCTGTTGGAGGACGAGGAAGCCGCCTACCTGCGCGCCATGGTCGATCCGCCGCAACGCCGGCGGCCCCGGCCCGGTCGGGAGTACGCCAGCCCACAACTGGTGTCCTTGCTGGACGCCTGGACGGACACCCCGGCTCTGGTCTACGGCCGGTACGTCGACCTGCTGGCGACCAACTCCCTGGGCGAGGCGCTGTTCTCCTGGCTCGGCACCGAGACCAGCCTGATCACCGCCATGTTCCGCAACCCGGCCGCCCAGGACTTCTACCGTGACTGGGCTGTCGTGGCGCAGGGTTGCGTGGCCGCGCTGCGGGCCGCCAACCCCGCCCCGGACGATCAGCGGCTACAGGAACTGGTCGGCGAACTGTCCGTGCACAGCCCGGACTTCGCTCGCATGTGGGCGCGCCACGAGGTACGGGCCAAGACGGCCTCGGCCAAGCGATTCCGGCATCCACTGGTCGGAGACCTCACCGTGGACTTCGAGACCTTCTCCGTCAACAGCGCCCCCGGCCAGCACCTGGTGGTCTACCGGGCCGAACCCGGCAGTGCCGCCGAACAGTCGCTGGCCCTGCTGGGCAGCCTCGCCCTCACCGATCTCCACGACATTCAAGATGAAGGAAACCTCCTGCATGAACTTCCCTGACTCCCCTGACTCCCCCGTGTGGTTCGTCACCGGCTGCTCCTCCGGCCTGGGCCGGGCACTCGCCCGCACCGTGTTGGAACACGGGTGGCGTNNCTCGCCGACCTGGTCGCCGGGCACGAGGAACGCGCCCTCGCCCTGACACTGGACGTCACCGACGCCGAGCAGATCGCGAAGGCGGTCGCCCGGGCACAGGCAGTCTTCGGACGGATCGACATACTGGTCAACAACGCTGGCTACGGGTACCTCGCGGCCGTCGAAGAGGGCGAGGACGACGAGGTTCGCGCCTTGTTCGACGCCAACGTCTTCGGCCTGGTCGACACCACCAAGGCAGTCCTGCCCGGCATGCGAGCCCGTCGCTCCGGCCACATCGTGAACATCTCCTCCCTCGGCGGC
>LIQL01000700.1 GCA_001418405.1 Streptomyces diastatochromogenes | reverse complement strand
AGCGCCGGGTGGCCACCCGGCTGCTGGACGAGATCGTCCCGCCGCTCGCCCAGACCCGCGGCACCCGGACGTTCAGCCGCTACGACCCCGCGTTCGCCGGCGGCACCCCCATCACGCGCGAGACCATCGCTCACGCCATGACGGCACTGGCCGAGATGGACCAGGCCTGGCAGGAGCGTGATCTGCCGTGACAGCCCCCGCCGACATCCGCCTGCGCAGCATCGTCGAGCAGAGCGCGGTCAACCTCACGGACGACGCTGGCCGCTTCCACAAACGCCACCTCACCGAAGCGGTGCGCGACCAGCTCGCGCGCGAGGATCTCGACCCTCACATCAAGGCCGCCGCCCTGGACAAACTGGCCCAGAGCCTCGTCACCGGTTTCGGTGAGCACCGCAACCCGCGCCGCAGACGCACCGGCACGCTCTTCCACCCGCAGGACGTCGTGAAGCTCGGCACCGGCATCTGGGTGTGGATGGACCGCGCCACCGACTCCGACCTACTGGAGTGGAGCCGGCTCTCGCGACGGAACCGGGCGCGCGTCGACCTGGCGGACTCCGAGGTCCAGGACTACGTGGACCAGCGCATCGACGCCTTCCGGGCCCATGCCGACGTCGTCTACCTCGGAGACCTAGAGCGCGTCGTCTTCGGCTGGGACCACAACGACGTCGGACCGTAGCTCACCCGAACTACGCCCATACGCATATAAGGCGCACTCCTATGTCCTCCTCCAGACCGCCCTTCACGACGACCTGCGGCTCGCAATTTGTACGCGAGCACCTCTGCGTTGAGCCCAGGCAGCTTCCCCGCCAGCATGCACCCGGCAGTGTCGAGGAAACTCTCGCGCAGCTCGTGAAGAGTGCCGCCGTACAACTAGACGCCTTGGCTGCGGAGTTCGCCTCCCGAGCCCAGTCGGCCGCAGTGGACCTCACCCGCGTGGCTACCGGAAAGGCGCTGATCAACTCTCTCGGTGTACTCCAGAACAGCGCCACGGCCATTGACATCCTGGCGGCTCGACGCGCTGACGCGATGGCGCATCTCAAGGAACTGGTCAACGCCTACCAGTACGTCACCGCACACGAGGCGGCAACACGCAAGCGCACCCCGCAAGCGGCCAATCTGAAGGCGCCCCCGGAGCCACCCTCCTCACGATCCGGGCCCCGACGATGACAGCTCCACACCCGCCACCGTCGCCATGAGCCCCCGAACTCCTCCGGGAGGTGGTGATTCTCGCTGCATTCACCCCGGCGGCTCGCTGATCGGCTGCCAGGCACCTGGTCCAGCCCACCACCCGCGCCGCCCCAGCCCGGAACACCACCCAGACCAAGCCGACCTCGACGCTGGCCTTCCGACCTTGGAGGACACCTGTCCACACGCTCCTTCATCGCCCGCCCGGCCGGTCTCGGCTATAGCGGCATATACGTCCACAACGATGGTGTGCCGAGCCACCAGCTTCCTCTCCTCCTCGCAGCCTTTCGGTACCGGTTCCGCGGGAACCTGGACGCCATGTCACGTCACCTCGTCGACAACGTCGCCATCGGCTGGGACGAGCTGGGGACCGACCTGCTCGACGGCGCTCCACCGGCGCTCATCGCTGCTCTGACGGGCGGCGATCAGTGGCCCAGCCTCACCCTGGACGACCTGCTTACCCCGGACGGCTCCCCGCCGGTGCGCATGACAGTCACCGACGACACCGCCGATGCCCAGGACATGCAGTGGGGGTACGTCCTGCACCCGCAAGGAATCGAAGTGATCAGCGTTCTCCATCAGGACTTCGGACCAGGCGTGAAGTGGAGCACAGACCCACGCACCGTCTTCAGCGACAACCCTGCGCAGTGGGACCCCATGGCCCCGCCTCCGATCCTCCGGACCCCGCCCGCCATCGCGCCCCAGGCGGCTCCCGCGGTTCCCGCCCTCGCACGCAGTTCGCCTGCGCACCCCGCCGCGCGCCGCTGACGACCTCCTCCTTCCCGAAGGCCCTCCTGCCCTTGTCCGAAACGCCCTTGATCACCGTCGTCATCGCCACACAACTGCGCGAGGACCGGCTCGACTACCTGACCGCCATGCACGCCAGCCTCACCCGGCAATCCGTACCGTGGGAAGCTGTTGTCGCCCTCGACGGAGCCGACCCCGCCCGCCTGCCCACTGCGCTCTCACACGACCCGCGGGTACGCACAGTGGAACTTCCCGCCGTCGGAGCGGCATGTGCCCGCAACCTCGCCCTGACCGACGTGCGCACCGAGTTCTGCAACTGGGCTGATGACGATGACGAGTTCACCGACACGGCGATGGCCCGGCGTCTAAAAATTCTCCAGGCAGAAGGTGTTGGGTGGTGTGCGGGGTACAGCGAAGACCTCCACCCCGACGGGACGGCCTCCCTGTGGGAGGCTCCCGCCCCACCGGGCCGGCACGAGGCCGGCAGTGTGTGGACGTACTGGCGGTCGCCGGCGGACACCATCCCGATCGGGCCGACCACGATCCTCGCGCGCACCGAACTGATGCGGGCTGCGCCGATGGGCGGCCTCGTCCAAGGCGAGGACTACATGACGGCGGTCGGCATCACCAGCCTCGCCCCCGGCGTCGTCCTGCCCGTGCCGGTCTACCGCTACCGCAAGCACGAAGGGCAGATGACGCGCCAGGCGTCGTACGACCAGCTTGAGGCAGCTGCCCGCCGCCACGCCTGGCACTACGGCCGCAGCCTTCGCACCGCCCTACGCAGCGTCCCGGCCCCCGTAGGATCTGGATGACCATCCACTCCCCGGCCCGCATCGCGCTCTCGCACAGCCCCACCACCGGCATCGTCGCCATCGCCCACGGTGAGCGGTATCCGTGGGCACAGACCGCACTGAAGATCGCCGGCTTCCAACCCCGTGGCGACGGCACGTTCACGCTCCCTGTCAGCGCACCAGAAACGGTTCGCGACGTCGCCGGTGACCTGTTCCGCCTCGCTCGTCGTCATCAGGCCGTTGTCACGGTCAGCAGCCGCGGCTTCCTCGGCGATGCCGCCGAACAGATCGCCGCGCGGCTGCCTGGGAAGTGGAGTGCTCAGCTCGAAATCTACAGTCACCCGGTCTGGCAGCACGATCTCGTTCCCCTGCTGTGGGACGACGGCGAGCTGATCCGCGCCGTCAAGGAACAACAGATCCCCTTCGCGGCGGTTTTGTACAACCATGCGGGCATCGAGCTGCTCCTCGCCGAACGCCCTGGCCACCCTTCCGACTACCTGGTGGCCGCCTTCGCTCCTGAGGGTTTCGACGACGACTACGACACGGCCCACGCCCCGCGTAGCCTCGCCGTTCCCGGCTCGCCCCGCCTCGCCGCGAGCGCCATCGGCGAGCGGTTCCTGCCCACCTACCACGGGGCCCTGCACGCGCGGTGCCTGGCTGACGTCGCCTACGGGCTCGAAAGCCTCCGCGACGAATACGAGGCCCTGCAGGTAATCCGGGAGTCCGGTCGCTACAGCGACGCCACCCTCCTGGCCCCAGGAAGTCTCCCGGAGCTGGAGCGACAGTTCGACGACCTGGCCCGGTACAAGCTCCGTCACTACTTCATGCACGCCCCGGCCCTGCTGGACCAGTGCCGTCCGGCCCAGACGTCCTGGCCGCAGGACGCCGCCGCTCTGGAACGTCTGCGTACCGCCCTCGACCAATGCGCGGTCGTACTCGGCCAGAGGGCCACGGTCGTCACGCTCGGTGCCGCCGTCACGGCGGACGCAAAGGCCGGCGGCAGTCCCCAATTGCGCATGGTGCTCAACACGTTGCTCGCCGACGGCGACGCCTTCCTGCGCCAGGCGCGCGCAGTCGCACCGCCCCCACCCCGCACGAATTCCGGTCCGGAGCACGACGTTCCCGCGCTGCCTCCGGCTCGGCCGGCATCGGCCGGTGCGATACCACCGCGCCGGTGACCCGACACGAAGGATCCACACCTGTCCGACCACTTCCGCTTCAGCACCGATCCCCAGCACGGGTACGTCGTCTCCCCTCCGATGACCGTCACTGCGCACCTGGCGCACTGGCTCCTGACCTGCGAGACGTTCGAACCCGTCCCCGGCACGGGCCTGTACCGGCTCACCGAACCCGAGCGCGACGGTCCGCGCCGCACCCGGCAAACCGTGCACGACCTCCGCAGCCAGGGATACGCCGTGCAAGCCGACCCTGTCCTCGACCCCGGCCCACCGGCACCGCCACGCCCACGGCGCTCCACAGACCTCATGGGTCGTCGCAGCCGCATCGCCGAGGCCGCTGCCGGCCGATCACCCCAACTCGGTACGGCCCGACCCGTCCCGCCGGTCCCGCCGTCGTCAGCGCAGTCGCTGCCGCAACGCGGCTCCGTTTCGACCGCCCGCACGACCGCTCCCGCCGGCAGACGAACCCGGTAGTGCCTGACACGAACGTCCCTCATGGAGGCTCCGATCCCGAACTCCCCCCACCTCCCTCTCAACGAACTGCTTTCCCAGGCGCGGGATTTCACTGCACGCATGGCGGACATCGACCGGGATGCCCAGACCGCGCTCGACCTCGCCCGGGACCGCTACGGCCGGACCGTCCACCACCAGGCCGAATCCACCGCCCGCGCGCACCGCAACAGCGCCGCCCTCAACGCCTACGCCACGCACCTCGCCCCGCACGCCGAGCAGCTTTTGCAGGAGGCCCAGCAACGCCTCGACGAAATACCGCACCCGCGGTACACCGACGCCTGGCGGGCACTGCTGGCGAGCCTTGCCGCTTCCCACACCGAAATCGTCCGTGTCATAGACCAGCCGCCGGCCGCCGGTTCGCCCGCCGAACGCGAGCAACACTCCGCCCTCTGGCCGCACCTGGCGTACTGGGCCGACAACGGTTCCGTCGCCTCCAACCTCGCCGATCAGAACCACCGCCCGGAACCCGAGCTGACGGGCGAAGAACGTGATCTGTGGACCGAGAAGGCGCAGGCCGCACAGCAGCGGGGCGGATTGGACCTGATCGAGTCGTGGTTCGCGGCGGATGGCCGTCGCATCACCCTCGCCTACCTCGTCGAAGACGACACCACTTCGACCGTGATCGCCCTGGCTGGCGATCCCGATGTTGCCGGCTGGGAGGTGATCGGGCACTACGCCCACGAGTACGCCGCTGGCCAGGCGCTGCCGCGACCGGCCCCGCCCGGCGTGTTCCGTCCCGACGGCTCCCGGTTCAACCGCCCCGAGACCGCGCCCGAAGTACCCCTGCAGGAGCTGGTCCACGAGGTGCACGAAGCCCACGGCGCCGCCGACGTCTCCGAAGCCCTGCTCACAGCCACGCGACACGGTCACGACGCCGGTGCCATGGTCCGGCTCCAGGAGCTGGTGCACGCGGCCAGCCAGTTCTCCAGCGCTCTGGAGACCGCGCAGGGCCAGCACATCGCCGCACGGCTGGCCGTGGTGGGCCGCCAACTGGAATTCCTCACCAGTGAGGTCGAGCAAGCCGCCGAAGATCT
Source organism: Streptomyces diastatochromogenes (assembly GCA_001418405.1). Classification (GTDB taxonomy): domain Bacteria; phylum Actinomycetota; class Actinomycetes; order Streptomycetales; family Streptomycetaceae; genus Streptomyces; species Streptomyces albulus_C. The sequence continues at coordinate 4,625 of LIQL01000700.1, read as the reverse complement.
CGCAGAGACCCTTGCCGTCCTACCGCCGCACCGCATCCCCGCCCCGCTGAGAGTCCGCCCGCGGCCCGCCGTGGACACCACACCCGCCCCAGCTCCCCCGCGATCCGCAACCGTGCCGCATCGCCTGTAGCCGCCCCGGGCCCACCGCGCACACCAACCGCGAGCTTCAACAGCCCTTGCTGTAACCGAATTCAAGGAGATCTTCTATGGCCGTTGTTGGTACACCCGGCTATCAGAACGTGCGGAATGGCGAGTCAGGCAGTTGTGGGGTGGTGAGGCCCGCCCTGGAGCATGTCGGCAGTCATTGCCCATCGTTCGTGGTCCAGCCACGCACCGTTGATGTGCTGGAAGCTCCGGGCCCGCCTCGCCTTCGCCCAACACCCCACCGCTTTCCCGCCACCACCGATAGGAGATCCGCCTTGCCCGAAGCACCAGCAGAGCCGTTCATGACGATCCGGCACACCATCACCGGCGAGATCACCACCACCGGCTACAACGCCGCCGCCCGGCGGATCCTGCTCCAGGCCGGCTTCGAAGAGACGCCAGGCTGCGCCTGCCGAGCGACGGAACCCGGTACGGAGCGGACGCACGGGCCTGCTCGGCAGCCAGCGAGCTGCTCGTCGCCGGCCATCCCCTGCACCTGGACCGAGCCCTCGGTCGGCCGGTGAGCGCCGACGGTACGCCCCGGTTGGCCCGGTCGCCGATGTCGGCACAGTCCGTGATCCGCTCCGAGAGCGGCCATCCTCTCCAGCGCATCGCCAACCCCGCCCGCACCCGCACCTGTTGAAGGGGCCTCGTTTTGACCACACCCGGACCGCCTACCAGTCCAGCTCGCACCAAGGGCGGCGAACTACGGGCCAAGGTGGCCCGACTGCTGGCCGACCGGCCGGCGGACACGCTCACCATCGGGGACATGGCCAGGCAGCTGGGCCACTCCCACGGCGCCGTCCGCAACGCCGCCCTCACCCTGGTGCGACGCGGCGAGGCCGACCAAGGCGGAACCGGACAACCGGAGTTCCGCGCGAACGCGAAGACCGCCGCAGCCGCGCAGACCGCTGTGATCAGCTCACCGGGCACCCACTCTCCCCGCGCCCAGGCGGCCACGGCCCGCACGACCATTCCCGCAGCAGCCACGCCCAGGCAGACCGGCCCGATCCGCCGCGCGGGGGGCCAGGTCTACCACCCCCGGGAGCTGGCCGATCTGCCCGACGTCGAGGCGTTGAATCGCTTGCGCGACGCCGACGTGCCGGTGCTGCTCTACGGCCCTCCGGGCACCGGCAAGACGAGTCTGGTCGAGGCGGCGTTCCCGGACCTGCTCACCGTCGCCGGTGACGGCGACACCACGGTCGGCGACTTGATCGGCGAGTACACACAGGACGACGCGGGAGCCTACGTCTTCCAGTACGGTCCGCTGGTCACCGCGATGACCGAGGGCCGCGCCCTGCTGATCGACGATGCCACCTTGATCTCACCGAAGGTCCTGGCGGCGCTGTATCCCGCGATGGACGGGCGCAGGCAGATCCAGGTCAAGGCCCACAAGGGCGAGACCATCAAGGCCGAGCCGGGCTTCTACGTGGTGGCGGGCCACAATCCCGGGGTCCACGGGGCGGTTTTGACGGAGGCGCTCGCGAGCCGGTTCAGCGTGCAAATCCAGATCGGCACGGACTATGACCTCGCCCTGGCGCTGAGGATCGATGCCCGGGTGGTCCGGGTCGCCCGACACCTCGCCCACCAGGTCGAACTCGGCGAGCTGGGCTGGGCCCCCCAGCTGCGAGAGCTGCTCAGCTACCAGAAGACCGAGGCCGTCCTCGGCACCAAAGCCGCGCTCGCGAACCTGGTCGGCATCGCTCCTGTGGAGGATCGCGACGCCGTCGCCGCTGCCGTCATCAAGGCTGCCGGCGTCAAGAAGATCGCGCCCCTCACCCTCGGCAAGCAGCTCCCCGCCTCGGCCGTTCGAAAGCCCCCAGGCAGCACCGGCTCCGCGCACCGGGGCCGCTCGCGATGAGCGCCCACCACCACGTCCAGTCCCCCGCCACCACGCCGGACGACGACGCCGACCTCGCGCGATGGGACGACGACGGTGCCCCGCCCGCGCAACCCCGTTCCTCCCCGGACGCGTGGCTGCGCGTGGGAGCCGAACTCGGCGACCGGCTGGTCGCCCTCTCCGGCCGCCAGGACCTCCTCGTTACCTGCCGCCCCGGCACGCGCAGCGGCGCACCGGCCGCGTTCTTCCCCACTCTGGGCGAGGTCGAGTTCGACGCCCGCCTGTTCGCCCCGCTCCAGCCCCACGAGATCCATCCGCGGATCGTGGGCGACGAGGAGCGGTATCCCGCCGCCTGGGGAGTGTTCGTCCACGAGGCCGCCCACGCGGCCCACTCCGTCTGGACGAAGCCTGCCGGAGCGGACCCCCGTGTCGTCGAGGCCGCGCTCCTGCTGGAGGAGAGCCGCGTCGAAGGCGCACACCTGCTCACGCGGCCCGCGGACCGCACGTACCTGCGCACCAGTGCCCGAACCCTGGTCATGCCCGACCTCGCGCACCCCACCCTCCAGGGCATCGAGCACGCCGCCGCCGTGGCGGCCCTGGTCCTCGGCCGCCGTGACGTCGGCATCCTGGACGCCGGTGAGACCCGGGCCGTCGCCGATCTGTGCGAAAAGGTGCTGGGCGCAGACCTGCTGGCCACACTGACCCGCATCTGGACCGCAGCCCACCAGTGCGCCGACCACGACGCCGTGACCATGCTCGCGCACGCTCAACAATGGTGCGACGCTCTGGACACCGCGGCCCCCGCCCTGCCCGTGCCGGAGAACCTCACCGATCTGCTGTCCGGCGCCGTGGGGGTCGTCATGGACAGCACGGCAGCCACCGACGTCGCAGACCTCGCGGCACAGGCCGCAGCGACCGACGCCATGGCCGCGCAGTCCAAGGCGCAGGCTCAGGACCGCGCCCAGCGGGCCGGCCAGCGACGCCAAGCCGCCGCCACCGCCAAGTCGGTCTTCAACGCCCGCGGCACCGTCACCCCCGACGGCACACCGGCGCCCCGCAGCAACCCGGTGACCGGCACCCGCCGGCCCACCGCCGCCGAGCAGAGTGCCGCCTCGCGCCTGAGCCGCGCCCTGCGTGCCGCCGCCTACCGCGAGCGGACCGAGGAGCGGACCACCAGCCCCACCCCGCCCGGCCGCCTCAACATGCGCGCGGCCCTCGCCCGCGACGCTCAGCGCGCGGCCGGGTCGGTCCCCACCGCGGAACCGTTCACCCACACCCGCCGCCGCAACTCCCCCACCCCACCGCTGCGTGTGGGTATCGCCGTCGACGTCTCCGGCTCCATGCGTGCCGCCTGCGCGCCCGTCGCGTCCGCTGCCTGGATCGTGGCACGCGCAGCAGCCCTGACCGACCCCGACTCCCTCACCGCCACCATCGCCTACGACAGGCACCTGACCGCATTGACTCGACCCACCCACCGAGCACCAGAGCGCGTGACGACGTTCGATGCCAACGGCGGCCACCACAACCTCGGCGACGCCATCGACGCACTCGACCACGGCCTCGAACTCGGCCGCCCTGGCGCCGGCCGCCTTCTCGTGATCGTCACCGACGCCCGGTACGTCAGCGACGAAACCGCTCGGGCCGTCACCCGCGTCAAGCAGCTCACGACCGCCGGCTGCGCCGTACTCCAGCTCACCCTCACCGCGGAGTCCCACCACTTGCCAGGGACCACCTTGCTGCACCTGCCCCAGCCCTCCAGCGCTCCCGTCGCCATCGCCACGGCGGCCACAGACGCCATCCGCAGGACACGCTGAGACGACGCAGAAGGCGGCAGCGTTCCCGAGACCACCGCCAAGCACTCCAGACCACCTCCGTCCGCCGCATGAATCGTGCATCTGATGCACGACCCTCCGCAACGACGCAGGCCACCACCCCAACCGCCTACGAAAGGCGCTCGATTTGAAGCCCCAGACCAGCAGCCCGACCTCGAACGCAACGCTCATCAAGCGCAATTCCCCGGGGGTCCCTCGGCAGTGGAACGTGACGCACTCTTGTGGACACGACGCTGTTCACGACTTGTCCGACCGCCCCGCAGACAAACGCGCCGGCTTCGCCCGCTGGCTCGGTAGTCGAGACTGCACCGACTGCTGGAAGGCCAACCGCGACGCCGACACCGAGTCCAAGCAGCAGTGGCTCGCGGCCCGGCGCGCCGAAGAACAGCAGGCCGCCGATGACTGGGCCGAGAAGTTCGACATGCCCCCGCTGGAGGGCCCCGAGAAGGCTCTGCAGTGGGGCGCGCGATCCCGGCACCAGCTGATGACCACCGCGCACACCGCCCTGGTCATCGAGGGCACTTGGGACGAGGCGGACTGGGCGAAGCTGGAGGAGAAGGCGCGCACGATCCCCCGGGCCGGCTGGTGGATCGACCAGCGTGACGCGGCCGGCACGGACCTGCTCGAACTCCTCGACGCCGCCACCGAAGCAGATCGAGGGACGGAGAACCCGTTCCGCTGAAGCGGCGGAAACATAGCCGCAGATCGCCGGTTAGCCAAACCGGCGTTCCTACGGACCATTGATCCTCCCACCAGCTCCATTCCGTGTGGAAGGACTTCGATGCCGCCCTCTTCGCCCACCCCGGCCT
>LIQL01000070.1 GCA_001418405.1 Streptomyces diastatochromogenes | reverse complement strand
AGGGTCGTCTTGCCGGTGCCGGGCGGCGCGCACAGCACCGCGGCACCGGCGGTGTCGAGGGCGCTGCGCAGCGCGGGCAGCGCACTGCGGACGGGCAGCTGGGCGAGGGCGGCACCGGGCGTGCCCGCGGCCGGAGAAGGGGGGAGGCTCACCGCTCCAGTCTGCCGCCCGCCCCACCGCGCTCCGCCCCGGGCCCTACGCCCCGTCCGCCGTGCAGACGAAGATCGCCGTCCCCGGAATCAGGTGCCCGCGCAGCGGCGACCAGCCGCCCCACTCCTGGGCGTTCCAGTCCGGCCACTCCGGTTCGACGAGGTCCACCAGCCGGAAGCCGGCGGCCACCACGTCCCGCACCCGGTCACCGACCGTGCGGTGGTGCTCCACGTACACGGCCCGCCCGTCGTCGCCCTGCTCGACGTAGGGCGTGCGGTCGAAGTAGGAGGCCGCCACCGACAGGCCCTCCGGCCCCGGCTCGTCGGGGAACGCCCAGCGGATCGGATGGGTCACCGAGAACACGAACCGCCCGCCCGGCCGCAGCACCCGCCGGACCTCGCGCAGCACCCGCACCGGATCGGCGACGAAGGGCAGCGCCCCGTAGGCGGAGCACGCCAGGTCGAAGCTGCCGTCGCGGAACGGCAGCGCGCCCGCGTCCGCCTGCACGAGGTCGAGCGGGCCGCCGGTGTCGTCGCCGGCGATCCGCAGTGCGTGCTGGAGCTGCCGGTGGGAGAGGTCCAGCGCCACCGGCAGTGCCCCCTGCGCCGCCAACCAGCGCGAACACTGCGCCGCCCCGGCGCCGATCTCCAGGACCCGCCGGCCCTTCAGCTCCGCGATCGGCCCCAGCAGCGCGGCGTCCGCCTCGTCGAGCCCCTCCGGGCCCCACACGAAACGGTCGTCCCCGAGGAAGCCGCCGTGTTCCCGTTGGTAGTCGTCCGCATTGCGGTCCCACCAGCCTCGGCTGGCCCGGCTGCTCTCGGCGTCCGAGGCGTCACGGCGGGTCGCCTCCGGCTCGTCGTCCTTCGCGTATTGGCTCATCGCGCCCGTCGTCGTAGTCTTCGCTGTGCTTGTCGCAGCGGGGGACTGTGAGGTCGTACGACCTCGCGGAACATCGCGTGCGCCGGTTATAGGGCGCTCTGTCCCTGGTGTGCGCCTTTCGCGCATTGACCCTGTCCGGCTGCCCCCGTATGCTACAAGTTGCGCTGCGGGCCTGCGTGCCTCGGACGGAGTAGGCCGCGCTTGCATCTGTATGAATGTCCCCTCGGTTTTGAGGCGTTTCGGGTTGCTCCGGTTTGCGGGGCCTCCGGAGGATGCGCCTTAGACGCTGTCCGGTCTGATGCAGAGGCGATACGGGCTCTCGGCGTAGCAGTACCTACGACTTCAATGTCCGTACCGGAGCCCTTTCCCACATGACGAGCAGCACCGAGACCACCGCCACCACCCCGCAGGTTGCGGTCAACGACATCGGTAACGAGGAAGCTTTCCTCGCCGCGATCGACGAGACGATCAAGTACTTCAACGACGGCGACATCGTCGACGGCGTCATCGTGAAGGTCGACCGGGACGAGGTCCTGCTCGACATCGGTTACAAGACCGAAGGCGTCATCCCGAGCCGTGAGCTCTCGATCAAGCACGACGTCGACCCCAACGAGGTCGTCGCCGTCGGTGACGAGATCGAGGCCCTCGTCCTCCAGAAGGAGGACAAGGAAGGCCGCCTGATCCTCTCGAAGAAGCGCGCCCAGTACGAGCGTGCCTGGGGCACCATCGAGAAGATCAAGGAAGAGGACGGGATCGTCACCGGTACCGTCATCGAGGTCGTCAAGGGTGGTCTCATCCTCGACATCGGCCTCCGCGGCTTCCTCCCGGCCTCCCTGGTCGAGATGCGCCGTGTCCGCGACCTTCAGCCCTACGTGGGCAAGGAGCTCGAGGCCAAGATCATCGAGCTGGACAAGAACCGCAACAACGTGGTCCTGTCCCGCCGCGCCTGGCTGGAGCAGACCCAGAGCGAGGTCCGTCAGACCTTCCTCACCACCCTCCAGAAGGGTCAGGTGCGCTCCGGCGTCGTCTCCTCCATCGTCAACTTCGGTGCCTTCGTGGACCTGGGTGGCGTCGACGGTCTCGTCCACGTCTCCGAGCTGTCCTGGAAGCACATCGACCACCCCTCCGAGGTCGTCGAGGTCGGCCAGGAGGTCACGGTCGAGGTCCTGGACGTCGACATGGACCGCGAGCGCGTCTCCCTGTCGCTCAAGGCGACCCAGGAAGACCCGTGGCAGCAGTTCGCCCGCACCCACCAGATCGGCCAGGTCGTGCCCGGCAAGGTCACGAAGCTGGTGCCGTTCGGTGCGTTCGTCCGCGTGGACGAGGGCATCGAGGGTCTGGTCCACATCTCCGAGCTGGCCGAGCGCCACGTGGAGATCCCGGAGCAGGTCGTCCAGGTCAACGACGAGATCTTCGTCAAGGTCATCGACATCGACCTCGAGCGTCGTCGCATCAGCCTCTCGCTGAAGCAGGCCAACGAGTCCTTCGGTGCCGACCCGTCGGCGGTCGAGTTCGACCCGACCCTGTACGGCATGGCCGCGTCCTACGACGACCAGGGCAACTACATCTACCCCGAGGGCTTCGACCCCGAGACCAACGACTGGCTCGAGGGCTACGAGACGCAGCGCGAGGCCTGGGAGAACCAGTACGCCGAGGCGCAGCAGCGCTTCGAGCAGCACCAGGCCCAGGTCATCAAGTCCCGCGAGGCCGACGAGCAGGCTGCGGCCGAGGGTGCTGCCGCTCCGGCGGCCGGCGGCCAGGGCGGCGGCGGCAACGTCTCCGGTGGCTCGTACTCCTCGGAGTCGGCGGACAACTCCGGCGCCCTGGCGTCGGACGAGGCCCTCGCCGCGCTCCGCGAGAAGCTGGCCGGCGGCCAGAGCTGAACGGTTCCGACCGTCAGCGCTAGCCGGTTGAGGTAGCTGAAGACGCGAGGCCCGCTCCCTTCGGGGGGCGGGCCTTCGTCATGCCGTGGGGTGCCGGCGGCGTTGCGCCGCGGCGCTCGTCAGCCGACGGGGATTCCGGGGTTGGCGGTGCCCCGGCCGCCGGTGACGGTGTTGTCGCCCGCGATGGTGACCGGGCAGTCGCCCGCGCGGTAGTTGGTGATGTTGAAGCCGTATCGGCCCGAGCCGGTGGCGCCGCTCAGATCGGACCGGTTGCCGCGGAAGACCGCGCCGCATCCCCAGCCCGGTTGTGGGGAGTGGGTCTCGTAGCCGTTGTTCGTGGTGTGGATGCCGGTGTTGTCCTGGACGAGGACCCCGTTGCCCTTGATGTCGACCCAGGAGTCGTCGAAGTTGGCGCCGGTCAGTCCGCTGCCGTCGAAGGTGTTCCCGATGAGCTTGGCGCCGGTCGTGCCCTCCTTGACGTCGACGTTCTCGCCGCCGATGCCCGGGCCGATGGTGTTGTGCAGGACCTGCACGTTGTCGCTCTTGTCGTCCGTGCCGCCCGCACTGCCCACGTAGACGCCCTCGCCCATCCCCCGACCGTCCTTGCCGGTGTCACGGATGGTGGAGTTCCGGATGATTCCGTCCTTGCTGGACGAGCGGAAGTGCACACCCTCCATGGTCAGGTCGTGAACGGTGACGGCGTCGATCACCACGCCGTTCGCGGCGTCCATCACGATGCCCTTCTGGCCGCCGGTGACGGTGAGCCCCTTCACGGTCCAGTACGAGGCCCCGTCCAGGTGGAGTCCGTAGCCGCCGCTCGCCGTGAGCACGGCCTTCGACGAGCCGGTGAGCGTGATCCGGGAGGCGGCGTCGCCGGCCGTGGCGGCCGCGAAGTTGCCGCGGTAGGCGCCGTCGGCGAGTTGGATGGTGTCTCCGGGGTGGGCGGCGGCCAGCGCGCTCTTGAGCTGTGCCGCGGTCGAGACGTCGACCACGCGGGCGGGGGAGGGGGC
>LIQL01000007.1 GCA_001418405.1 Streptomyces diastatochromogenes | reverse complement strand
CTACCCCTCCTCCACCCCCAGGTCCGTCTCCTCGAACACCAACAACGTGCGGGTGCTGAGCACCTCCGGTATCGACTGGATCCGGGTCAGGACCAGTTCGCGCAGCTCCCGGTTGTCCTTGGTGTGCACCAGCAGCAGTACGTCGAAATCCCCGCTGACCAGCGCGATGTGCGCGGCACCGGGGAGCGTGGTGAGTTGTTTGCGCACGGTCCGCCAGGAGTTCTGCACGATCTTCAACGTGATGTAGGCGGAGGCGCCCTGACCTGCCCTTTCCTGGTCCACGAGGGCGCTGAAGCCGCGTATGACGCCGTCGTCGAGCAGCCGGTTGATCCGCGCGTAGGCATTGGCGCGCGAGACGTGCACCTGCTCGGCGACCGAGCGTATCGACGCCCGGCCGTCGGTCCGCAGCAGCCGCAGGATGGCGCGGTCGATCTGGTCGAGGGGGCGTGCGGCCGGAGGTGCGGGGGCGGGCGCCGCCGACGGCTGCCCGCCCGGATTGGCCATCTGTTCCTCCGGCATGTGCTCCCGCCTCCCCTTTGTGGACTCCCTGCCTTCATCACAAGCTGTGGAGAACCGTTTGTCCACAGGCTGAACCCGCCTGTAGCCAAAATGCATCAGCGACCGAACAATCGGTAGGGAAGGGGTCACCGGCCCCGACCGTTCGCGTTCTGCCCGACCCCCAGCGACCGCTGGGAGGTACCACCGGCTCGCCCACCACCCATGAGGCGCATCGCGCCACCCCTTCGATGACGAGGAGGTGCCCGACATGACGGTTCTCGAGCAGCCCGGCAGCAGCAGGCACACCAGTGACCTTGCCGGCCCGCCGCCCGCCTGGCGGCCGCGCGTCGATCCCGCGCCCCTCCTACCCGACGCCGAGCCGTACCGCCTCCTGGGCACCGACGCCGCCGGCCGGCTCGACCCCGGACTGCTGAAGCGGCTCTACACCGAGCTGGTGCGCGGTCGCCGGTACAACACCCAGGCCACCGCCCTCACCCGCCAGGGCCGGCTGGCGGTCTACCCCTCGTCCACGGGCCAGGAAGCCTGCCAGGTCGCCGCGGCACTCGCCCTCCAGGAGCAGGACTGGCTCTTCCCCAGTTACCGCGACACCCTCGCCGCCGTCGCCCGCGGCCTCGATCCGGTGCAGGCCCTGACCCTCCTGCGGGGCGACTGGCACACCGGCTACGACCCGTACGAGCACCGCATCGCCCCCCTGTGCACCCCGCTCGCCACCCAGCTCCCGCACGCCGTGGGCCTGGCGCACGCCGCCCGCCTCAAGGGTGACGACGTGGTCGCCCTGGCCATGGTCGGCGACGGCGGCACGAGCGAGGGCGACTTCCACGAGGCGCTCAACTTCGCCGCCGTCTGGCAGGCGCCGGTCGTCTTCCTCGTGCAGAACAACGGCTTCGCGATCTCCGTGCCGCTCGCCAAGCAGAGCGCCGCGCCGACCCTCGCCCACAAGGCGGTCGGCTACGGCATGCCCGGTCGCCTGGTGGACGGCAACGACGCCCCCGCCCTGCACGAGGTCCTCACCGACGCGGTGCGCCGGGCCCGTGAGGGCGGCGGCCCCACCCTCGTCGAGGCCGTCACCTACCGCCTAGAGGCCCACACCAACGCCGACGACGCCACCCGCTACCGCACCGACGCCGAGGTCGAGAGCTGGCGGGCCCACGACCCGATAGCCCTGCTGGAGCGCGTGCTGACCGACCGCGCCCTGCTCGACGACGCGTTCGCCACCGCCACCCGCGACGGAGCCGAGCGCCTCGCCGCCGACCTCCGGGAGCGGATGCACGCCGAAGCGCCACTGGCGCCGATGGACCTCTTCGACCACGTCTTCACCCAGCAGACCAGCCAATTGCGCTCCCAGGCCGCCCAGTTGCGCGCCGAGCTGGACGCCGAGGCCGAAGGGGCCGAAGCACCCGAGTCCGCCACGGGCACCGTGGCGCCCGCCCAGGAGGCCAGGCCATGACGACCACCGCCGCGCCGACCGCGCGCAAACCGGCCACCATGGCGCAGGCGCTCACCCGCGCCCTGCGCGACGCCATGGCCGACGACCCGACCGTCCACGTGATGGGCGAGGACGTCGGCGCCCTGGGCGGCGTCTTCCGGATCACCGACGGCCTGGCCGAGGAGTTCGGCGAGGACCGCTGCAGCGACACCCCGCTCGCCGAGGCCGGCATCCTCGGGACCGCCGTCGGCATGGCGATGTACGGGCTGCGGCCGGTCGTGGAGATGCAGTTCGACGCGTTCGCCTACCCGGCCTTCGAGCAACTGGTCAGCCACGTCGCCCGGATGCGCAACCGCACCCGGGGCGCGGTCGCCATGCCGCTGACCATCCGCATCCCCTACGGCGGCGGCATCGGCGGCGTCGAGCACCACAGCGACTCCTCCGAGGCGTACTACCTCGCCACCCCCGGCCTCCAGGTCGTCACCCCGGCGACCGTCGAGGACGCCTACGGGTTGCTGCGCGCCGCCATCGCCTCCGACGACCCGGTCGTCTTCCTCGAACCCAAGCGGCTCTACTGGTCCAAGGCCGACTGGTCGCCGGACGCGCCCACTGCGGTCGCCCCCATAGGCCGTGCAGAGGTCCGCCGCCGCGGCAGCAGCGCCACGCTCCTGACCTACGGCCCGTCCCTGCCCGTCTGCCTGGAGGCCGCCGAGGCCGCCCGCGCCGAGGGCTGGGACCTGGAAGTCGTCGATTTGCGCACCCTGGTGCCGTTCGACGACGACACGGTGTGCGCATCGGTGCGGCGCACGGGGCGGGCCGTGGTCGTCCACGAGTCCAACGGGTTCGGCGGTCCCGGCGGCGAGATCGCCGCGCGGATCACCGAGCGCTGCTTCCACCACCTGGAGGCGCCGGTGCTGCGCGTGGCCGGCTTCGACGTCCCCTACCCGCCGCCCATGCTGGAGCGTCACCACCTCCCGAGCGTGGACCGGATCCTGGACACCGTCGCCCGCCTCCAGTGGGAGTCGCGCTGGACCGAAGGACGTGGTGCGTGATGGCCGTGGTGCGCGAGTTCACCCTGCCCGACCTGGGGGAGGGCCTCACCGAGGCGGTGATCGTGCAGTGGCTGGTCGAAGTCGGCGAGGTGGTGGCCGTCGACCAGCCGGTGGTGGAGGTCGAGACGGCCAAGGCGATGGTCGAGGTGCCGTGCCCGTACGGCGGGGTGGTCACCGCCCGCTTCGGCGCGGCGGGTACCGAAGTCCCGGTGGGGGCGCCCCTGGTGACGGTCGCGGTCGGCGCGGCACCGGAGGACTCGGCCGGTCGCGGGTCGGCCCCCGGCAGTGCCAACGGATCGGCCTCGGTCGCCGTGCCGGCGGACCCGGCCCCTGGCGCCGAGGGCGCGGGAACGGACGCTGCCGGTTCGGGAAACGTCCTGGTCGGCTACGGGACGAGTGGTGCAGCGGCGCGCCGCCGGCGGATCCTCCCGAGCTCCGCGGAGGCCCCCGCGCGCCGGTCCGCCACGCCCGCACCCCCCGCCACCACGAACGGCACGGCCACCAACGGCACGGCCACCAACGGCACCGCGACCGGGGACGCCGCCGGCACCGCGGTGGCCGACGGCTCCCGCACGGTGGCCGTCATCTCCCCGCTGGTGCGCCGCATCGCCCGGGAGCACGACCTGGACCTGCGGGAAGTACGAGGCAGCGGGCGCGACGGCCTGATCCTGCGGACGGACGTCGAATCCGCGGTGCGGGCCCTGGGCGAACGGCAGTCCGCCGCGGCCCGCACCGCCGACGCCGCTGGGCCCGTCCCCGGTGAGGAACGGATCCCGCTCAAGGGCCTGCGTGGCGCCGCGGCCGAGAAGTTCAGCCGAAGCCGCCGTGAGATCCCGGACGCGACGTGCTGGGTGGACGCCGACGCCACCGACCTCCTCGCCACCCGCCGGGCGATGAACGTCCCCGGTGCCCCCAAGGTGTCGCTGCTGGCCCTCCTCGCCCGCATCTGCACCGCCGCCCTCGCCCGCTACCCCGAGCTGAACGCCACCGTGGACACCGCGGCCCAGGAGATCGTCCGGCTGCCCGCCGTCCACCTGGGCTTCGCGGCGCAGACCGACCGCGGCCTGGTGGTGCCGGTCGTCCGGGACGCCCAGGGCCGCACGGTCGAGCAACTGTCCGCCGAGATCGCCCGGCTCACCGACGCCGCGCGGGCCGGGAAGCTCTCCCCGGCCGAGCTGTCCCGCGGCACCTTCACGCTCAACAACTACGGCGTCTTCGGCGTCGACGGCTCCACCCCGATCCTCAACCACCCCGAGGCGGCGATGCTCGGCGTCGGCCGGATAGCCGCCAAACCCTGGGTCCATGACGGTGAGTTGGCGGTGCGGGAGGTGGTCCAGCTCTCGTTCACCTTCGACCACCGGGTGTGCGACGGCGGCATCGCCGGCGGATTCCTGCGCTACGTGGCCGACTGCGTGGAGCAGCCCGCGCTGCTGCTGCGCTCGTTGTGACGGTCGGGCGGCGGCAGACGGTGTGAGCGTGGCGCGCCCGGCGATACTCAAGGGGTGAGCGACCACACCGACTACGACGCGATCGTGCTGGCGGGAGGGGCGGCCCGACGGCTCGGCGGGGCGGACAAGCCCGCCCTGGCGGTCGGCGGCCGCGCCCTCCTGGACCGGGTCCTGGCCGTCTGCCGCGACGCCGCGGCCACCGTCGTCGTCGGCCCCGCCCGCCCGACCGCCCGCCCGGTGGTCCAGACCCGCGAAGACCCGCCCGGCGGTGGGCCGCTCGCCGCGCTCGACGCCGGACTGCGCCACACCACCGCCCCCACGGTGCTGGTCCTCTCCGCCGACCTGCCGTTCCTGACGGCCGCGACCGTACGCGCCCTCCTCGACGCGGCGACCGCCAGCGCCGCCTCGCCCCGGGACGGGGCGCTGTTGCGCGATGCGGACGGGCGCGACCAGCCGCTGGTGGCCGCCTACCGTTCCGTCCCGCTGCACCGCGCCCTGGACCGGCTGCGGGTCGAACGCGGCACCCTGACCGACCTGCCGCTGCGCCCCCTGCTGTCCGCGCTGGCGCTCGCCCGGGTCCCGGACGCCTCGGCCACGGCGTCCTTCGACTGCGACACCTGGGAGGACCTCGGCACGGCGCGCGCCCGGATCAGGGATCCTGGACACGTGTTGGACGAATGGATCACCGCAGTCAAGGCCGAACTGGGCATCGACCTCGATGTCGACACGGCGGCTCTCCTCGACCTCGCGCGGGACGCGGCACACGGCGTGGCCCGCCCGGCCGCGCCGCTGACCACCTTCCTGATCGGTTACGCGGCGGGACAGCAGGGCCGCGACGTGGCGGAGTTGGCGCAGCGGGCCGCCGCCCTCGCCGAGCGCTGGGCGGCGGAAGCGGCCACCGAGGAGGCCGCGGCGGCGCGGACGACCGGCGGTGCCCCGGCGGGCGAAACGAAGCCCGCGGAATGACCGACGGGGAACACGGCGATCCGTTCGGTGACGAGTTCGCCGATGCGCTCGCGCTGGTCAACGGCACCGCGTCCACCCGTGGGCGGTCCGGGAGCACCGACCGGCCGGGCCCGTCCGGCGGGGCGCCCGCCGGGCATGCCGCCGGCTGTGCGGGACCGCCCCCGACCGGCGGCGCCCCCGGGTCCGGCCACGTCGAGGAGGAGTACTCCGCCACCTGCGGCGACGCTCGCGGCGCCGGGTCCGCCCGCCCCGCGACGCGGTCCTCCGGCCACGCCGTCACACCCTGGCGCACCGCCCGTGACCTCGCCGAACGCGCGGTGCCCGGACCCGTGGGGCCGGGTACCGCAGAGCTCGCCGACGCGCTCGGCCGCACGCTCGCCGCTCCGCTGAAGGCCCTCACCGACCTGCCGTCGTTCGACACCTCGGCGATGGACGGCTGGGCGGTCGCCGGCCCCGGTCCCTGGCGCGTCGACCGCGCCGCCGACGACACCGGGCCCGGCCCGGACGCCGGCATCCTCGCCGGCCACGCCACCACCGCGGTGCTCCCCGACGGCCACGCGCTGCCCATCGCCACCGGCGCCCGCATCCCGACCGGCGCCACCGCGGTGCTGCGCAGCGAGCACGGCGAGGTCCTCGAACTCCCCGACGGCCGCGCCCGGCTGTACGCGCCGCGTCCGGCGCCGCCCGGCCAGGACATCCGCCCGCGAGGTCAGGAGTGCCGGTGCGGTGACCAACTCCTGCCCGCCGGCACGCTGGTGACCCCCGCGGTCCTCGGTCTGGCCGCGGCGGCGGGCTACGACGAGCTCGCCGTCCACCCCCGCCCCCGCGTCGAGGTGCTCGTCCTCGGGGACGAGTTGCTGCGCGACGGGCTCCCCGAGGGCGGTCGGATCCGCGACGCGCTCGGCCCGATGCTGGTGCCCTGGCTGCGCGCCCTGGGCGCCGAGGCGGCACCCCCGCGGCACCTCGGCGATGACGCCGAAGCACTGCACGAGGCCCTCGCGGGATCCACCGCCGACCTGGTCATCACCACCGGCGGCACCGCGTCGGGCCCCGTCGACCACGTGCACCCCACCCTCCAACGGCTCGGCGCGGAGCTGCTGGTGGACGGCGTGGCGGTGCGCCCCGGCCACCCGATGCTGCTGGCCCGCCTGGCACCGCGCCGGCACCTCGTCGGTCTTCCGGGGAACCCCCTGGCCGCGGTGTCCGGTCTGCTCACGCTCGCCGAACCCCTGCTCCGCACGCTCGCCGCCCGCCATCCGGCCGCGCCGTACCGGGTGCCGCTGGCCGCCGCGGTCCCCGGGCACCCGCGCGACACCCGGCTCGTTCCGGTGGCCTACCGCGACGACGACCGGCACGGGCTGGTGGCGGGGCCGCTGCACTTCCACGGACCCGCGATGCTGCGCGGGATCGCTGCCGCGGACGCGATGGCGGTCATCCCGTCCGGCGGCGCGGAGCGCGGCACCGAGGTCGAACTCCTCGAACTTCCCTGGCCGACGGGCTGGTCGGCGGGCTGGCCGACCCCCGACACCTGCTACGACCCCGCAGCTCCCACCGGAGGCACCGCGTGAAGCTCCCGTCCCACGACGCCGCGGCGCGCGAGACCCCGGAGGACCGTTCGCACCGGGTGATACTGCCCCGCCGCAGCCCGAAGGCGCCCATACGGCAGGTCGCCCGGCGGCTGCTGATGGCCCTGCTGGTGCTCGTCGCGACGGTCTTCATCGTGTGGATCGACCGCGAGGGCTACCACGACAACGCCGGTGGCCAGCTCGACCTGCTCGACTGCGTCTACTACGCCACCGTCACGCTCTCCACCACGGGTTACGGCGACATCGTCCCCTACAGCGCCAGCGCACGGCTGTTGAACATCCTCCTGGTCACCCCCCTGCGCGTGCTGTTCCTGATCATCCTGGTCGGCACCACGCTGGAGGTGCTGACCGAACGCACCCGTGAGCAGTGGCAACTGAAACGCTGGAGAAACGCCTTGCGCGACCACACCGTCATCGTCGGCTTCGGAACGAAGGGCCGCTCCGCCGTGCAGACCCTGCGGGCCACGGGCCTGCCCCGGGAGCGGATCGTCATCGTCGACCCCAGCACCAAGGTCGTCGAATCGGCGGTGGCCGAGGGCTACGCGGGCGTGGTCGGCGACGCGACGCGCAGCGACGTCCTGCTGCGGGCCGAGATCCAGCGGGCGCACCAGATCGTCATCGCCACCCAGCGCGACGACACCGCGGTGCTGGTCTCCTTGACCGCACGTCAGCTCAACAAGCGGGCCAACATCGTCGCCGCCGTGCGCGAGGAGGAGAACGCGCCGCTGCTGCGGCAGTCGGGCGCGGACGCGGTGATCACCTCGGCCAGTGCGGCCGGCCGGCTCCTGGGCCTGTCGGTGCACAGCCCCAGTGCGGGTGCGGTCATGGAAGACCTGATCCAGCAGGGCAGCGGCCTGGACCTGGTGGAGCGTCCGGTGGTCAAGGCCGAGGTCGGCAAGTCCGTCCGGGAGACGAACGACCTGGTCGTCTCCGTGCTGCGCGGACACCGGCTCCTGGGCTACGACGACCCGCAGGCGAGCCCCTTGCAGACCGCGGACCGTCTGATCACCATCGTCCGCGCCGCCCCGGCGGAGGAGTCCGCCGTCCCCGGGAAGCCGCCCGCCAAGCCGACGTTGCCCGGCACCGCGGTCTCCCCGATGCGCCCGGCGGACGACTGACGGACCGTGGGACGGGGCGCCGGCGACCGGTACGCGGGGCGGTGACCTGTGGCGGGGCCGCGCCCCGCCCTTTCGCCCCGTGGCCGGTCGGCGAGTAGCCTCGCGCCCATGCGAGCGATCACCATCCCCGAGCCCGGTGGCCCCGAAGCCCTCGTCTGGGCCGAAGTGCCCGATCCGCAGCCCGCCGAGGGCGAGGTCCTGATCGAGGTCGCGGCCAGCGCCGTGAACCGCGCCGACCTGCTCCAGCGCCAGGGCTTCTACGACCCGCCGCCCGGGGCCTCCCCGTACCCGGGCCTGGAGTGCTCGGGACGGATCGCTGCGGTCGGCCCCGGCGTGCACGGCTGGGCGGTCGGCGACGAGGTGTGCGCGCTGCTGTCGGGCGGCGGGTACGCCGAGAAGGTCGCCGTCCCGGCCGGTCAGGTGCTGCCGCTGCCGCCTGGCGTCGACCTCGTGACGGCCGCCGCGCTTCCCGAAGTCGCCTGCACCGTCTGGTCGAACGTCTTCATGATCGCGCACCTGCGGCCCGGCGAGACCCTGTTGGTCCACGGCGGTGCCAGCGGCATCGGCACCATGGCCATCCAACTCGCCAAGGCGGTCGGCGCGCGGGTCGCGGTCACCGCGGGCGGACCGGAGAAGCTGGCCCGTTGCGCCGAGTTGGGCGCCGACGTCCTCATCGACTACCGCGAGCAGGACTTCGTCCAGGAGATCCGCAAGGCCACCGAGGGCAAGGGCGCCGACGTCATCCTCGACATCATCGGCGCCAAGTACCTCCAGAAGAACGTCAAGGCGCTGGCCGTCGCCGGCCGGCTGGCGATCATCGGGCTGCAGGGCGGGGTGAAGGCCGAGCTCAACCTCGCCGCGCTGATCGCCAAGCGCGCCGCGATCACGGGCACCGGTCTGCGGGCCCGCCCGATCAGCGAGAAGTCCGCCATCGTCGCCGCCGTCCGGGAGCATGTCTGGCCGCTGATCGGCAACGGTCAGGTCCGCCCGATCGTGGACCGGGCCCTGCCGATGGCGGAGGCCGCCGAGGCGCACCGCATCCTGGACGCCAGTGGTCACGTCGGCAAGGTCGTCCTGACGGTCTGAGCCGGCCGCGACCCCGCCCCGGGGCCCTGAAC
>LIQL01000699.1 GCA_001418405.1 Streptomyces diastatochromogenes | reverse complement strand
GTCCTGCGGGGCCGGGGTGGTGTTCGGGGCCGGGGCCGAGGCGGCCGGTGCGTTTGCCGGGCCGTCCCCGCCCGCACAGCCGGCGGCTGCCAGGGCGAGCAGCACGGTCGGCACGGCGATCAGCCTGTGCATGGCGGCCTCCTCGTGGCGGCGGTGCGCCGTCGGCGCCCCGCGTCGTTCGACGCTAGGAGGCCGGGTGCGGCGGGGCGATCCGGGACGGCCGTTCGGGTGACGTGCCGTGGACCCGGCGGCGTCCTGCGCGGCACTGTTCCGGCGCCGGATCCACTGCGATCATGCGCAGATGACCGCGATCAGCAATCCCGGCACGCCGGCCGCCCCGGGCCCGGTGTCCCTCGCCCTGCACGGCCGGACCGCCCTGGTCACCGGCGCCGCCAGCGGTATCGGACGGGCCTGCGCCCGCCGGCTGGCCGCGGCCGGCGCCACCGTGCGGGCGGTGGACCGGGACGCCGCCGGGCTCACCGCACTGGCGGACGGGCTGCCCGCCGGCACCGCCGGCACCGCCGGCACCGTGGAGCCGTACCCGTTGGACCTCACCGACCTGGACGCCGCCGAGCGGGTCGCGGCCGGCAGCGACGTGCTGGTGAACAACGCCGGCATCCAACTCGTCCGGCCCATCGAGGACTTCCCGCCGGAGGTGTTCCACGAGGTGCTGACCGTGATGCTGGAGGCGCCCTTCCGGTTGCTGCGCGGGGCGTTGCCGCACATGTACCGGCAGGGCTGGGGCCGGATCGTGAACGTCTCGTCCGTGCACGGCCTGCGGGCCTCGCCGTTCAAGTCCGCGTACGTCGCCGCCAAGCACGGTCTGGAGGGGCTGTCGAAGACGGCCGCGCTGGAGGGGGCCGCGCACGGGGTGACCAGCAACTGCGTCAATCCCGGATATGTCCGCACGCCCCTGGTGGAGCGGCAGATCGCCGATCAGGCGGCGGCGCACGGCATCCCCGAGGAACGGGTGCTGACCGAGGTCCTGCTGGTGGACTCGGCGCTCAAACGGCTGATCGAGCCCGAGGAGGTCGCCGAGGCGGTGGCGTTCCTGTGCACCCCGCAGGCGTCGTACATGACGGGGGCGTCGCTGGCGCTGGACGGGGGCTGGACCGCGCACTGAGCGGTTTGGCGGCCCGGGTTTCCGGATGCGGCCGGTGGCGTGCTGCGGCAGCGTGGTGGCGGAGCTTCACGCCCCCCGCCGAGGCTCCGTACCCTCCCCACCGGACGAAGGAGTTCGCGATGGCCGACAAGGGCTCGATGGACAAGATGAAGGGCAAGGCCAAGGAGATGACGGGCAAGGCCACCGGCAACGAGCGGATGACCGCCGAGGGCCGCACCGACCAGGCCAAGGGCAAGACCAAGAGCGCCATGCACGGGGCCAAGGAGAAGGCCCGGGGCATGAAGGACTCGCTGAAGGACCGCGGCGACGCCTCCTGAGCTGACGCGGCGCACGCGCGCCGGCCGCGGGCCCCTGTGGATGCGCACCACAGGGGCCCGCGGCCGTTCCCGGACGGCGTTCCGGCGCGGTCGGGCGGGGGTTACGTGCGGAAATGGCAGCAGCGGTACGGGATTGCGCGGGCTCCGGGCGGGAGTCTCAACCGGGGCGCCGGGCGCGGGATTTCGGCCAACCGCCATACTGCGAGCGATCCTCCGCCCGGCCCGAAGGGAACCGCCCGCCGTGTCCTCGCCCTCCCCCTCGCCCGCCGCTTCGCCCACCGACCGTGCCGACGTCGTCGTCATCGGAGCCGGACCCGCCGGGCTGACCGTGGCCAACGTGCTGCGGGCCGCCGGCGTCGACTGCCTCGTACTGGAGGCGGAGAGCCGGGAGTTCGTCGAGCGGCGGCCGCGCGCCGGGTTCGTCGAGGAGTGGGCGGTGCGGGCGCTCGGCCGGCACGGGCTGGCCGAGCGGTTGTGGGAACGGGCCGAGACGCAAGGGGAGTTCGAGTTCCGCGTCGACGGCGCCCGGCACACCGTGCGGACCGCCCGGCTGTCGGGCCGGCGGCACTTCGTCTATCCGCAGCCGCTGTTGGTCGGCGACCTCCTGGCCGCGTACGCGGACCGGTCGGGCGGCGCGGTGCGTTTCGAGGTGCGCGACGTGCGGCTGCACGACCTCGACGGGCCGCGGGCCGCGGTCTCGTACCGCGATCCGCACACCGGCGAGCGGCACCGGATCGCCTGCGACCACGTCGTGGGCGCGGACGGGGCGCGCGGGGTCAGCCGGGCCGCGATACCCGACGGGCGGGTGCGGATGACCCGTCACGACCACGGGGTCGCCTGGCTCGCGGTGCTGGCCGAGGCGCCGCCGTCCGCGGACGGCGTGGTGTTCGGCATCCACCCGCGCGGGTTCGGCGCGCACATGGCGCGCAGCGCCCGGGTCACCCGGTACTACCTGGAGGTCCCGGCCGGGGACGCGGCGGCGGACTGGCCCGACGAGCGGGTGTGGGGGGAACTGCGCGTCCGGCTCGCCGCGGACGGCGCCCGGCCGCTGCACGAGGGCCCGTTGAGCGAGAAGACCGTGCTGGCGATGCACAACTACGTGGTGGAGCCGATGGCGTACGGCCGGCTGCACCTGGCCGGCGACGCGGCGCACCTGCTCGCACCGATCGCGGCGAAGGGCATGAACCTCGCGATCAACGACGCGCTGCTGCTCGGCGGGGCGCTGATCGCCCACTACAAGGGGGACGACGGTCCCCTGGCCGGGTACTCGGCGGCGGCGCTGCGGCGGGTCTGGCAGTACCTGGAGTTCTCGCAGTGGCTCTCGGATGTGTTGCACGGCGCGTCGTCCGGCGATCGGTTCCGGGCCGGGACGGCCGCGGCCCGGCTGCGGCGGCTGCTCGGTTCGGAGGCCGCGGCCAAGGCGTTCGCCGGGTTGTACCTCGGCGAGGAGGCGGACCTGTAGGGGCCGGTGGCGGGGTCCGCGGCGGCCGGGTGCGGGAACGGGTGCGGGCCCGGCCGCCGGGAGTCCTGCGGTGGCGTCAGGCCGTGGCGTAGACGCGGGTGGCGAATTCGGCGACCTGGGCTTCGGTGAGGGTCTTGGCGAGGTTGGCCTCGGTGATCATGCCCACCAGTTGGTGGCCGCCCTTGACGTCGATCACGGGGAGGCGCTTGATCTGGTGCTGTTCCATGGTGCGCAGGACCTCGCCGGCGTCCGCTTCGGCGTCGATCCAGTGGATCTTGCTCTGCAACGAACCGGCCTGCACCGTCGACGGGTCGATGCCCTCGGCGCAGCACTTGATGACGATGTCCCGGTCGGTGATCATCCCCGTCAGCCTGTTGTTGTCGCCGCAGATCGGCAGGGCGCCGACCTTCAGGTCGCGCATCATCTGCGCCGCGTCCTTCAACGACTGGTGCGCACCGACGCATTGCACGCCGCCGGTCATGATGTCCCGGGCTCGCAGCTTGCCGGCCATGGTTCCTCCCGCTGTCACAGCGTTCTCGGCGATGGTGGTTGTCGACTGGTGGTCCGCGCGGCGTTCTCGGCCGCGTGCTGCCCGCAGGCCCGTCCGGTGTGCTCCGCCGCGTCGTTCCGGCGTGCCGATGCGGGCCCGTGCGGGGCGACGACCGCGCGCCTCGCGCGGCGTCCGCGCCGTTCGCACGGCGTCTTCCCTTCGATGACACCACGGATGGCGCAAGGTCGCTTCCGGGGCCGCAGCGCCGCCGACCGGGCCGGAATCCCCCGCGGCGCGGGCCCGGGTGCGGTGGCGCGGCACCTGCTGCCCCACCGGGGAATCGGGCATATCGTTCATAGTGTGGTAAGGCGCCGGGGGTGGACGGGGTGCGGGTCCGGGAGCCCGTTCCGGACCCGTTCCGTGAGGTCGTGCCAGCCGATCCGCCCATCGAAAGCTCCGTGAATCCGCTCGTCGAAAGAAGGGTTCCGATGCATGCTGCGCTCAGCTCCGCTGACCTCGCCAAGCTTCGCCGGCAGCGGCCCTATCCGGCCGTGTCGGTGCTGTTGCCCACGCACCGTCGTGAGCCGGACAACGCACAGGACCCGGTCCTGCTGCGGAACATGCTCGCCGAGGCGAAGGAGCGGCTCCAGGCCGATCCGAACGTCTCCAGGGAGCGACGGATCGACGTCATCGAGCAGTTGGACAAGGCGGCGGCGGAGGTCGACCTGGCGCACGCCGAGGACGGCATGGTCCTCTTCGCCGCGCCGGGGGAGCACCAGGTGTGGTCGTTGGGCTGCACGGTGCCGGCCCGGGTGGTGCTCTCGGACACCTTCCTGACCCGCAACCTCGTCGCCGCGCACGCCGCCGAGCACCCCTTCTGGGTGCTGGCGCTCTCCGCCGACCACGTCACCCTGTGGAGCGGTGCGGTGGACCGTCTCACCGAGGTGCGGCACGGCGGCTTCCCGCTGACCCGCAGCCTGGTCGACCCCGACCCCGAGGACCAGTTGCAGGTGGGCGACGTGCCCAGCACCTTCCGCAACGAGCACACCCGCAAGTTCCTGCGGGAGGCGGACACCGCGCTGGCCACCGTCCTCAAGGCCGACCCCCGGCCGCTGTACGTGGTCGGTGAGGCGCCCGCGCTCTCCCTCTTCGACGACGCGGGGACGGTCATGCGGGGCGGCACCGGCCTGAAGATCGCGGTGACGCAGGTGCCGCAGGCCGGGTTGGCCGCCGGACCGTCCGAGTCCCTCTGGCAGGCCGTCCGCCCGTACGCGGAGAAGCGCGCGGAGGCCGAAGTCGCCGACGTGCTGGCCCAACTGGACCGGGCCCGCGGGCGGCGGACCTTCGCGGCGGGACTGGACGAGATCCGGCAGAGCGCCGAGAGCGGCCGGGTCGCCCTGCTGGCCGTGGAGGAGAACTACCGGGAGACCGTGCGGGAGACCGGCGGCCACGTGGCGCCCGCCGACCCCAGCGCCCGGGACGCCGTCGACGACATCGTGGACTCGATCGTCGAGCGGTCCCTGGACACCGGCGCCGAGGTGCGGTTCGTGCCGGACGGCGTGCTCGCCGAGGTGGGCGGCATCGCGGGGACGCTGCGCTACTAGGGCGTGTCCGCCGGGCAGTGCCACGACGGTGGCCGACGGGGAGTCCGTCGGTCACCGTCGTCGTGCGGTCGCAGCGGCGTGGAGTCGTAGCGGGCCGGGCGGACGCTGCGGCGCCGGTCGGGCCGCGTCCCGGCCTCACGCCGGAAGCAGGTGGAAGTGCCGGGTGAACCAGTCGCGCGCAAGGGCGGACACCGTGTCCAAGGCCCCCCGTTCCTCGAAGAGATGGGTGGCTCCGGGGACGATTTCGAGGTGGTTCTCGCAGGTCAGCGCCGACTGGGCCTGGCGGTTGAGGTCGAGGACGAGGGTGTCGGCGCCGCCCACGATCAACAGCGTCGGGGCCTGTACGGAGGCGAGCAGGGAGTGGCCCGCGAGGTCGGGGCGACCGCCGCGGGAGACCACGGCGCCGATGTCCGCGTCGGGGTAGGCGGCGGCCCTGAGGGCGGCCGCGGCGCCGGTGCTGGCGCCGAAGTAGCCGATCGGGGCGGCTTCCCGGGCGCGGAGCCAGCGGGTGGCCTCGGCCAGGCGGCGGGCCAGGGTGTCGATGTCGAAGACCTTGGCCCGGTCGGCCTCCTCGGCCGGGGTGAGCAGGTCGAAGAGCAGGGTGCCCAGGCCGGCGCGGTTCAGCGTCGCGGCCACCGCGCGGTTGCGCGGGCTGCGCCGGCTGCTGCCGGAGCCGTGCGCGAACATCACGATCGGACCGCCGGCGGCGGCCAGGGTGAGGTCGCCGGTCAGCCGGACCGGACCGGCTTCGATCCGCACCTCCTCGGTGCCGCCCGCGCCGCGTGCCGCCCGCGGGCCGACGGCGGTCGCGCCGGCCCGTTCGGTGGTGCCGCCCGCCGCCTGGGACAGCAGCGCGATCACCTCGTCGTCCGAGGTCTGGGAGAAGTCCCGGTACCACTCGCCCACCGCGGAGAACGCGTACGGGGTCGACAGGCAGACGAACTCGTCGGCCGCGGTGCGCAGCCGCGCGGCCGCGTCCGGCGGGGCCACCGGCACCGCCAGCACGACCCGGGCGGCTCCCTGGGCGCGGACCACCCGGCAGGCGGCGGCCGCGGTCGCCCCGGTCGCGATGCCGTCGTCGATGACGATCGCGGTGCGGCCGTCGAGCGGCAACCGTCGCCGGCCGGCCCGGAACCGCCCCGCCTGCCGGGCGAGTTCCGCCTCCTCGGTGCGTTGCACCGCGTCGACGTCCGCCGGACCGATCCGGCCCCGGCGGATGATGTCCTCGCTGAGAACCCGCACGCCGCCCTCGCCGATCGCGCCGAACCCCAGCTCCGGTTGGTACGGGACGCCGAGCTTGCGGACCACGATCACGTCGAGGGGGGCGCCGAGCGCCTGGGCCACCTGATAGGCCACCGGCACCCCGCCGCGGGGCAGCCCCAGGACGACGGGATCGTCCTTCGCCACATGGCGCAACGCCTCGGCCAGCTGCCGTCCGGCGTCCGCGCGGTCGGTGAACAGCACTGTGTGCACCCCCTACTCAGGGGAGTCGGAAGCCACGTTCACACCTAGAACCGGCATAACCCCATCCGAGGTCGTTCCGCAAGTCAGGGCGGGCCCGGCGGGACGGGGCCGGGGCGTGCCGCCGGGGCCAGCAGCTCCGCGATGGCCTGGACCGACCACCGCGGGTGCACCCCCGGGCACGCGGCGAGATGGGTCGCGGTGCGGTGCGGACTCCAGCCGTGCGTGGTGCTGAGGCCCGCCGCGATGTGCCGCAGGTAGGCGGCGGACGGCGGGTTCGGGGGGACCTCGGTGCTGCGCCAGGGCGCGGTGAAGGTCAGCACGCGGGGTGGCCGTCGAGCCGACCGGCGCAGACCAGCGTCTCGTAGCGGCCCGGCCCGAGCCGGTCGCGTCCGCGGGTGAGGACCCCCGTCAGGTCGAGGTCGCCCTCCGGGGTGCGGTACATCTCCTGGGCCGCGACGTCCGAGAACTGAGAGACCGTCAGGAGATAGCCGCGGGCGGGGAGTTCGCCGTCGACGTCGGGGTCGTAGAAGGCGCGGCCGCCGGTCCACACCGCCGATTCGGTGGCGAAGTGGAGCCGGCCGCGCAGCAGGAGCGGGGTGCTGCACCGGGGCGGGCG
>LIQL01000698.1 GCA_001418405.1 Streptomyces diastatochromogenes | reverse complement strand
TCACCGTCGTGGCGACCGGCGCCGCGGTGTTCGTGCTCGCCTACGCGCTGGCCGGCCGCGAGCGCGGCTACTGGCGGATCGCCGGCCTGCTGCTCCCCCTGGAGCTCGCCGCCGACGCGGTCTTCAGCCTCGGCCAGCACACCTGTTACGGCCCGGACGGGGCACTGGCCGCGCCCGTGCACTCACTGGGCACGATGCTGCTCTGCGGCGGCGGCCCGGTCGGCGGCCCGTTGGCCGAGCTGGTCCGCGAGGACGGCGCCCCG
This sequence comes from Streptomyces diastatochromogenes, assembly GCA_001418405.1. GTDB lineage: Bacteria > Actinomycetota > Actinomycetes > Streptomycetales > Streptomycetaceae > Streptomyces > Streptomyces albulus_C. The sequence continues at coordinate 1,800 of LIQL01000698.1, read as the reverse complement.
GCCTCCGTCTGGCTGCTGCTGCTCGCCGCGCACCTCGGGGTCGGTCTGCTGGCCGCCGGCTGGCTGCGCCGCGGCGAGGCCGCGGTGGTGCGGCTGCTGGGTGCGGTGGCCGGCTTCGCGTTCCGTCCGTTGCTGATCGCGGCGGCGGTCCTGGGGCGCGCCGCCGCACCGCGCCGCCCGGTGCCCGCCCCCGTGCGGACCGGGCCGCCCGTCCGCTCCGCCCCCCTGCTCGTGCACTCCGTGGTGCGCCGCGGTCCGCCGTGCGCGCTCGCCGCCTGACGGCCCCTTCGGCCCGGCGGCCGGCGTACGCCCGTCCTCGCGGGTACGCCGCTTCACGGCACGCACCCCGTCCCACGGACCACGAAACCCACGGAGCAGAACAGTCATGAGCAACCGCAACAGCCAGGCCAACAAGCAGGCAGCCCGCGAGCGGCTGCGCGCCGAGCGCGAGCGGCAGGCCAAGAAGGAGCGCACCCGCCGGCAGTTGATCGTCGCCGGCTCGGTGGTCGCGGTGCTGGCGGTGGCCGGTGGCATCGGCCTGGCGGTCGCCAACTCCGGCGACAGCGGCAGCGGCGGCTCGGGCGCCGACGTCTGGGCCAAGGCCGCCAAGGCGAAGCCGGTTCCGCCCGCCAACACCAGCGGCCCCAACGGCACCACCGTCGTCGTCGGCAAGTCCGACGCCAAGAACTCCCTCGAACTCTTCGAGGACCCCCGCTGCCCCGGCTGCGCCGCCTTCGAGCAGAACGTCGGCGCGACGGTGGAGAAGGACATCAGCGCCGGCACGTACAAGGCGACGTACCACCTCGGCACGTTCCTGGACAACAACCTCCAGGGCACCGGCTCCAAGAACGCGCTGAGCGCCCTGGGCGCCGCGCTGAACGTCTCCCCGGACGCCTTCTTGAAGTACAAGTACGCGCTGTACTCCAAGGAGTTCCACCCGGACGAGACCGGCCCGGACAAGTTCGCCGACGACAGCTACCTGATCAAGGTCGCCGACACCGTCCCGGCGCTCAAGGGCAACGCCGCCTTCCAGAAGGCGGTCAAGGACGGCACGTACAACGCCTGGGCGATGGCGATGTCCAAGGAGTTCGACTCGCACAAGGACGTCCACAGCACCCCGACCATCAAGCTGAACGGCAAGGTCCTGGGCACCGAGACCGCGCAGGGCCCGGTCGCGCCGTCCTCGGCCGCGGACTTCAGCGCCCAGGTGGAGAAGAACCTCAAGAAGTGACCCCAGGGTCCTGACGGCCGGGCCCGCCCCCGGCACCGGCATCGGCCGGCGTGCTCCGCGCACGCCGGCCGATGCCAAATCTTGACCCGGATTCTGGTCGTGCCCATGGCAGACTCCCGGCCATGCAGGGGAGGGGAGTCCGCCCGGCGGCCCGGACCGGGGCCCCGCCCGGGGAGCGGCTGAGGGCGGTCCGCGCGGCGCTGTTCACCGCACTGTGCGTCACCCTGTCCGCCGCCTCGCACGTCCTGCTCTCGCACGCCCCGCTACCGCCGGCGACGCTCGCCGCGGTCTGCGCCGCGGTCTTCACCGCGGCCTACGCGCACGCCGGCCGGGAGCGCGGCTACGGGCGGACCGCCGCCCTGCTGGTCCCCCTGGAGCTCGCCGCCGACACCGTCTTCACCACCGGGCAGCAGGCGTGCTACGGCCCGGCCGGCGGCCCGCTCGCCGGCCCGCTGCACACCGTCGGGGTGGACCTGCTGTGCCGGGGCGGCGCCGGCCCGGCGGCACCCGCCGCCCTCCCGCACGGCCTGCCCGCGGTCCAGCCGGCCGCCGGCTGGACCGCGGGCAGG
>LIQL01000697.1 GCA_001418405.1 Streptomyces diastatochromogenes | reverse complement strand
CCCGGGTGCGCCGCCCGGGGCGAGCCGCCGCCGGAACGGTCGTCCCGAAGATTCCCTACCCCGACACCTTGGGTAGCTTGGTCAGGCTATGTCCGCATTTTGCCCCGCAGGGAGCGCGCCGGTCGGTCACGCCCGTACCCCGGCGCCCGTTCCCCGCGCCCGCGTGCGACCCCTCGCCCTCGCCGCCGCGCTGCTGGCCCTGCTCGCCGGATGCGCCAGCCCCGAGGGCCTCAAGGACGAGGGGCGGGCGCGGCAGGTCACCGCGCCACTGGACCTCTGGCCGCGGAACTCGCCCGCCCCGTTGCGCGAGAACGAGAACCCGGCCGCCCTCAAGCCGCTCCCCGAGCTCCCCCGCATCCCGAGCGGCGACATGGGGCACGCCGATCCGCTCGCCGTCCTCGACGCGGACTTCGCCGCGTCCGGGGCCGCCCCGCCCGCGCCCGGCTCCGTGCGCCGCCCGGAACTGCACGACCTCACCGACGACGGCAAACCCGATCTGATCGCCGTCGTCGACGTCGACCGCCGCACCAGCGAACTGCGCGTCTACACCGTCCGCAAGACGGTGGTCACCCGGATCCTCGCGCTGCGCGGCGTACTGGCCGGCGTCGAACTCGCGGCCGGCCACCTGGCGATCCGCGAGCCCACCAAGGACCCGCGCTACGTCAGCGTCACCGACTACGTCTGGGACGGGAACTCGATGGGTCTGTGGGACCTCACCCTCGACCTGGCCCACAAGCCCAAACCCACCACGTCCGGCGCCGCCCCGGCAGCGGGGCCCCCGTGACGCGCCCCCGCCCGGGCGAACCGCCGGGCCGACGCCCGGCGGGCCCCCGCCGCCGGTGGCCGACGCTCCCCCTCCGCTGGCGCCCGGCGGTCTCCCTGCGCTGGAAGATCTCGCTCACCGTGACGGCGGTGTGCTGCGCGGTCGCCGCCGTCCTCGGGGCGCTCGTGCACAACGCGGTCGCCCGCCAGACCGTCGGCCAGGTACGCAAGGAGACCCGCGCGGACCTCGACACCGCACTGGACCTCTTCGAGTACGGCACCTCCCGCGAAGGCATCAACTCCGTCCTCGATCCCCCCGAACTCCCCGCGGAACTACGGGAGTTAGTGCATCGTGGGCGGCGCGGCAGCATGGTCGGAAGCTACCGCGGGCAGCCCGTCATGTGGGCCGCGGCGCCCGCCGACGACCAGATCATGGCCGTCTGGTCGCCCTATGGGAACACCCGCTGGAGCCTCGACAAGTTCGACACCGCGATCCTCGGTTCGGCCGTCCTCGCCGCCGCGGCCGTCGCCGCGGCCGGACTCTTCCTGGCCCGTCACATCAGCCGCCGGCTGGCCACCACGGCCGCCGTCGCCCGCCGGATCAGCGCCGGCGACCTGGACGCCAGGGTCGACGAATCCGCAGGTCAACGGCGGCGCAACGGGGCGGAGCAGGACGAGGTGGCCGCCGTCGCGGCCGCCCTGGACTCCATGGCCGCCACCCTGCAGAGCCGCCTACAGGCCGAACAGCGCTTCACCGCCGACGTCGCCCATGAACTGCGCACCCCGCTCACCGGCATCCTCGCCTCCGCCGAACTCCTCCCCGAGGGCCGACCCAAGGAGATGATCAACGACCGGCTGCGGGCCCTGCACCGGCTCACCGAGGACCTGCTGGAGATCTCCCGCCTGGACTCCGGCACCGAGCACGCCGACCTCGCCGCCTACGAACTCGGCCCGCTCGTGCTGCGCTCCGTGCGCGCCACCGGTCTCGACGCCGAGGTGCGGATCGACGCCGACACGGTCGTCGAAACGGACCGGCGCCGCCTGGACCGCGTCCTCGCCAACCTCGTCCTCAACGCCCACCGGCACGGCCGGCCCCCGGTCACGGTCACCGTCGACGCGCCGCCCGACGGCACCCCGACCATCGCCGTGCGCGACCACGGCCCCGGCTTCCCCGCCGACCTGCTCCAGCACGGGCCGCAGCGCTTCCGCACGGACGTCCCGGGCCGGGGCCGGGGCCACGGACTGGGCCTGACCATCGCCGTCGGACAGGCCGCCGTCCTCGGCATCGACCTGCACTTCGGCAACGCCCCCGACGGCGGCGCCCACGCCCTCCTGACGTTCCCATGGCAGCCCCCGACGGAGCGGCCCGGCCGCCCGGGCGGCCGGACGACGCCCTGAGCGGGCCGACCGCCGCGCCCCTCAGCCCGCACCCCTCAGCCCGCCGGCCGTCCGCCGTCCGCCGGCCGCCCGTCGGTCGCTCGGCTCGTGAGGGGGCGCCCGCGTCGCGTCCGGCGAGCGGTGCGCCCGTGCCCCGCCTCACCAATCGATGTCGTCCGGCGGCTCGGGCAGCGCCTCGTCCTCCTCGAACACGGACGTCGGCGCGGCGCCGACCGCGGTCGCACCGGCGGTCGCACCGGCGGGAGCGCCGGCCGGAGCCGCCGCGCCCGATGTGCCCGCTCCCGCCGTTTCGGCCGTTGCGGCCGCTCCCGCCGTTGCGGCCGGGGTCGGCCCGCCGGCCAGCACCTCCAGGATCTGCTCCCCGTACTTGGCGAGCTTGTTCTCACCGACTCCGGTGAGCGTGCCCAGCTCGGCGAGGCTCGTCGGCCGGGCCGTCGCGATCTCCCGCAGCGTCGCGTCATGGAAGATCACGTAGGCCGGGACGCCCTGCTCCTTGGCCGTGGCGCCCCGCCAGCCGCGCAGCACCTCGAAGACCGGCAGCGCCTCCTCCGGCAGGTCCACCGGCGCCCGCTTGCCCTTGGACTTCGCCTTGGCCGCCCGCGCCGCCTTCTCCGGCTCCCGCCGCATCGGCACCTGGCGCTGCCCGCGCAACACCTCACCGCTGGACTCGGTGAGCACCAGCGTCCCGTAGTCCCCCTCCACGGCCAGCAGCCCCTGGGCGAGCAACTGCCGCACCACGCCCCGCCACTCGGCCTCGCGCAGGTCCTCCCCGATCCCGAAGACGCTCAGCCCGTCGTGGTCGAACTGGATGACCTTGGCGGTCTTGCGGCCGAGCAGGATGTCGATGATCTGCCCCGCCCCGAACTTCTGCCCCCGCTCCCGCTTCAGCCGCACCACCGTCGACAGCAGCTTCTGCGCCGACACCGTCCCGTCCCAGGTCTGCGGCGGTGTGAGGCAGGTGTCGCAGTTGCCGCACGGACCGCTCTCCTGGTCGAAGTACGCCAGCAGCCGCACCCGACGGCACTCCACCGTCTCGCACATCGCCAGCATCGCGTCCAGATGGGCGGAGAGCCGGCGCCGGTGCGCGTCGTCCCCCTCCGACCCGTCGATCATCTTCCGCTGCTGCACCACGTCCTGAAGCCCGTACGCCAGCCAGGCCGTCGACGGCTGGCCGTCGCGACCGGCGCGACCGGTCTCCTGGTAGTACCCCTCGACCGACTTCGGCAGGTCCAGATGGGCCACGAACCGCACGTCGGGCTTGTCGATGCCCATCCCGAACGCGATGGTGGCGACCACGACCAGACCGTCCTCGCGCAGGAACCGCGCCTGGTTGGCCGCCCGTACCCGGGCGTCCAGCCCCGCGTGGTAAGGCACTGCGTCGATCCCGTTGTCCACCAGGAACTGGGCGGTCTTCTCCACCGAGGCGCGGGACAGGCAGTACACGATGCCCGCGTCCCCGGCGTGCTCACCGCGCAGCAGCTCCAGCAGTTGCCGCTTGGGCTCGCTCTTGGCCGCGATCCGGTACTGGATGTTGGGCCGGTCGAAGCTCGCCACGAAGTGCCGGGCCCCGTCCATCCGCAGCCGGGACGTGATCTCCTCGTGCGTCGCCTTCGTCGCCGTCGCGGTCAGCGCGATCCGCGGCACGTCCGGCCAACGGTCGTGCAGCATCGACAGCATCAGGTAGTCGGGCCGGAAGTCGTGGCCCCACTGCGCCACGCAGTGCGCCTCGTCGATGGCGAAGAGCGAGATCTTCCCCCGGTCCAGCAGCTGCACCGTCTGCTCGACCCGCAGCCGCTCCGGCGCCAGGTACAGCAGGTCCAGCTCGCCGGCGAGGAACTCGGCCTCGATCAGCCGCCGCTCCTCGAAGTCCTGCGTCGAATTGAGGAACCCGGCCCGCACCCCCAGCGCCCGCAGCGCATCGACCTGGTCCTGCATCAACGCGATCAGCGGCGAGATGACCACCCCGACACCCGGCCGCACCAGCGAGGGGATCTGGTAGCACAGCGACTTCCCGCCGCCCGTGGGCATCAGGACGACGGCGTCCCCGCCCCCGATCACCTGCTCGATGATCTCTTCTTGATCCCCGCGGAACGCGTCGTACCCGAAGACCCGGCGCAGCGTCTGCACCGCCTCGCCCGCCTCCGGGCCACTCGCCACGTCCACGTCCACGTCGCCTTCCACGCCCACGACCACTCCCACGTCCGCCGGAACCACTCCGAAAGCGTACGAGCTCCGCCCCACCCGCCGCCGACCCTGTGGACAACTCCACCCAC
>LIQL01000696.1 GCA_001418405.1 Streptomyces diastatochromogenes | reverse complement strand
CCGTCGCCAATTGGCGACGGTCACCGCTCGGGCCGATTCGCCTCACGACCTGCACGCGGTGCGTCCACTGGAGGCTGCGGCCGGTACCGTCCAGGGCATGACTACCTCTCGCCCCTTGCCAACCCTGCCCACTGAGGGCCGCCGGGTGGCTTTCGTAGGGAAGGGCGGCGCGGGTAAGAGCACGATGCTCGCGCACTGCCTGGCCCACTGGAAGCAGTACGGCGTGCCGTGCGTCGGCATCGATGCCGACGTACCCGGCGAGGAAGAGCACGGCACGCTCTACGAGCACGCGCAGCTAGCCGATCTGGGGGCGCCGGTCTACCCCGCGCCGGCCGTGCACCAGATCCGAAACGAGGCGCTGCGGCTGTGCCCCGAGAAGGGGCTGTGCGCCCTGGACACGGGCGCGTGGGAGCGCAGGACCGGGGGTCCGCATGCCGCGGTGCTTAGTGCCGTCGACCTGGCCGTACTGTGCCTCCAGCCCACCGGCAACGAGATCAACCGGGCCGGGTCGGTGCTGAACGCGATCGAGCAACTTCGAGCGACGGGCGCCCGAGCACCGGAGCTCGTGATCCTGCTAACGATGGTCGACACAAGCGCCGCGTCACCGGACGACGTGGACGACGAGCTCTCTCGGGCCGGGTACACCGTGCTGCGGTCGCGGTATGCACTCTCCAACGGCCGTGACGGGTATGCCCAGTCTTGGGGGAAGCCCGTCCGCATCAAGGACGGATCGAACATGGACGAGATTGCGCGGGAGGTCTTGGGCGTGGTCGCGCGGTGAGCAAGCCGAACAGGACCAATTTCGGGGATGCGCTGCGCTCCGGGCTGGCGTCACGAGGCGGCGCCACACTGCCCGCACAGGCCGCCGCGACCCCTTCCCCGGAGCAGACCCCAGTGGAGCGCCTGGAGGGCCTGGAGCAGCGCATCCAGCAGACTCTGGCCAACTATCAGGTAGGGCTCCGGACGCTCCAGATGCGGCACCGCGCCGAGGTAGGCGAACTGCTTGGGCAGATCAACGGGCCGGACGAGCTGTTCCGCGCGGCCGGGTTCGAGCGGTTCGGTGACTACGTCAAGAGCAGGTGGGGGTGGGATCGCTCGTACGGCTACCGCCTCATCGATTTCGCGGTGGTGCGGCGGGCGCTTGCCCCGCTGGGGCCGGCCGTAGTCGACGACGTCACGGAGTCTCACGCGCGGGAGCTGGCGCCCGTCGTGCGCGACCGCAGCGACGAAGCGGCTCGGGACCTCGTCTCCACCCTGCGCGCAGAGTCGGGCGGGCGGAGGTTGACCGCGGCTTTGATCCGTGCACGCCGCGACGCCGCAGGGTCCGGCGGCCAGTCGCCAATTGGCGACGAGGACCAGGGCGACGGCGAAGGCGTCGTAACGGCGGAGCTGGTCGACGACGAGGCCGCGGAGGCGGTGAACCGAGCGGTGCGCGCAGCAGCCGCGGCCGCGGAGAGGGCCGTGCAGCACCTGGACGAGGCTGTACGTCTCGATGCCGCCCCGTTCCACACCCAGGACGCCGCGCGGGACTTCAGCCGACTCCGGACGGCCACGGTACGGATCCAGCGGCGCCTGGGCGCGCTCCCCGGGGCGTGACCAGCCGGGTTTCCATCCGCTGTAAACCCACCGCTGAACTGCGGAAAGCGCCCGGGGGGCCGGACGATTGTCCGGCCCCCCGGGCGCTTCGACGAGTCACTGCCTATCGGATGCCGGCTTCGAACTCCGCGTACAGCTTGCCCGCGGTGACATGGCTGTAGCCGCTGTGCTTACCGGTCTCGCGCCGGCTCCAACCCTGCTGCCAGCCGTAGCGGGCGCGCTCCACCCGAACCTCGTCCGGGAGCGCCTTAGCCTCGTCCTCCCCCATCGGCTGCGCCGCCTCGTCCTGCTGCTGGGCCGGGGGCTCGTCCTTGGGCGCGTCTTCGTCGTCCGACTGCTGAGCGCCGAGCGCGGCCTCGTCCTCGTCCTCGTCCCAGCGCACCGTGACCTGGGGGGCGACGGCCTGCGCCGCGGCGTGTGCCTTGTGGCGCGGCTCGGCGGCCGGCTCCGGGGTGTAGGCCGACTGCTGCACCGGGAAGGCAGGGCGGTCCAGGGTGGCGCGGAGCGCGGCCTGCTGCGCCTGGTGCAAACGAATCGCGTCAGGGTCCGGAACTACGGCGGCCGGAACGGGAGCAGGCTCGGAGAGAAGCTGCGGGTGGTGGTCCACCGGGGACGGCGTGGGCGTCGACTCACCGGAGGCTGCTGGAGCGCCGGCAGGTGCTACCTCGTCCTGCTCTTCCCTCCAGGCGGCACGATCGGCGCGTTCGGCGGCGCGCTGAGCCTCCTTGAACCGCTCGTCGGCCTCCAGGCTGGCGACCGCGCGGCGCGCTCGCGCGGCTGCGGCGGCCGCGGCGGTCTCGGCTTCCGTCTCGGCGGCCGCGACCGCGACCCGGGCCCGCGCTGCGCCCTTACGGATGTCGGCTTCGGCCCGCGCTTCCTCGCTCCGCACCGCGTCATCAAGTTGTTGCTGCTCTTCGCGGGCGGCGCGGGCGGCGGCGCGGCGCGCCTGCTCCGCCGGGAGATCCAGGGCCTGCTGCACGGTGTATCCCTCGGAGGCAAGGATCATGGGGAGTCGCAGATCGTACGGGGCCGCTTCCAGGTCCGGGTACTGCTGACGGAGCCCGACCTCGTACCCCCGCAGATCCTTCTGACGCTGCTGCATGTCGCGGAAGGACGGGACGCCCCACAGTCGCATGCGCCGGTAGAGAATCCAGGTCTCACCAGGGTTGAGCACCCATCGACTGAGCGGGATGCCCTCGTACCCGCCTACCTCCAGGCTGGCGAGTCGGATCACGAGGCGCCGCAGCGCAGTCGCGCCGATCACGAACAGCACCGGCATGATCCCGTGCGCGGCCGATCGGGCGGGGTCTACCCAAAGGGGCCCCTGTGCTGCGACGTTGAAGTAGACCGTAGCGCCGGTCATGGCGTGCGCGATCAGGCGCAGGCCCGGCCAGCCGGCGCGCTTGCGGACCATGTAGAGGTCCAGCGCCAGGAAGCCGATGATCGAGACGTCGACACCCAGCGGGAGCAGGAACCCATGGGCACCGAAGTGCCAATCAGTGCTTGCGACGGCGGACAGGGTGTCAAAGGACATCCAGAACCCGACGACACCAGCACCGAGCGTGCCCAGGATCGCCACGGTGGCCAGTGCACCGAGCAGCAGTTTCGGCTCCCGCGTCGGCGCGGTAGCCGGCGCCTCGTCCCGGTCGCCGCTCGGGGCCTCCGGCGCGGGGGCCGGCGCGTGCGCCACCGGTTCGAACTCGGGGGTCGGCTGGAGCCGTTGAGGGGCGGTTTCCTGGCGCCTGCGGAACAGTCCGCGCCGCCTCGTCCTGGTCCTGGTCTTCATGGTTCTCCGTTCAGGTGCGGTGCGCGGGGCGCAACCCTCCGTGGTGCACCGGAATGCACCCTTGCATCCGTCCGGCGCTTGCCGGACGGTGGGCCCGCCGGCAGGTGCCGGCGGGCCCTTGATCGGTCAGAAACTGCGGGTGCGGATCACCTCCACGACCGTCCGCGCCAAGTCCGCGCCGATGGCGTCCAGGTGCCGGAGGCTGACGCCGTAGGGCTCGGCGGCCGCCAGCAGGTCACGGAGCAGGTACTGCGCGGCCTGCCGCTGACCGTCCGACAGGAGGTAGGGGGCCGCCGCGTCCCGGATCCGGAGCCGCAACTCGTACTCCTCGATCACCGGGTGCCTCCGCTCTCGGCGCTCTCGGCGCCGCCCGCGCGGGCGTCCTGGTCCGCGTCCGCGCCCTCCGTGCGGGAGGCTGCGGCGCGGCGGTAGTCCTCCGCGCACTGCTCCACCGTGGTCACTCGTCACCACCGCAGTGCGGGCACGGAGCCGAAACGTCGGGCGCGTCGTACCAGCACTGGCACAGCGCGCACTGCCACATGTGCGCCCAGTACCCGAGCCGCCGGGCGGCCGTCCGGATCCGGTGCGTCCTCGTCTGGCGCTCCCTCATGCCGCCACCCCCGGACGGCTGGTGACCATCACGCCGGGCGTGGCGGCCAGCACCTGAGCTACGCGACCGGCCAGACCGGGCGCCGTGAGCAGCTGCTCGGCGGTCGCGGTCCAGTCGGTCAGCGGGGCCAGGGCCTGCGCGACGGCGGGGACGTCGACCGCCCGCCCGACGCGGGCCAGGGCGGCGCCGGACCAGTGGGTGAGCAGCCAGCGCTCCAGGGAGCGGCGGGGCGTCGGGACCATGCGCAGCCCCGCAGCCCCGGGCGCGAATCCGGGGTCGTACCAGCCCTTGCACTGGTCACAGACCCAGGTGCGCCCCTCCTGGCGCATCGGCTTTCCGCAGCAGGTCACGAGCGCGCCCCCTTCCGGAGGCGGCCGGAGGTCCCGTTGGGGGCTCCGGGGAGCGGGCGCTGCTCGGCGGGGGAGCGGTGCCAGCCGCCCCGCGCCGCGTCGTACTCGGTGACGTCCTCCGGCCGCTCACCGGGCCGGCCGGGGTCGCGCGTGGGCATGCCCTTACGCAATGCCATAGTGGACACCTGTCCTTCGGGATAGGCCCCGGGCCGGTCGGACGTTCTTGGTCGGATGCACCGACCGTCCCGGGGGTTACTTGTCTCTGGAGCGCCCTGGTGGCGGCTCCCCGCCCGCCCCGGCCGCGGAGGGCTCGGGGCGGACAGGCAACCGCTACCGGTGGCTGATCTCCGATGGCCAGACGACGTCATGCGCACCGGTGTCGTCTCGCCGGAACTCCACCCAGTCGTCACGCTCGTTCGTGGCCGTGACCGTGCCGGTCTCGCCGCCCTTGTGGATGCTCGGCTCCACCGGACTGGTGACCGTGATCTCGTCGCCCCGCTTGAACTTCATTCCGTTCCCTCCCTGCTTGGTGGTGGTGCGTCAGTGGCTCAGTAGCCGGGTCGCCAGCAGCGCGGCGACCAGCAGTCCCAGCAGCAGCAGCGCGCGCCGGCCGGAGATCGGCGGGGGCCCCTGCGGCACCGGGATCCGGCTGGGCCGTACCTGGTCCCCGGCCATCGGCGCCATTCCCCCGTGGTGCACCGCGCGGTGCAGGTCGCGCACCTGCTCCGCCTGCGGCTCCGTGTCCGTCTTGCTGACGGTCCGGCACGCCCGGCACTCGTAGCGGTAGCTCATCTGCGGTTCCTCCCTCGGCGGCTGATCACTTGACCCTTTCAGCCCTGCGCGGCTGGCGGGGGGCATCGGGTCGAGTGACCGGCCGGCGCGGATTCAGCGGGCGGTGGCGGCCGGGGGCTCGGTCACCGGGCCGTCCCCGTGCCAGACACGGACGTTGGGGGCAACGCCGTAGTCGGCGCGGCAGTCCTCCGCCAGCGCGTCCGCGAAGTCCTGGGCGCTGCCGCGGTAGACGGCCGCCTTGATCCGGAGGCCGGGGGCCGACTGGTAGGTGTAGCGGGGCATCTCTGGTCCTCTCGTCGGTGGTGCCGGCTGGTCCGGCTCCCCGGCCCGTCCCCGGCACCGCGCGTCGGCGGGACGGGGACGGACCGGGAGACCGTCAGCGGCGGCGCTCCACGACGTAGCGGTGCGGGTTCGCGGCGTCCTGGACGATCCAGCCCCCCGCCGCCTCCGACCACACGGCGCTCTCGTCGGCGCTGTTGTTGTCGGGGTGTTGCTGTTGTTGTTGTTCGTGTTGTTGTCCGGCCTGACCTGCGGAAACAACAGCAACAACAGGGCCCGGGGAGGGGGTCGGAGAGGGGCC
>LIQL01000695.1 GCA_001418405.1 Streptomyces diastatochromogenes | reverse complement strand
CCTGACCCGTGGGGGAGGGCCGGGGCCCTCCCCCACGGGTCAGGCGGGGACGGGCACCGGGCAGCCGCCGGAGACGTCGCTGACGTCGTCGAAGCCGCGCGCCTCCAGGAGGGCCGCGGCGATCACCGAGCGGGTGCCGCTGCGGCAGTACAGGACGACCGGTCGGGCCGGGTCCAGCTCGTCGATCCGGTCCAGCAGGGCGGCCAACGGGATGTTGCGGGCGCCGGGCAGGGCGCCCGCCGCGTACTCGGCCGGGTTGCGGACGTCGATCAACTGGACGCCGTCCGCCGGGTCCAGGGGCAGTCGTTCGAGCAGGTCGGCCAGGCGCAGGCGGGTGCTGCGGCGGGTGCGTTCCGGGGCGTCCGCCAGGACGCCGGCCAGGTCCGGGAGGTGGCCGAGGACCCGGTCGTAGCCGATGCGGGCGAGCCGCAGGCGGGCCTCGTGCTCCGTCCCGGGGGCGGCCAGGAGCACGATCGGGGTGCCGGGGGCCACCACGCTGCCGGCGTACTCCGCGAACCGGGTGTCCAGGCCGACGTGCAGCGAACCGGCCAGGTGGGCGCGGGCGTAGTCGGCGGCCGGCCGGCAGTCGAGGAGGGCGGCGCCCTGCCGGTCGCGGGCGGTGAGCGCCTCGGCCAGGGTGAGCGGGGCCGGTGGTGCGGGGTCCCGTAGGGGGTGGCCGTCGCGGTTGAGGGCCGCGTCGTGGGCGAAGTAGCCGGGGGCGGTGGGTTGTTCGGCGGTGACGAGCCGGACGAAGGCGTCCTCGGTCATGGGCTGGAGTGCGTAGTTGAGGCGGCGTTGGTCGCCGATGGTGGAGCTGGTCTCGGTGGAGATGCTGCGGCCGCAGGCCGAGCCGGCGCCGTGGGCGGGGAAGATCCGGGTCGCGTCCGGGAGGGTGAGCAGTTTGGTGTGCAGGGAGCGGTAGAGGCGCGCGGCCATGTCCTTAGGGGTGTGGCCGGCGGCGGAGAGCAGGTCGGGGCGGCCGACGTCGCCGACGAACAGGGTGTCGCCGGTCAGGACGCCGAACGGCGCCTCGGCGTCGGGGTTTTCACGGACGACCAGGCAGAGGGATTCCAGGGTGTGCCCGGGGGTGGCGAGGACGGTGAGGGTGACGCCGGATTCCGTTCCCGTCGCCGTCCCGGATTCCGTTCCCTTCGCCGTGCCGGGCCCGGTCCCCGGGGCCGCGTCGGACGGCTCGCGGGGTGCGGCGCCCAGGCAGATGCGTTCGCCGTCCCGTAACCGCCGGATGGGGAAGCCGGTCTCGGCGGCGGCGCCGAAGGCGATCTCGGCGCCGGTCGCCCGGGCCACCTCCAGGTGTCCGGAGAGGAAGTCGGCGTGGATGTGCGTCTCGATGACGAGTTCGATGCGCAGGCCGGCCGCTTCGGCGTCGGCCAGGTACGCGTCGATGTCCCGGCGCGGGTCGACGAGGACGGCGCGTCCGGTGGTCTGATCGCCGATCAGGTACGACGCCTGGGACAGGCAGTCGAGGTAGTACTGCGCGAAGTGCACGGTCGGGCCTCCAGGGGTGCGCGGCGCCCGTGCGCGGTTCGGCTCGCTCGGGCTGGGAGCGTGGACGGCTGAATGCACCGCGCATCTCGCTCTGTTGTGCGGATGCACGGATGTACGTACATTAAGTATCCGGTTGGCGGGGGGACAAGCCGGACCCCTCCCCGCGGACCGGACCACGGACGAGAGGACCGACATGACGCCGCCCCAGCCCGAACCGACGGGCGCGTACGGCCGGATGCCCCGGCACGGCGCCGACGGCAACGGCGACGCGCACGGGCCGCGCCCGTTGGACCGCGGTTCCCCGCTGCCCCTGTGGGCGCAGCTGCGGGACGACCTGCGCCGCCGGGTGGAAGCCGGTGCGTTCGCCGAGGAGTTCCCGGCCGAGCACCGGCTGACGGGTGAGTACGAGGTCAGCCGCCACACCGTCCGGGAGGCGCTGCGCAAACTGCGCGCCGACGGCCTGGTGATCGCCGAACGCGGCCGCGCCAGCCGCCTCGACGCCCGCCGCATCCATCAGCCGCTCGGCTCCCTCTACAGCCTCTTCCGCGATCTGGAGGCCCAGGGCGTGGACCAGCACAGCGAGGTGCTGCGGCTGGAGCGGACCGCGGACGCGACGGTCGCCGGGCACCTGGGCCTGATCCCGGACGCGCCGCTGGTCGTCCTGGAGCGGTTGCGCCTGGCGGACGGCGAACCGCTGGCCCACGACACCGCGTACCTCCCGGCCGACCTGGCCGAGCCGCTGCTGGGCGCCGACTTCGGACACACCTCGCTCTACGGCGAACTGTCCCGGCGCTGCGGGGTGAAGGTCACCGGCGGGCGCGAACGGATCGCTCCGTTCCTGCCGGACGTGCGGCAGGCGTGGCTGCTCGGACTGGCCGACCGGGAGGCGGCGTTCGCCATCGAACGCCTCGGCCGGGCCGGTGAACGGGTGGTGGAGTGGCGCGAGACGGTGGTCCGCGGTGACCGCTTCGCGTTCGTCGCCGAGTGGTCCGACGCCAGTCGGGCGGTCGACCTCGCCCCGCGCGCCGCGGCGCCGTCCGTCTGACGGGCCGCCGTGTCCGTCCTCATAGCCGCGACGGCGCTGCCCTGCGGGCTGTTGATCGGCCTGTTGCTGGGCGCGCTCGGCGGTGGCGGTTCGGTGCTGGCGGTGCCGGCCCTGGTCTATCTGATGGGCCAGTCCCCGCACGCGGCGACCGCGGGCGCCCTGGTGGTCGTCGCGGTCGGTGCGGTCAGCGGACTGCTCTGCCACGCCCGGGCCGGCCGGGTCCGCTGGGCCGCCGGCGCGACGTTCGGCGCCCTGGGGACGGCCGGCAGCTACGCCGGTTCCCGTTGGAGCGCGGCCCTGGACCCCGGCGTCCTGATGGCCGCGTTCTCGGTGCTGATGCTGGTGGTGGCGGCGGGCATGGTGTTGCGCGGGGGGCGGCGGAGCGCACCGGCCGCCACGGGGGACGGGGCACCGGAGCCGGCGCCCCCCGAGGAGCGGTCGACGCCCCGGGGATGGCCGACGCGCTTACGGCAGGGGCGGCGCTCGCGGGAGTTGACGCGCCCCGCGG